>JAGYID010000038.1 GCA_018606725.1 Acidobacteriota bacterium
CCCTTTGAGCACTTCAGTCACTGCGACCCGAACCCATTGCTCTCCGCAACTCGAGAGAACCACGACATCATCATTTGGGTCCGGATCGGCGCTCTTTTCTTTGACCTCCAGGACCTGCCCCACGACGATCAAGGATGCGTCGGCGATGTAACGTTCGACCGTGAGGTCGCCATCGCATGAACACACACAGGGGCGAGCATCATCACCGCCGGCGATGACCAGCATGACCGAGAGAAATGCGAACCCCGCGATACGCATAGTCCAGCTAACGCTCGCGCTCAGCGGCGCGCCGCATGGCGCGGCCCGTGCGCTCTTCCAGCACGGGACGTGACACGCGAGTGCGTCCGCTGCAGCGCGTTGTTAGGCGCGTGATCACGGCGGGCTGCCACTATTCGCCCACACATACAACAACACCCAAACGGAGCATAAACTTAGAGCCACAAGGTGCTGCCATACCACACAGCGCTCATGTCTCTTGAGTACAAGCAACTCGCAGACAAACAGCATCTGGATGCCCGTGAGGGCCGGCATGTAGACCAGCGTCGCGAGGCCAATGAGCCACGCGAGGAGGAACGGCACGCCAATAAAGATCGTGAGCTGGTCCTTCATGGTCAGGACCACGATTGCTGTAGCGAGCGTACCTACGCCACTAGCTACGACTGCAAGCTTGGCCCCCCGGCGATTGAGTCCCCATAGTGCTTGCCCATTTGCCCGGTCGCCCAGGTGCAGTACTACTATCCCCGCAACGACGAGCGCCGGTAGCACCAACAGATGCCAGGTTGCATCAAATACCATGTCCCGCAAACCTCAATGCGCCTAACTAGAATTATCTAGTTCTGTAATATCCAATACACATAGCGTGCCGTCTATCCCCATAAACATAGCGGGCCGTATAGCGCGATAAAGGTTGCGAGGGATCCAATTCGGCGAACCTGGTGCCGGTGGATCGGGGGCGGCGGGAAGCGGATTCGACCTCGTCGACACGTCATCCGGGCCTCCGAGAGTTCCAACCAGAGCAGGGGAAGGCGCCAAGTGCCTGCAGACTAGCGCTTCTTGCGCTGAGGGGTCAAATCGCCCTCGGGACCACGGCGTGCAAGCCACCAGCGTGGCGTTGGCGGAGCGCGGCGGCGCGGTCCGCCCGGACCTGGCGGTCATCCGTTTACCGGTCGCGGTCGTGGACGCCGCGATCGTGCGGGACCACGACCGTGGCGGTCGCGGCGGCGGCGTTGCCGGTGCCGTCGACGGCACGATACACGAGCGTATAGGTGCGGCCGGGGCCGGTGCCGGAGCGCTCGGCGCGCAGGCTGACCAGGCGATCGTCGCTGCCGAGACCGGCGCCAAGGATCGGCGACCCGCCCCGCCGGCGAACTCCCCCCTCGCTGCTGGTGGCGGCCATCAACAACACCCGGGGTGAGGCATCGCAGCGGTCGGCGACGGTGATTTCGACGCCGACATCGACGTAGCGGCCGTTGGGCGGCCACAGCAGCGCCGGTATGGCGCGGGTGCTGATCTCCGGCGGCACGGTATCGCGCACCGTCACGACGACGGTATCCGGCTCGGAGGCGAGCGACCCGTCATCGACGACCAGGGCGATCGGCCAGATCCCCGGCGGCATGGTGACCGTCGGGTTCGCGCCCTCGATCGTGCCGAACGGGCCGGTCCAGGCGTAATGCAGCGGATCGCCATCCGGGTCGGACGAGCCTCCGCCATCCAGCGTCACCGGCGTGCCGCCGGGGCCGGCGCACTCGGCCACCAGGTCGGGACCGGCGAAGGCGAAAGGCGGGCTGTCGGGCGGCGCGCCGTAGGCGAAGATCCCCTGGGGCCCGGCGTCGGTCGCCGCTGCGAAGGCGATCGTCCCGAGACCGTCCCCGGCCAGCCTCGAAAGGGTCCTGAAGCCGACGTGGAAGAAGCGGTACACGCCGCCGTCCGGCGCCGCGCCGCCGGTCGCCGCGACGACGATCGTCTCCAGAGGGTCGGGCCGGTCGCCGATTCCCAGGACGATCGCCTGGCTGCCGTCGAAGAAGTCGAGTCCCCAGGCGACGCTGTCCGGACCGGCCAGCGCCAGCTGCGGGTCGACCCGCAGGACGAAGCCGAGGTCATCGACCAGGTCGAAGCGGCGCGCCAGGGTGACGATGCCGGCCCCGGCGCTCTGGAAGGTGCCGAAATCGATGTCGTCGTTGTAGGCGGCCTCGAAGGCGAGCCGGCCGCTGCCGTCGGCCTCCAGCGCCTGCAGCTCGAACGGCGTCAGCCGGCCGATGTCGGTCTCGGTCCCCTGCCCCAGGACCCGCTCCATGACCCCGCCACCGGGCTCGCAGTGCGCCGAGAACAGGGCGACATCCCAGGCGTCGGTGAGAGCGCCGAACAGCACGTCGCCCTCGTCGGTCAGGGCAGGCGGGATATGCGTCCCCTGAAAACCCGAGCCGGTGTCGAGGCTGACGAAGCGGGCGCCGCCGGGGGCAGGGTCGCCGCTGCCGGCGATCCGGAACAGACCGCGACCGTCGTATCCGAACAGCGCCGTGCCGCCGTCCGACAGGAGGACCGGCAGGACGATCTGGCCGGCACTGTTGAGCCGCGACGGCGCCCGCAGCGCGGCGATGGTCCGCCCGCCGCCGACCGGCTCGCCGTCGCCGACGCCGATGATGCGGCGCGCCGGGGCGCCGCCCGCCGGTCGTTCGTAGAGGGCCCAGTCGGCCGTCGGCGCCAGGCCGGATGAGGCGGTCGCCAGGAAGGCGGCGCTCCCGGATCGGTCGATCGAATGGAAGGCGAATGATTCGCCGTTCAGCGTTCCGGCGCCGACCGCGTCACCGTCAACAGCGACCGGGTCGACCCGACCGGCGCGATCGCGCTCATACAGGCCCCGCCTGCCGCCGGTCACCCGGGCGTCGAAGATCATCCGCCCGCCCGGCGCCAGCGCCGGCCCGAGCGGCAGCAGCGTCATCAACGTCGTGCCGAGCGCCGGCGCACTGTCGAGCAGCGCGGCAAAGCGCGGCGCGGCGATGGTGGCACCGGCACGGACCAGCGCCGCGACCTCGCCGCCCGACTTCGCGAAAATCCCGCTCCCGTAGGACGTATTGCGCGAGACGAAGATGATGCGGCCATCCGCCGCGAAGGTCGGCGCGACCGGTGAAAGGCCGGCGCCGCCCGCCGGCTCTTCCGCCACCAGCGCCAGCGTCTGCCCGGCCACGAAGATGCCGCTCGCCCCGCCGGAGCGCCGGGCGCCGAACAGCACGGCGCCGCCGGGGTCGATCGCCGGCGGGTAAAGCGCGATGTCGGCGAGCGTCCCGCCGCCCGGAGCGGCCATTCCATCGGCGGCGATGGTGACCGAATTTCCGCCGAGGGCCTTCTGCAGCCGGCCCCGGCCCGAATCGAACCAGAGGAACGCCACCTGACCGGCGTCGTTGATCGCCGCCGGGAACCCGGCCAGCGCCCGAGCCGGCTGACCCGGCAGGGTCGAGATCTGGAACAGCGCGATCGCCGGCCCGCCCGGCGCCACCGTGACGACCGCCTCGCCGGTCTGTGTGCCGTCGTTCGAGCCGATCGCCGTCTCGACCGCCGCCGTGCCGCTGCCGTTGACCGCCGGGTCGGCGAGAAATCCCACGATGAAGGCGCCCGCGAACGGGTCGCTGCTCTGCAGCAGGATTTCCGGAGAGCGACCGGCTGCGAGCCGCAGGATCGCCTCCGGGCCCTCCTGGAACACCACCAGGACGAGAACGGCGCCGGCGCCATCCACCGCCGGCGCGCCGATATAGCCCGCCGTGGCCGGCCCGTCGCGCAGAGCCACCGTGGCGCCCCGCGCGATGACTTCGTCCATCGAGCCGGTGCGCGGATCGATTCGGAGGATCGCCACGCGCCCGTCGGCCAGCTCGGCCCGCAGCGCGATCGTCCCGTCGGCGCCGGCCGCCGTCTCGCACGGCGCGGCGATCCGCCCTCCCCCCGGCGCCGCATCGCCGGTGTGGACCGCGACCGCGAGCCCGGCGTCCGCGGCGCGGAACAGCGCCGTCCCGGCGCCGTCGGTGAACAGGAGCGCTCCGTCGGAGGTCGCGGCGAGCGTGCAGGAGAATTCCGCGCCGAGCCGGGCCGTCCCGGGAGCCGGGTCTCCCGACCGGACCAGCAGGCGGGCGGCCGGCGCCTGGTCCGCGACCGGCAGCGGCCCCGGCGATGCCGGTTGCGGACGCGCCGGCGACGGCAGCGCCAGCCCGCAGACGAGGAGGATCAACCCGGCCGGCAGGCGGGACACGACAGGCGAACGAGCGTCCAGGCGCTTCATGGAAGACCCGAAATATACCGGGAGGCTGGGCCGCCGGCCAGGACTTTCGCGGCGTTACGTGCCGGTAACGGGCGGAGGCCCGAGGCCGGCGGGCTCGCAGCAGGAGCGCCCGTCCCGGCAGCTGGCCGCGGTCACCGCACCCTCGTCGGGACCGACGACGCGCATGGTGCGCAGGCACCAGAACTGCGCCGTCGAGGAGAGCTCGGCGACCTCCAGGACCGCCTCGATGGAGCCGTAGTAATACCGCTTGGTGCGCAGGTGGCGGCAGAGACCGGGGACCCCGTCCCCGGGAGGTCGATCACCGGCTGCGTCGCTCATCGTGTCCCCACCCCCGCTGCCCCGCGTCCCCGCGTTCTGACGATTCGCCGGCACCGTCGCTCAGGACGGCGCCAGGCCGGTCCCCTGGTCGGCGGTCTCCAGCAGGGCGCGGGTGATCAACGTCCTGGCGAGCGGGATCTTGTACTCGTTGTGGCTCATCGGACTGGCGTCGGCGAGGGCCGCGGCGGCCGCCTTCGCGGCGCTGCGCGGCCCGATCGAGCGGTCGACGATGGCGCTCTCCGCTTCTTTCGAACGCCATGGGGTCGGCGCCACTCCCCCCAGCACGACGCGCGCGGCGCTGCAGCTGTTCCCCTGCAGGCGCAGCGCCACCGCCACGCTGACGAGCGCGAAGTCGAACGAATCCTTCTCCCGGAACTTCAGGAACCGGCTGCGCGTCCCGCCGTCGGCCGAGGCCGACGCCGGCAGACTGACCTCGGTGACGATCTCTCCCGGCTTGAGAATGGTCTCGTGATCCAGCCGCACCGACGGCAGGACGTAGAACTGCTCGAGCGGCAGATCCTTCGTTCCGTCCGGGCCGACCACCGTGATCCGGGCGTCGCAGGCGATCAGCGCCGGCGCCAGGTCGGAGGGATGGACGATGTACGACGGCCCGCCGCCGAGGATGGCGTGATAGCGGCTCTGGCCGACGGTGGTGAAGCAGACGTCGCCACCCTTCTTCAGACACTTGTGGAGCGGCGAGCGGTAGTACCAGCAGCGCGGCCTCTGGCAGAGATTGCCGCCGACGGTGCCGACGTTCCTGATCTCGACCGAGCCGACGCTCTGCGCCGCCTGCGCCACCGCCGGATACTCGCGCCCCAGCCGCGGGTGGGCGGCCACCGACGCCAGCGTCGCCAGGGCACCGATGCGCAGCGAGCCGTCCGGTTCGAAGCGGATGGCGTCCAGCCCGCGGACCGTCTTGAGGTTGACGACCGCGGCCGGCTCGATGATGCGGTCCTTCATCTCGCCCAGCAGATCGAGCCCGCCGGCGAGGATCGCCGCCTTGCCCGCGCCGCGCGCCAGGGCCTCTGTGGCGGCGGCCAGATCGGGCGGCTCGATGAAAGCGAAACGCCTCATCGGCCGACCCCTCCATGCCCGCCCTCGCGCCGCATCGTCACGCCTGCTCCTTCCGGGCCAGCGCCGCCAGGATGACGTCCGGGGTCAGCGGCAGGTCGCGCACCCGCACCCCGAGGGCGTTGCTGACGGCGTTGGCGATCGCCGCCGCGGTCGGCACCACCGGAGGTTCGCCCAGCCCCTTGACGCCGGCGTTGTTGGCCGGGTCGTAGACGTCCATCATGATCGGCGTGATCTCCGGCATCTCCAGGGTCGCGGCGATCTTGTAGTCCTCCAGGTTCGGGTTCATGACGATGCCGGTCGGCGCGTCCATGACCCGGCGCTCGAGCAGGGCGTACGACAGCCCCATGATCACCCCGCCGTTGACCTGGCTCTCCGCGGTCAGGCGGTTGATCGTCCGGCCGGCGTCGTGCGCCGCGGCGATCCGCAGCACCCGCACCCTGCCGGTCCCGGTGTCGACCTCGACCTCGGCGAACTGCGCCCCGAACGACTCGATGCCGACGCCGGGATAGTTGTCGGCCCGCGCCGCCTGCGCCGAGATCAGCGCCGATTTCAGGCGCGCCGCCGCCGCGGTGAAAGCGGCGCTGCGGCCGCCGACCCGGTCGCGCACCCGGCCCCCGGACGCCTCAAGATCCTCCGGCTTCGCGGCCAGCGCCGGGGCGACGGCGCGGAACAGCTTGTCGCGCGCCAGCTCCGCGGCGGCGCGGATCGCCGGCAGGATCGAGGTCAGGGTGACGCTGCCGCCGGAGGCCGGCGAGTACATGCCGGTGGCGGTGTCGCCGAGGACCACCTTGATCTGCTCCGGCTTGAGGCCGAGGACCTCGGCGGTGACCACCGCCATGGCGGTGCGCGTGCCGGTGCCGATGTCCTGCGTGCCGCAGATGCACTCGACCCGGCCGTCGGAGTGGATGGTCACGGTCGCGTCGGCCGGCGGCCCGCCGTACATCCCCCAGGTCGCCGTCCCCATGCCGAAGCCGCGCCGGATCGGGCCGGCGGCGGCGTTTTCCGCCGGCGGCCGGCGCCGCTCCCAGCCGATCGCCCTGGCGGCGAGGTCGTACTGCTCCATCAGCCCCTTGTTCGGCCGGTCGATGTAGTTCGTCTTGCGCAGGGCCAGCGGGTCGAGCCCCAGCCGGTCGGCGATCTCGTCGAGAGTCGACTCCAGGGCGAACGACCCCTGCGGGAAGCCCGGGGCCCGGAACGGCATCGCGAAGCCGGCGTTGGTGGAGATGTCCTGCTCCTCGGTCTTGATGTTGGGGCAGGCGTAGATCATCCGCACCGGCCCCGACACGCCGGCGCCGCCGCCGATGCCGCCGGTGCCGTACGACCGGAGATGGATGGCGGTGAGCGCGCCGTTCCGTTTCGCGCCGATCTTCAGCCACTGCACCGAGTCGGGCCGGTTGCCGGTGGCCAGGTTCTCCTCCTGGCGGTCGAGCATCAGCTTCACCGGGGCGCCCGCCTTCTTCGCCAAGAGCGCCGCGACGACGCCGGTCACCCCGGCGCCGAACTTGGCGCCGAAGCCGCCACCCAGGTACTCGCTGATCACCCGCACGTCGCGCGACGGGACCTTGAAGAACTTGGCGAGGTCGTCGCGGACGCCGAACACTCCCTGCGTCGAGGCCCACACCGTGAGCTTCCCCCCCTGCCACTCGGCGACCGCGCCGTGCGTCTCCAGCGCGTTGTGCAGGGCGACCGGCGTCGTGTAGGTCGCCTCGACCACGGCGTCGGCCTCCCGGAAGCCGGCCTCGACGTCCCCGGCGCTCCAGACCGTCGCCGGTCGCTGGTTGCCGTCGGGGAAGACCTTCGGCGCGTCCGGCTTCCTTGCGTCCTCCAGGTCGACCACGTGCGGCAGCGGCTCGTAGCGGACCTCGATCAGGTCGAGCGCGTCGTCGGCGATGTCCGGCGTCAGCGCGGCCACGGCGGCGATCTCCTCGCCGGCGAACAGGATGCGGCGCGGACCGGTCGCGGCTTTCTCCCCTGCCCCCTCCACCGGCTTGCCCGACTCGTCGGTCTCGTCGAGCGCCGCGAAGAAGGTGGGCGATTCGAACGTCGCCGTGGCCTTCACGCCGGCGAGACGCGCGGCCTTCGAAACGTCGACCGCCAGCAGCCGCGCATGCGCGTGGGGGCTGCGCAGGATCCGGCCGTGCAGCATCCCGGGCCGGTTGATGTCGAAGGTGTAGCGCGCCTTGCCCGTGACCTTGGCGGCGCCGTCGAGACGGGGGTAGCTGCCGCCGACGACGGTCAGCTTCGCGTCGGCGTCCCAGATCGGCGGCTCGGTCTCCGGGACGCGGATGTCGATCGTCTCGGTCCGGCGGGCGGTGCCGATCTTGACCTTGCGCGTCGCGGCCATGCCGATCCCTCAGCCCTTCCGGCCGGCCGCCGACCGCACGGCCTCGACGATGCGCGGGTAGGTGCCGCAGCGACAGAGATGCCCGCCGAGCGCCTCGCGGACCTGCTCGGCGGTCGGCGTCTTGACCTCGTCGAGCAGCGCCTTGGCGGCGACCACGAAGCCGGGCGTGCAGAAGCCGCACTGCAGGGCGTCCGCCTCGATGAAGGCGGCCTGCACGGGGTGGAGCCTGCCGCCGGTCGACAGCCCCTCGACCGTGGTGATGGCGCGGTGGCGGGCGTCGACCGCCAGCATCATGCAGGCGAGCACAGGCGACCCGTCGACCAGCACGGCGCAGCCGCCGCACTCGCCGCGGTCGCAGATCTTCTTCGATCCGGTCAGGTCGAGCCGGTCGCGCAGCGCGTCGAGCAGCGTGACGCGCGGCTCGACCCGCAGGGTGCGGGCGACGCCGTTGACCTTGAGGGTGATGGCGACCGCCCCCGGTCCGAGCGTCCGGCCGGTCCCGGCGGGCGCGGCCGGACGCGTTCCCTTCGACGGCGGCGCCGCCAGCACGGTGGCGCCGACGCTGCCGAGCCCGATCCCCTTCAGGAAGGCGCGCCGGGTGAAGGCGCGCCGCTTCGCCCGGCCGCTCACGCGCGCCGCTCCACGCCCATCAGCGCAGCTCCAGGTCGGGCCGTGCGGCCGGCAGATCGGTCAGGGCGTTGAGATTGACCAGGATCGATGGATCGCTCCAGGACAGGTGCAGGACGCGGGCCGGGTCGCGCCGCACCACCGCCTTCAGGCCGCCGCCTTCCTCGCTGACGCCGATCAGCTCGGCGAACAGCGAGCCGCAGAACAGCGGTGGATGACCGCGCTTCTCACCGAACGTCGGGACGATGATGGTGCGCCGGCCGCACGAGGCGCCGCGGTCCCACTCGGCCTCGGCGGCGTCGATGAGGGCGTTCAGCAGGCGCGCGTCGAGCGGCTGATCGACGGCGGCGACCAGGACCGCCTCGGGCGGCACCGGCAGCGCCATCAGGCCGGTCTGGATCGAGGAGCACTTCCCCTCCTCGCAGCGCGGGTTGACCACGCCCCGCGCCTTCCAGCCGGGCCGCAGGGGGGCCTCGACGTGCGGCCGCACCCGCGTCGCATCCGGCCCGAGCACGACGATGCACTCGCGCACCCGGCTTCTCTGGATCTGGTGCAGCTGGTAGGCGATCAGCGGCTGGCCCTGCCACGGCAGCAGCGCCTTGCACTGACCCATCCGGCTGGAGGCACCGGCCGCCAGCAGCAGGGCCACGACATCCATCTGCGCAACTCCCGGTGCGTGCCGCCGTCGGGGCGGCCGCCGTCAGCGGGACGGCGCCGGGGCGGGAGCGGCGGCCGCTGCCGCCGGCTCCTCGTCCTTCCGCTTCGGGTTGGCGTCGAGATCGATACTGTAGGGGACCAGCGTCACGTCGGTCGCCGCGCCCCACGCCTCGTCGAAGTTGTACATCGTGATGGCGTCCCACGGGCAGACTTCCGCGCACAGGGCGCAGCCGATGCACTTGTCGTACTCGATGATCGCCAGCTTGTTGGGCGCCTCCGGCGACTCGATGTAGCGGATGGCGTCCACCACGTCGTCCTTGACGGTCACCGTCTCGCAGTAGGTGACGCACACCGGCGAGCCGGCGCACCCCGAGCAGGAATTCTGGTCGACCACCGCCAGCCGTTTCGGCGGCTTCTTCAGGAACTTGTTCTTGTAGTCGCCGGGTGCCGGCATGTCGACTCCGGAATGGCTGGGCGCGGTGACCGTGGCCGCGCCATCGGGTTGAGTCTATGACAACCGTCCCGGCGGTTCAACCCCGGGGGAACCCTCGACATCCGCCGGGACGGCACCGGCCAGGCGGTTACTTGGTGGCGGGCCAGCCCCAGCCGAGGAGCATTCCGTAGTGGAGCCCGCCCCCCTCGCCATCGACGTCGAACAGCGTGATCGTCGCCTTGGAGTAGCGCGCGGCGAGGCCGATGTTGAAGCGGGAGCCGAGGCGCCAGAAGACGCCTCCGCCGAACCAGACCCCGAGCGAGCTGTCGCTCTCGTCCACGCCGGCCGAATCGACCTTGAAGGCGCCGCTGATGGAAGCGAGGCCTCCTCCGATGTAGGGCATGGTGTTACCCGACTTCCAGATCTTGCGCACCCCCACCCCGAGCTCCCAGGTCGAGCCCTCGACCTTCGCCCCGAGGGAACTGTAGTCGTCCGCGGACGAGAACAGATCGACGGCGATGGCGATGGGCCAATCCTTCTTCCCGAAGCTCATCTCGGCGCCGAACTCGGACTGGCCGTCGAGCGGCCCCCAGTCGCCGTGGTCCAGTGACTTCTGGCCCAGGAAGAAGTTCACGTCGCCATCGGCCCTGGCGGCGCGCGGCACGGCCAGGCCAACGATCGGCAGGAGCAACAGAACAGCCGCCCAACGGAAGGCTTGCGATCGGACCATGCGATCCCTCCTTCGAACGAACCGCGTTGAGGTGCTCCGAAGCGGGTCCCCCGACCCCCGCAAAGTGGCGGCATGATATCTCGATCTGCCCGAAAATGAGAGAGCGCGGGGCCCGGAACCGGCCGGACGCCCGCGCTCGATGATGGGGCGACGGCCGCGCCGTCGCCGGTGAAGGCGTCCTTACGCCTTCTCGACCTTGATGTCGCTGACGCCCTCGTGGTCACCCTTCTCGGTGTCCTGGCAGGTGATCTTGACCTTGTCGCCGGTGTGGACGTTCTTCAGGCTGGCCATCGCCTTGTCGAGAACCGGCGCCGTCTTCTCCTCGCCCTTCTCGTCCTTGATGGTGATGGTCCTCTTCTCGACGTTGATGGAGACCACCGTCGCGGTCAGGTCGTGGGTCTTGCCGGCCGCCGAGACCAGGTTCACCTGCGCCAGCACCAGGGCCATCACAAAGACCGCGCAAACCAACGCTGTCATCTTCCGCATGCGTCCTCCTACGTGAATTGGAGCGGGTTGACGAACAGGCTGCATCTTACTTCATTCCCGCCTGCGGGGGGGGGTTCGCCTCCGGCGCGCGACCGCCGGCGGGCATTCCGGCTACAATCGCGCCGCGCGAAGCGCGGAGGTGCGGAGGTGCGGCGGATGAAACCACAGCGTCGAGGTGAGGGCGCCCGCTCGGGCGCAGGATGCAAGTCGATCGCGGCCCTGGGCCTGCTCTGGCTGGCGGCGGGGGCCGGCCGACCGGCGGCAGCCGCGGCGCCCGCGACCGCGGCGCCGGCGGCGAAGGGGATCCTGTGCGGCAAGTTGATCGACGGTCGCAGCGACAGGCCGCTGCGGAAGGCCGCGGTCCTGGTCGAGGGCGACCGGATCGTCAGGGTCGGCGGTCCGGAGATCCTGCCGCCGGGGATCGAGGTCATCGATCTCGGGTCGGCGACACTGCTGCCGGGGCTGATCGACATGCACTCGCACCCGCTGCAGAGCACCGACTCGTACCAGGTCGACCACCTGCGCTGGTCGTCGGCATACAAGGCGCTCAAGGGGTTGAAGGCCGTGCAGGACGATCTGCTGGCCGGCTGGACGACGCTGCGCATCCCCGGCGACGACGACGTGTTCTACGCCCAGTTCGACATGCGGCGCGCCATCGACGAGGGGCTGTTCATCGGGCCGCGGATCACCGGCGCCGGGCACTACATCTCGGTCACCGGCGGCGGCGGCGACATGAACTTCATCGCCCCCGAGCAGCACGTCATCGCCGACGGCCTCATCGCCGACGGCCCGGATGAGATGCGCAAGGCGGTGCGGGAGGAGATCAAGCACGGCAGCGACTGGATCAAGCTGCTGGTGACCGGCGCCTTCATGTCGGTCGGCGACAACCCGGCCAACGTCCACTTCAGCCCCGAGGAGCTGCGCGCCGCGGTGGAGGAGGCGGCCCGCCGCGATGTGCCGGTGATGGCGCACGCCCACGCCGCCGAGGGGATCAAGATGGCGATCCGCGCGGGGGTCCGCTCCATCGAGCACGGCACCTTCATGGACGCCGAGGCGATCAAGATGATGGTCGAGAAGGGCGTCTACCTGGTGCCGACCATGTACGTCGGCGAGTACTACGCCAGCCAGGGCTCCGACAGCGCCGAGATGCAGAAGAACGTCGAGCTGAGCCGGAAGTACCAGGCCGAGTTCGAGCGCCGCGTCCGCGACGCGATCAAGGCGGGCGTCAAGATCTGCGTCGGCTCGGATTTCGGCGGCTTCCCGCCCGAGCTCAACGCGCACGAGTTCGCCTCGCTGGTGCACGCCGGCATGACGCCGATGCAGGCGATCCAGGCCGGCACGCGGGTCGCCTCCGAGGCGCTGCGCTGGCAGGACCGGATCGGCACGATCGAAGCCGGGAAGCTGGCCGACCTGGTGGCGGTCCCCGGCGATCCGCTCAAGGACATCGCCGCGCTGCAGCAGGTGTATTTCGTGATGAAGGGCGGCGCGGTCGTCAAGCGGCCATAGGAGCCTGTCCGGGCGCGCCGCCGGGCGCCCCGGCGATCAGCGCAAGGCATCCGCTGATGATCGGGACCGTGAACCGCCGCAACCCGCTCCGGCCGGACCGCATCAGCCGCGCTTGTCGAGGGACACGTACGCCCTTTCAGGAGGTCCGATGTATTCCTCGAGCGGGCGGATCAGGCGGTTGTCGGTGTGCTGCTCGATGACGTGGGCGATCCAGCCGGGGGCGCGGCTGCAGGCGAAGATCGGCGTGAACAGGTCCATGTCGAAGCCGAGCAGGAAATAGGTCGAGGCGGCGTAGAAGTCGACGTTGGGGTACAGGTTCTTCAGCTCCTTGCAGGTCTTCTCGATGACCGCCGACATCCGGTACCACTTGTCCTGGCCCATCGACACGCCCAGCTTCTCCGACAGCTCGCGCAGGTGGACGGCGCGCGGGTCGATGGTCTTGTAGACCCGGTGGCCGAAGCCGGGAATCTTCTTCTTCTGCTGCAGCTCCAGGCGGATGTGCTCCGCCGCGCGCCCGACCTCGTCGATCGCCTTGAGCATGACCATGACGTCGTAGTTGGCGCCGCCGTGCAGCGGCCCCTTGAGCGAGCCGATGGCCGAGGTCACCGCGGCGTGCAGGTCGGCGAGCGTCCCGGCGGTCACCCGCGCCGCGAAGGTCGAGGCGTTGAGGCCGTGGTCGAGCTGCAGGATCATCGCCACGTCGAGCGCCCGCGCGGCGATCGGCTCCGGTGCTGTGCCGTGCAGCATGAAGAGGAAATTGGCGGCGTGATCGAGGCGCGGGTCGGGCGCGACCGGCTCCTTCCCCTTGCGCAGCCGCTCGTGCGCCGCGACGATGGTCGGCATCTGCGCCGTGAGGCGGGTCCCCTTGCGCAGGTTCGCCTCGCGGGTCGACTCGTGCACGTCCGGGTCGTGGATCGCCAGAGCCGACACGACCGTCCGCAGCATGTCCATCGGCGAGGCGTCGCGGGCGAAGCGGCGCAATATCTCCAGCGCGTCGGGGTGCAGGGCGCGCTGCGACGCGAGGTCGGCGCGGGTCTGCGCCAGCTGCGCGGCCGTCGGCAGCTCCCCGTACCACAGCAGGTGGACGACCTCCTCGAACGACGAGCGCGCCGCCAGGTCGTGGATCGAGTAGCCGCGGTAGCTCAGGCGGCCTTTCTCGCCGTCGATGAGACTGAGCGTGGTGCGGGCCGCGACGACCCCTTCAAGCCCTTCCTTCGCGAACATGCGCGTCTCCAGTCGGGTGTCCGGGCATTATATGCGGGGAGGCGCGCCGGCCGCGTGGCAGAATAGGACTCATGAGCCTCGAGCATGAAGGCCTCAGCCCGGGGGATCTGCGCGAGGCGCGCCAGCGCGTCTATCGCGGCGCCCGCGTCACGCCGCTTCTACCGTCCGAGACCCTGACGGAGCGCTGCGGCGGCAGGATCGCCCTCAAGTGCGAGAATCTGCAAAGCGGCGGCGCCTTCAAGATGCGCGGCGCCACCAACTTCATCGCCCGCCTCGGAGAGGCCCGCCGGGCGGGCGGGGTGATCACCTACTCATCCGGCAACCACGCCATCGCCGTCGCCGCCGCTGCCCGCCGCGCCGGCATCGCGGCCGTCGTCGTCATGCCGGAGACCGCTCCGCCCGTCAAGGTCGAGCGCGCCCGTTCGCTCGGCGCCGCGGTCGTCTTCGCCGGCCGGACCTCGCTCGAGCGCAAGGCGCGGGCCGAGCAGATCCAGAAGGAGCGCGATCTCACGATGGTCCCGCCGTTCGATCATCCGTGGATCATCGCCGGCCAGGCGACCTGCGGCGTCGAGATCCTCGAGGCGATGCCGGACGTCGGGACCATCCTCGTGCCGGTCGGCGGCGGCGGGTTGATCGCCGGCATCGCCCTGGCCTGCGGCTATCACCGCGCCGGGATCCGGGTGGTCGGGGTCGAGCCGGAGGGCGCGGCCAAGATGTCCGCCTCGCTCAAGGCCGGCACCCCGGTGACCCTGCCGGAGGCGCGGTCGATCGCCGACGGCCTCATCCCCTCCCGTCCCGGCGACCTGACCTTCGCCATCGCCTCGAAATACGTCGCCGAGGTGATCACCGTCCCGGACGACGCCATCCGCGAGGCCGCGTCGATGCTGCTGCGCACCGAGCACCTGCTGGTCGAGTGGAGCGGTGCCGTCGGCGTGGCGGCCCTCCTCGGGGGCTGGGTTCCCGTGACGCCGGCGGCCGTGGTGCTCAGCGGCGGCAACGCCGACGCCGCGGCGCTCCTAGACGCCCGGCCGGTCCCCTCCGTATGACAGGCATGCCCTGCATGCTAGACTACCGGCTCCCTGGGGGTGTCGCGGTGACCAGTCGCCTGTCGGAATCGTGCGAAGGAGCCCGGTCGAACGCGCCGCGGCGCCGGCGCCAGCCCGGCTTCACGCTGATCGAGCTGCTGATCGTGGTGGCGATCATCGGTCTGCTCGCCGCCATCGCCATCCCGAATCTGCGCAACGCCATGGACCGCACGAAACAGAACCGGACCCTGGCCGACATGCGGCAGATCGGCAGCGCCCTCGAGACCTACTCCGTCGACAACAACGTCTACCCGAAGGGGCTCAACAACGCCGGCGCCGCCGACATGGTGCCGTACCTGACGCCGTCGTATCTGCCGGCGATGCCGCCGGGCGACGGCTGGAGCCAGGCGTGGCACATCGACACCAACGCCACCGGCACCATCTACACGATCACCAGCTACGGCAAGGACGGCATCCCCGGCTCCAACCAGGGGGGCCCGACGGCCGATCTCAACTGCGACATCATTTACTCGAACAACGCGTTCTATCAGTGGCCCCAGGGTAAGCAGCAGTAGGCACGGCTACGTGGCGCGCATCGGTTTCACCGTCCACCCCGAGGATGAGGAGCCGCCGGCCGAGGCGCTGGAACTGAGCGCGGCCATCGAGGCGGACGGCGGCGCTGCGCTCGCCCTGTATCGCGAGCCGGTGGGCGGTCACTGGCAGATCTTCGCGCTGCTGCCCGCCGCCAAGGTCCAGGCGACCCCCTACCAGCGCGACCTGTCGAAGGCGCATGCCGAGCGTCTGTTGAAGGTCATCAAGAAGCTCGATCGGTTCATCGACCCCGTCGTCGCGGTGCGCGCCGACGGTGTCTACTGGGTCCCGAACGGCAACCACCGGCGCCATTGCCTGGAGAAGCTCAAGGCGCGCCTGGTGCCGGCCATCGTCATCCCGGAAACCGAGGTCGCCTTCCAGATCCTCGCCCTCAACACCGAGAAGGCGCACAACCTGAAGGAGAAGTCGCTCGAGGTGATCCGCATGTACCGCGGCCTGCTCGAGAAGGGCGACCGGCGCGACGAGGAGAGCTTCGCGTTCCAGTTCGAGGAGCCGCACTTCATCACCCTGGGTCTGCTGTACGAGGCGAACGCCCGCTTCGCCGGCGGGGCGTTCGCGCCGCTCCTCCGGCGCGTCGACAAGTTTCTGAAAGCGCCGCTGAAATCGTCTTACGGCGTACGCGAGGAGCGGGCCGCGAAGGTGGCCCGGGCCGATGAGATCCTCAAGGACGTCGTGACGCGCCTGAAGCGGCGCGGCATCTCGCACCCGTTCGTCAAGAATTTCGTGCTGGCCCGCTGCAGCCCGCTGAGCCGCGCCCGCAAGACGGTCCCGGGCTTCGACCAGGCGCTCGACCGGCTGACCGCCTCGCTGGAAGGGTTCGACGTCGGCAGGATCCGGCAGGAGGACATCGCCCGGTCGGCGGTCATGGCGATCCCGCCGGCATCATGAACCTGTTCGATCCCCTGATCGCGACGGTCGTCATCGGCTGGGTCCTGGCTGGCGTCTGGCTGGCCGGGGCGCTCTTGACCTTCGCCGGCGTGAAGCGGCTCCGGCCGCTGATCGATTTCCTCGACGCGGTCCCGCCCGCCGGCGGCGTCGCGAGCCACGCGGCGCCGGTCGTCTCGGTCATCGTCACCGCCCGCGACGAGGCGGCCGGCATCGAACGGACGATCCGGAGCCTCCTGGCGCAGCGGGGCTGCGCGATCGAAGTCATCCTGGTCGATGACCGCTCGACCGACGGCACGTCCGAGATCGCCGATCAGATCGCGGCGGCGCATCACGGGCCGGTCCCGCTCACCGTGGTGCACAACCGCTCCCTGCCGTCCGGCTGGCTGGGCAAGTGCCACGCCTGCCACCTGGGGGCCCAGCGGGCCGGCGCGGCCTGGCTGCTGTTCACCGATGGCGACGTGACCTTCCTGCGCCCCGACCTGGTGGCGCGGATGGTCGCCCACGCCGAGCGCGAGTCGCTCGACCATGTGGCCATCTTCCCCGACAACCGGCCGATGTCGGCGCTGCAGGGCGCCATGCTGACGGTGTTCGGCCAGATGCTCCTGACGGCCGCGCGCGCCTGGGAGATGAATCGCGACCGCCCGACCGGGGGCGCCGGGGTCGGCGCCTTCAACATGATGCGGCGCACCGCCTACGACCGCGTCGGCGGGCACGCGCCGCTGCGGATGGACCCGGGCGACGACGTCAAGCTCGGCATGCTCCTGAAGGCCGCCGGCTTCCGCCAGCGTCTGTTCGACGGCGCCGGCTGGGTCCATTGCGCCTGGCACTCCGGCGCTCTCAACATCATCCGCGGCCTGGAGAAGAACTTCTTCGCCGGTCTCGACTATTCGATCGCCCGGCTCGCCGCCATCAGCGCCGCGGCGCTCCTGACCGTCGGCGGGCCGCTCGCCTGCGCCCTGGCGGCGTCGTTGACCGCCGGTGGCGCGGGGCGTCCGTTCCTGGCGCTGTGCGCCTGGATGCCGGTGCTGCTGCAGGCGGCGACGGTGTTCGCCGCCTCGGTCACCCAGGCGCGCCGCCACGGCGGCGACTGGCTGTGGGTGGCGCTGCTCTATCCGCTCGGCGTCGTTCTCGTCCTGGCGGCCGCCTGGAATTCGGCGCTGCGCACGCTGGCGCGCGGCGGGGTCCGCTGGCGCGATACGTTCTACCCGCTCGCCGACCTGCGCCGCGGCCTGGTCCGTCCGGGCCGGCCGCCGCTCGAGACGCCATGAGGCCCCGTTGAGGCGAAGCCCCTCGCCCGTCCTCTTGACAATGGTCATCGTCGCCGGGGCCGGCCTCGCGCCCCGCGCCGCGCCGCCGGCCGAAACGCCCGTCAAGTCGCAAATCGGGGGACAGCCGGCGCCGCCGATGACGCCGGCGCAGCCGCCCGATCTCGCCGTGCTGGTCCGGGAGGCGCAGCGGACGCAGGTCGCCGATACCGCCGCCTGGGCCCGCTACCGCTTCCGCCGGCGCTCGCAACGCTACCAGCTCGACGCCGACGGCAACGCCTCGCCGATCGACGACCTCGAGTACGTCATCACACCGAAGGGGTCGTCGTTCGACGAAACGCTCGTGCGCATGAACGGCGGGCCGCCGCCGCCGGACGAGGTGGAGCGCCAGCGGCGGATGGCGCCGTTCTCCAAGCGCTACTGGGCGATGCTGCAGGGCACCGGCGAGAGCGAGTCGGGCGGCTACTCGATGGCCGACCTCCTGCGCATGGCGTCCTACCGTTACGGCGGCCTGGAGATGGCCGGCGGCATCCCCTGTTATCGGCTCGATTTCAGTCCGGGGGACGACGATGGCGTCGGTGGTCTGAAGGGCAAATTCGGGCGGGCGATGGCCGGCAGTCTGTGGGTGTCGGCCGAGGGCTACCATCTGGTCCGCGCCCGGGCCCGGACGATCAAGCCGATCTCGATCGCCCTCAGCCTGTCGAAGCTGCACAACGTCGAAGTGAGCCTGGACGCCGGACCGGTCGGGGGGGACGTGTATCTCCCGAGCCGGGTCGAGATGACGGCCGAAGCGCGCGTCCTGATCGTCCCGTACCGGCGGCGGAACCTCTACGAGTATTGGGACTTCACGCGGGAAGCAGCACTCCCGCCCCCCGGATCCGTCCCTCCCTGAGCAGGTCGAGCGCCCGGCCGGCCTCGGCCAGCGGGAACGGCTCGACGGCGACGCGCAGCCGCGCGGCCACGGCCTCCTCGAGAAATTCCTCACCGTCCCGGCGCGTGCTGGCGGTGACGGTCCGCACGACCCTCTCCTCGAACAGCAGGGCGTAGTCGAAGGCGGGGACCTGATCGAGGTGGATGACGGCGATCGCCAGCGTCCCGGCCTTGCGGAGCGCCCGCAGGGCGATGGGGATCAACCGGCCGGACGGAGCGAACAGGATGGCGCGGTCGGCCGGGGCCGGGGCGGCTTCACCCGCCTGGCCGGCCCAGCCGGCGCCCAGCTCGAGCGCCAGGCGCCGATGCTCCTCGGCGCGGCTGTAGACGTCCACCTGGCAGCCGCGCCAGCGGGCGATCTGCAGCGTCAAGTGCGCCGAAGCGCCGAAGCCGAACAGCGCCACCCGCTCGCCGCGCTGCGCGCCGCATACCTTGAGGGCCCGGAAACCGATGATGCCGGCGCACAGGAGGGGCGCCGCCTCGGCGTCGGGGAATGTCTCTGGAAGCGGATAGACGAAACGCTCCGGGGCGATGATCTGCTCGGCATAGCCGCCGTCGACGTGGAAGCCGGTGAAGCGGACGCGATCACACAGGTTCTCCAGCCCCCGCCGGCAGTCGTCGCACGCGCCGCAGGCCTCGTGCAGCCAGGCCACGCCGACGCGCGAACCGGGGCGCAGCCGGCCGGTCCCCTCGCCGCCGGCCTCGATCACCCCGACCACTTGGTGTCCGGGGATCAGCGGCAGGCGGGGCGGGGTCAGCTCACCGTCCACCAGGTGCAGGTCGGTGTGGCAGACGCCGCACGCCCGCACGCGGATCAGCACCTGTCCCGGTCCGGGCCGCGGCGTCTCGCGCTCGACGAGGCGGAGCGGCCGGCCGCCCTGTTCCAGAACCTGGGCTCTCATGGCGCCTCATCATAGCGTCCCCCGCGGCGCCCGCGTGACGCCGCCCCGAAACTCTCCCGCTTGCATCGGGGCGACCCGGGGTGCGCCTCGCGGGGCACGCGGTCGCGCCGCCCGGATGCGGCAGAGTACGCCGCACAGGCGGCGCGCCGCTCAGTCGCTCCCGCGCCCGGCCGCCGAAGAACGGCGGCTTGCGGGCGCGGTCCGCGATGACCCCGCGAGGCGCACCCCGGGTCGCCCGTCACCATCGAGGAGTTTCAGCGCGCCATCGCCGCGAGCGCGGCGGTGGACGGCGGCTTGTACGGCTGCGAATGGCGCTGCTATCATGCGATGGTCATGTCGTCCACATCACCAGCGAAGCGCCAGCCGACACGCCCGGTGCGGATCGGCCGGCTGACCATCGGCGCCGGTCACCCGATCGCCGTTCAGAGCATGACGGCGACCAAGACCTGGGACGTCGAGGCGACCGTCAGGCAGATTCTCCTGCTCGAGCGCGCGGGGGCGGACATCGTCCGGGTCGCCGTCGACGGCCCGCGCGACGTGGCGGCCCTGCCGGCCATCCGGGCCCGCACCACCGCCAACCTGTCGGTCGACCTTCAGGAAAATTACCGCCTGGCGGCGCAGGTCGCGCCGCATATCGACAAGATTCGCTATAACCCCGGTCACCTCTACCACCACGAGCGGGACAAGCCGGTGCGCGACAAGGTCGCGTTCCTCGTCGAGGTGGCGGCGAAGCACGATATCGCCGTACGGGTCGGGGTCAACTGCGGCTCGATCGACCCCGAGGTGGCGGGCCGCTTCGGCGACGACTCGGTGGGCGGGATGATCGCCTCGGCGCTGGAGCACTGCGCCCTGCTCGACGAGATCGGATTCTCCCGCTACTGCGTCTCGCTCAAGGACTCCGACCCCGCCAAGGTCGTGGACGGCAATCGCCGCTTCGCGGCGCGGCGCCCCGACGTGCCGCTGCACCTGGGGGTCACCGAGGCCGGCCTGCCGCCCGACGGCATCATCAAGACGCGCATCGCCTTCGAGCAGCTGCTGTCGCGCGGCATCGGCGACACCGTCCGCGTCTCGCTCACGGTCCCGAACGACCGCAAGGGGGAGGAGATCGAGGCCGGGCGGCGGATCCTCGACGACATCGCGCACGGGCGCTTTCGCTCGGTGCCGGAGAACCCCGGGAATACGCTGAACATCATCTCCTGCCCCTCCTGCTCGCGCGTCGAGAACGAGGCGTTCGTCGAGCTGGCTGAAAAAGTCCGCGACCTGACCGCCTACGCCCGCGACCACGCCCTCACCATCGCGGTCATGGGCTGCCGCGTCAACGGGCCCGGCGAGACCGACGACGCCGATCTGGGGCTGTGGTGCGCTCCGACGCACGTCAACCTGAAACGCCGGGGGGAAACGATCGGGTCGTTCGGCTACGACGAGGTGCTGCCGCGGCTGAAGCGTGAGCTCGACGCCCTGATCGAAGCCCGCAGCCGCCTGGCCGCGCCTCGTCCCTGAACCGCCCGGCATGCGGCTCGTCCTCCCCCGCTGCACGGTCCGCGACTGGCGTCGGAGCGACGCCGATTCGCTCGCCCGCCAAGCCGACAACCCGAAGATCTGGCGCAATGTGCGCGACCTCTTCCCGCACCCGTACCGGCGGCGCGACGCGGTGCAGTTCATCGCCCGGGCCCTGGCGCAGCGACCGAGGATGCAGTTCGCCATCGTCGTCGGTGGCCGGGCGGTCGGCGGCATCGGCTTGATCCCCGGCACGGACATCTCCCGGCTGACGGCCGAGATCGGCTTCTGGCTCGGAGAGGAGTTCTGGGGGCGCGGCATCATGACCGCGGCGGTGCGGGCGCTGACCCGCTTCGCGTTTTTCAACCGCGGCCTGCGCCGCATCCAGGCCAACGTCATCGAATGGAACAGGGCGTCGATGCGGGTGCTGGCGAAAGCCGGCTACGCGCGCGAAGCGCGCCTGCAGCTGGCGGTGACCAAGCAGGGGCGCACCGTCGACGACATCATCTACGCGGCGGTCCGCCGGAAGCGCCCGGCCGTTACACCAAGGCCGACAAGCATGTCGGCCGTCAAACGAAAACGGGCTCGGCGAAAGTCTTGAGCACGGCGGCGGAGGCGCCTTCGACGTCGGCGTGAAGGGAGTTGCCGGCGGCGTCCATGGTGACGATCGCCGGGAAGTTATTTACCCGAAGATGCCAGATCGCCTCGGGGATCCCGAGGTCGAGCAGGTCGACCCCCTCGACCTTCTCGATGCAGCGCGCATAGTACTGGGCGGCGCCGCCGATGGCGTTGAGGTAGACGGCGCCGTGCTGCTTCAGCCCCGCCAGCGTCTTCGGACCCATGCCGCCCTTCCCCATCACCGCCCGCAGGCCGTAGCGGCCGATGATCTCGGACTCGTACGGCTCCTCGCGCATGCTGGTCGTCGGGCCGGCGGCGTTGATTTTCCAGCCGCTTCCCTCCTTCAGCACCACCGGGCCGCAGTGATACAGGATCTGGCCGCGCAGGTCGACCGGCGAGGGGTGCTGCATCAGGTGGTGATGGACGGCGTCGCGACCGGTGTAGAGCATGCCGTTGATCAGGACGATGTCGCCGACCTTCAGCGACCGCACCTGCGCCTCGCTCAGCGGCGCCTGCAGGGAGATCGTCTTGCCGCTCGTCAACCCCTCGCCCCTGGCCATCGGCGCCGACGGCCGGTCATCCTTGTAAAGCCAGCGGCGAATCGCCCCGGTGCGCGCGTCGAGCACGACACCGAGACGCCGGAAAGCCCAGCAATCGTAGGCGACCGAGACGAAGAACGACGCCGGCAGCCGGTTGATCGCCCCGACCTTGCAGCCGATCAGGGTCGCCGTCCCGCCGAACCCCATGGTGCCGATGCCGAGGGCGTTCGCCACTTTCATGACGTACTCCTCCAGCTCGCGCAGCTTCGAATCAGGGTTGACGTCGTCGAGCGGCCGGAACAACTGGAGCTTGGCGTGCTCGTAGCCGGTCACCCGGTCGCCGCCGATGGCGACGCCGAGGGCGCCGGCGCTGCAGCCGTGCCCCTGCGCCTGCCAGACGGCGTGCAGCAGGCATTTGCGCACGCCATCGAGATTGCGGTCGGCGCGTCCGAGGTGCGCCAGCTCCGCCGGCAGCGAATACTGGATGTTCTTGTTCTCGCAGCCGCCGCCCTTGAGGAGGAGCTTCACCTCGATCTCGTCGTCCTTTCTCCACTGGTGGAAATGCAGGGTGGGAGTGCCGGGCCCCAGGTTGTCGCCGCTGTTCTTGCCGGTCAGCGAGTCGACCGAGTTCGGGCGCAGCTTGCCGCGCCGGGTCGCCTCGGCGATCGCCTGCCGGATGGCATCCTCGATGCGCAGTTGATCGGCGCCGATCGGCGTCGTGACGTAGAAGGACGGCCAGCCGGTGTCCTGGCAGACCGGTCCGTCGCACTCCGCCGCCATGTCGATGTTGGACGCGATGACCGACAGCGCCTGTCCGGACCGGCTCTTGGGGTCTTCCTCACCCATCGCCCGGGCCATGGCGCGCCGCACGTCCGGAGGGAGATTGGTGGACGTCTCGATGATCAGCTTCAGCAGGCTGTCGCCGAGTTGTTCCATGGCGATGAAATCATATCACTCCCCCGCCCCCGGCGGACGGCCGGCGAAAGCCCCGCCGCTTGCGGCGTTGAAGGGAGGCATGCCGGCCGTGTAAGATTCCGCCGCGATGATCCGGCTGAACGGTGTCACCAAGGCCTACGGCGTCCACGAGGTGCTGACCGGCGTCGACTGGCAGATTTCGCCCGGGTCGAGGGTCGGGCTGGTCGGGCCGAACGGGGCGGGCAAGACGACCATCCTGCGCCTGATCGCCGGCGTCGAGGAAGCCGACCGCGGGTCGGTCGATGTCCTGCGCGGCACGTCGCTCGGGTACCTCGCGCAGGAGGGGGCGCGGCTGGCCGAGGGGACGGTCCTCGACGCGCTCCTGGCGCCGTTCACCGACGTCGCCGCCATGGAGCGCGATCTGGAACTGCTGCACGAGGAGATGGCGACGGCGACCGGCGAGCGCCTCGAGAGCATCACCCGTCGGGCCGGGGATCTGCAGCACAAGTTCGAGGCGGCCGGCGGCTTCGACCTGGAAGCGCGGGCCAAGGCAATCCTCGGGGGGCTGGGCTTCGCCCCCGGCGACCACGCCCGCCCCCTGCGGGAGTTCTCCGGCGGCTACCGGATGCGGGCCGCGCTCGGCGCCCTGCTGCTGCGCCGCCCCGACTACCTGCTGCTCGACGAGCCGACCAACCACCTCGACCTCGAGGCGGTCGCCTGGCTGGAGAACTTCCTCGCCGACCTGCCGTCCGCCCTGATCGTCGTGTCGCACGACCGCACCTTCCTGAACCGGCTCGCCCGCTCGATCGCCGAGATGGACCGCGGCAGGCTGCGGCTGTGGGCCGGCAACTACGACCGCTTCCGCGAGGAAAAGGAAAAGACCCGCGAGCTGGCGGCGAAGAAGGCGGCCAGCGAGGCGCACCGCGTCGAGGAGGTGGAGCGGTTCATCGAGCGCTTCCGCTACAAGGCGACCAAGGCGCGCCAGGTGCAGAGCCGGATCAAGATGCTGGAGAAGATGGAGCGCACCGAGGTCATGGCCGAGGAGCAGACCTGGCGGTTCACCTTTCCTCCTGTGACGCGCTCGGCGCAGCGCGTCGTCCTGCTGTCGGGTGTGGACAAGGCCTATGCCGACAACCGGGTCCTGCGCGGGCTGCATCTGGAGATCTGGCGCGGCGACCGCGTCGCGCTGGTCGGCCCGAACGGCTGCGGCAAGAGCACCCTCTTGCAGATCACCGCCGGCCGACTGCCGGCCGACTCCGGGACGATCGAGATCGGCGACAAGGTCGTGCTGCACTACTTCGCCCAGCACGTGCTCGAGACCCTGACCCCCGGGCGCAGCGTCCTCGACGAGATGCAGGCCTGGGCGCCCTCGAAGAGCCCCGGGCAGCTCCGGTCGCTGCTCGGCATTTTCCAGTTCTCGGGCGACGAGGTCTTCAAGCGGGTCGAGGTCCTGAGCGGCGGTGAGAAGAACCGCCTGGCGCTCGCCCGCCTGACCCTCGACCCGGGGAATTTCCTGCTGCTGGACGAGCCGACCAACCATCTCGACCTGCCGACCCGCGAGGCGCTCGAGGACGCGCTCGCCGGCTTCGCCGGCACGCTGCTGTTCGTGTCGCACGACCGCTACTTCATCAACAAGGTCGCGACCAAGGTGGCGGCGTTCGAGAACGGCGGGGTCAGGTTGTACGACGGCGGCTACGACGACTACCTGGCGGCCGCCCGCGGCATCGCTCCGACGGCGCGGGCGGCGGCGGTGGCGCGCGCCGGCGGGCCGGGTCCGGGAGCGTTGCCGGCCGCATCGTCGGCGCCGCGCCCCGCAGCCGCCGCCGAAAAGACGGGCGCCGCGGCGCCCCGCTCCCATCACGCGCAGCGGCGTCTCGACGCCGAGACACGCACCCGCCGGAACAAGGAGCTGCGCTCCTTCCGCGACCGGGTCGCGGCGCTGGAGAAGACCATCGAGCCGCTCGAGACCCGTTTGAAGGAGATCGAGGCGGCGATGGCCTCGCCGGACACATACGCGGATCCCGGGGCCGCCCGCCGCCTCGGCGAGGAGAGAAAATCAATCGAGGTCGAGCTGGCCCACTTGTATGACGACTGGGATCACGCCACCAGCGAGCTTCAGGAGGAGGAAGCCCGGCTCGGCTGAGCCGCGCCGGGTCTCACGGGCGGGCAATGACCCCGCGGGCGTTCCGCGATCTCACGGACAGGTCGTGTAAAGCCGGAGCGACCCGTCGGTCTTCATGCCGTAGTCGAGAACTTGCGTGTTCCGCACCAGGTAATAGAGCGCCCTGCCCGCCGCCGGATTCACCGTGTCGTCGATCTGCGCCAGACTGGTCGCCACCACCAGGCAGATTGTGTTGGCCGATGCCGTCGGAAACTGGGCGCCGTCCGATCTCAGGATGTCGTAGAGCTGAGAGGCCGGCGGCTGGGCGCTCCACGAGTAACGGTTCTTGTTCGTAACGGTGAAGAACCCGTCATTCTCGATTTCGTCGATCTCGGTGTTGCAGTTGTTGTCGCGCTGGTCGTAGGCCTCGATCGCGCCCGGATAGGTGTCGGCGTGCGCGTCGTCGCAGTCCGTCTTCGGGCCGCGCGGGCAGGTCGGATCGCCCGGGCTGCCGTAGCCGTCCTGGTCGTTGTCGAGGCAGGTCACCGGCGCGCAGTCGCCGTCGGCGGCGTCGAGCCGTCCGGCAGTCCGGTGTCACGGTTCCAGAAGTCTTCCTTGCCGTCGGCGTTGCAGGGGTTGGTCTGGACCACACCGGCCAGGGTGTAGTAGACCGGCTTGACGCTCTCCGCCGGCGGCGCCGCGTCGCCGTGGCAGTCGGCGCACACACTGACCCCCTTGTTCGCGTGGTGAAGTCGCAGGCCGGCACCGTCCACGGCGCCGCCGGTCCGGGGCGAGCCATGGCAGCCGATGCAACCCTTGTTGAGGGTCCCGTCGCCCGAGGAGTAGGTGAGCGGAATATCGCCCTGCCTCGTATGGCAGGCCTGACACGTGCCGGTGGCGTTGATGGTGTGCGCATCATGCAGGACACCCCGGCTCTGAAATCCGCCGATGGTGGTCTCGTGGCAGGCGGCGCAGTTGCCGGTCGCCGTGCCGTCCGAATACTGATCATAGGCGAGAACCGGCCATGACAGGCCGGCCAGAACCAACGCACCCAGGATGACCAGGACCCAACGCCCCGTGGACCAGCAGGCATGTCTCATGAAGGACCTCCCAATTGATGAATCCGTTTTCGACCCCGACTCCACTCCCGGCCCACCGCTCGCAGTGCTTCCGCGCTGCAGAAATTTCGGCGGTCGACCGAGCCGTGCCACACCAACGGTGCTTTTTTCGCCTTGACCCCGCCCGACAGCTATCCGCCGTTAAGCGGGCGGTGACATCCCGACGATCGCCCCGACGAAAGAGCAAGGGACGTGCCACGCCGCTGACAGATGAGGCAGGGCGACGCGAAACGGGGGCGGCCCCCTTGATGGAGACCGCCCCCGACCTTTCAGATCCCGCGAGAAGGAAATACCTACGGCAGCTTCGTCAGGCCGCTCACCGGGCGGAAGCCGGTCAACCCG
>JAGYID010000124.1 GCA_018606725.1 Acidobacteriota bacterium
TCACTCGCTGGTCGTCGATCCGCGGAGCGTGCCGGCGGAGCTGGAAGTGTCGGCGACCACCGCCCCGGGAGTGATCATGGGGTTGCGTCACCGCCGTCATCCGACCGAGGGCGTGCAGTTTCATCCCGAGTCGGTGCTGACCGGCGAAGGGAAGAGGCTGCTGGCGAACTTCATGGGGAGGACGGCGTGAGTGCCGGCGCGGAACGGTTCGGGGAGATCCTCGGCAAGGCGATCGCCGGCGGGGTCCTCGACGCGTCCGAGGCGCGCGACGCCTTCGCGGCGATCATGGACGGGCAGGTCTCGCCGCCGAGGCTGGCCGGCTTTCTGGTCGCCCTGCGCCTGCGCGGCGAGACGGCCTCCGAGATCGCCGCATTCGCGGGCGTGATGCGGGCCCGCGTCATCCCGATCCGCTCCGATCACCCGGTCCTGCTCGACACCTGCGGCACCGGCGGCGACGGGGCCGGCACCTTCAACATCAGCACGCTGGCGGCCATCGTCGCTGCGGCGGCCGGTTGCGCGGTCGCCAAGCACGGCAACCGTTCCGTCAGCAGCCGCTGCGGCAGCGCCGATCTGCTGCTGTCCCTCGGCGTCCGGGTCGACGCCGGGGTCGAGCAGGTGGAGAGGGCGCTGCGCGAAGTCGGCCTGGGGTTCCTGTACGCGCCGGCCCTGCATGGCGCGATGCGTCACGCGGCGGAGGTGCGGCGCGAGCTCGGGGTGCGGACGGTGTTCAACCTGCTGGGGCCGCTGACCAATCCCGCGGGGGCGCGCCGCCAGCTCGTCGGGGTCTACGACCGGGCGAAAGTGGAGGTCCTCGCCGAGGTGCTGCGCACGCTCGGATCGGAGCGGGCGATGGTGGTGCACGGCGGCGGCCTGGACGAGATCGCCCTGCATGCCGAAACGGCGGTCGCCGAGCTGCGCGACGGCCGCATCCGGGTGTTCACCATCACCCCGGAGGACGCGGGGCTGCGGGGCGCCCCGCTGGCGGCGATCGCCGGCGGCAGCCCGGAGGACAATGCCGCCATCGCCGGCGCCATCCTGCGCGGCGAGCGCGGTCCGCGCCGCGACGTCGTGCTGCTCAATGCGGCGGCCGCGCTGGTCGTGGCGGGGCGGGCGGCGGATCTGCGCGAGGGGGTCGCGGTGGCGGCCGGGGCGATCGACAGCGGGGCGGCGGGGCGCGTGATCGAGCGGTTGCGGGTCATCTGCCCGCTCGATCCCGGACGCTGAAGGGAGCCAGCATGGATATTCTGCAGCGGATCGTGCAGGCGAAGCGGGCCGAGCTGGCGCGCGACATCGAGGCGCTGCCGATGCGCCGGGTGGTCGAGATGGCCGGCAGCGCCCCGGTGCCGCGCGATTTCCTCGCCGCCCTGCGGCGGCCCGGGCGGCTCAATGTGATCGCCGAGATCAAGCGGGCCTCGCCGTCGCGCGGCGGCATCCGGGCCGAGGCCGACGTCGGCGCGATGGCGCGGGCCTACGGCGAGGGCGGTGCTGTGGCGCTGTCGGTGCTGACCGAGCGGCAATTCTTCCTCGGCGACCCCGCCCACCTGGCCGAAGCCAAGAACGCCGCGCCGCTGCCGGCGCTCCGCAAGGACTTCATCGTCGACGAGTACCAGGTCTACCAGAGCCGCGCCCTGGGTGCGGACGCCTTCCTGCTGATCGCGCGGCTGCTGGAGGCGAAGAACCTGGAGCGGCTGATCGGCGTCGGCCGGTCGCTGGAGATGGAGGCCCTGGTGGAGGTCCATGCCGAGGACGAGGTCCGGGCGGCGCTCGACGCCGGTGCCCGGATCGTCGGCGTCAACAACCGCGATCTCGCGACCCTGCAGATCAATCTGGAGTGCTCCCTGCGCCTGGCCGCCCTCCTGCCGGAGTCGGTGGTGCGGGTCAGCGAGAGCGGCATCGAAAGCCGCGCCGACCTGCTGCGCCTGCGGCAGGCCGGCTACGACGCCTACCTCGTGGGGGAGCGGCTGATGCGCGACAGCGATCCGGCCGCGGCGCTGCGGGCGCTGATCGGGGAGGGCGCGGCGTGACCGTGCGGATCAAGATCTGCGGCATCACCCGTCTCGAGGACGCGCTGCTGGCGCTGGAGCTGGGGGCGGACGCGCTCGGTTTCGTGTTCGCGGAGGGCAGTCCGCGACGGCTGACCCCGGAGCAGGGGCGCGGCATTACGGCCGAATTGCCGCCGTTGTGCGCCCGCATCGGGGTGTTCGCCGACGAGGCGCCGCGTGCCATGGAGGCGGCGGCGCTGGTCGCCGGGCTGACCTGCCTGCAGCTGCACGGCGATGAAACCCCGGAGACGTGCCGCGCCCTGACCCTGCCGTGGTACAAGGCGCACCGGGTCGGCGACGGCTTCGACCTGGAGCGGCTGCGGCGCTTCGGCGGCCCGGCCTTCCTGCTGGACGCGGCGGCACCGGGGGTGCGGGGCGGCAGCGGCCGGACCTTCGACTGGTCGATCGCCCGCCAGGCGGCCGCGTACGGCCGCGTCATCCTGGCCGGAGGGCTGACGCCGGACAATGTCGAGGACGCCATCACCGCCGCCCGTCCCTACGCCGTGGACGTCAGCAGCGGCGTCGAGTCGGCGCCGGGCCGCAAGGACCGCCGGCGTCTGCAGCTCTTCATCGAGCGCGTCCGGCAGACCGAGGCGCGCCACGGGAGCGGGGGAGGGTGAGATGACCACACCCGATGCCGGCGGGCGGTTCGGGCCGTACGGCGGGCGCTACGTTCCCGAGACCCTGATGAGCCCGCTTCAGGAGTTGGAAACCGCGTGGCTCGAGGCGCGGCGCGATCCCGCCTTCATGCGCGAGTTCGACGGCTACCTGCGCCAGTTCGCCGGCCGGCCGACGCCGCTGTTCCACGCCGCCAACCTGTCGGCGCTGTGCGGACCGGGCATGCGCGTTTACCTGAAGCGCGAGGATCTGGCGCACACGGGCGCGCACAAGATCAACAACACCATCGGGCAGGCGCTCCTGGCCCGGCGTATGGGCAAGACCCGGGTCATCGCCGAGACCGGCGCCGGGCAGCACGGCGTGGCGACGGCGACGGTGGCGGCGCTGTTCTCGATGCGCTGCGCCATCTACATGGGCGAGGAGGACATGCGCCGGCAGGCGCTCAATGTCTACCGGATGAAGCTCCTCGGCGCCGAGGTGATCCCGGTGCGCGCCGGCAGCCGCACCCTCAAGGACGCCATCAGCGAGGCGATGCGCGATTGGGTGACCAACGTCCGGGACACGCATTACATCCTCGGCTCGGTGCTCGGCGCCCACCCGTACCCGGCCATGGTGCGCGATTTCCAGTCGGTCATCGGCCACGAGGCGCGGCTGCAGATCCAGGAGGCCGAGGGGCGGATGCCGGACGCGCTGGTCGCCTGCGTCGGGGGGGGGAGCAACTCGATCGGACTGTTTCACGCTTTCCTCGAGGACCTCGACGTCAAGATGATCGGCGTGGAGGCGGGCGGCACCGCCATCGAGCCGGGCCGGCACGCGGCGCGCTTCGCGGGTGGCAGCCCCGGGGTCCTGCAGGGGACGCGCACCTACCTGCTGCAGGACGATGACGGCAACATCCTCAACACCGCCTCGGTGTCCGCCGGGCTGGATTACGCCGCCGTCGGCCCGGAGCACGCCTGGCTGCGGGACCGCGGCAGGACCTCCTATGCCTTCGCGCACGACGACGAGGCGCTGGCGGCGTTCCACCTCCTGGCGAGGCGGGAAGGGATCATCCCGGCGCTCGAGTCGGCGCATGCGGTGGCCTACGTGTTGCGCGAGGCGCCGAAAGGGACGCTCGGGACGCTGCTCATCCTCAATCTCTCCGGCCGGGGCGACAAGGACGTCGCCGAGGTGGCGCGGAGGGAAGGCACGCCCGTGGAGGGGGCATGAGTCAGGCAGGCGCCCCGACCGGGCGGATCGCCGCCGCCTTCGCCGCGGCCGCGGCGGCGCGCCGCACGGTGCTGATCCCGTACGTCACCGCCGGCGATCCGTCGCTCCAGGCGACCCGGGACATCGTCCACGCCGCGGCGCGCGGCGGCGCCGGCATCGTCGAGCTCGGGGTGCCGTTCTCGGACCCGATCGCCGACGGGCCGGTCAACCAGCGGGCGGCCGAGCGGGCGCTGCGCCGGGGGACCAACCTGCGCCGGGTCGTCGATCTCGCCGCCCGGCTGCGCGCCGAAGGGGCGCCGCCGCTGGTCCTGTTCACCTATTACAATCCGATTCATCGCCTGGGGATCGCCGCGTTCGCCGACGCGGCGCGCCGGGCCGGGGTCGACGGGGTGCTGGTGACCGATCTGCCGATGGAGGAAGCCGGGGACCTCGCCGCCGCGCTCGACGCGGCGGGTGTCGACCTCATCGCTCTGCTGTCGCCGACGTCCTCGCCGGAGCGCCTCGATCGATTGTGCCGGAGCGGACGCGGCTTCCTGTATTTCATCTCCCGCACCGGCGTGACCGGCGCGCAGGAGAGCCTGCCGCCGGAGCTGGCGGCGCAGGTGCGGGCGGTGCGGCAGCGGACCCGGCTGCCGATCGCGGTCGGCTTCGGGATTGCCGGACCCGGCCAGGCGCGGGCGGTGGCCGCCTTCGCCGACGGCGTCGTGGTCGGCAGCGCCCTCGTGCGGCTGATCGAGGAGCACGCCGCCGATGCGGATCTGCCGGCGCGGGTCGAACGGTTCTGCCGCGATCTGCTCGGGGCGACGGAGGCGAAGGGATGAAGCGTGCCGGGGGCAAGAGCCCGCGGGGCCGGCGCCGACCCGGCCGAAGCGACCGGGCCGGGCGGCCGGCCGCGGCCGCGGCGCCCGCCGATCCGTTCGAGACCCTGCGCCGCGCGATCGACGCCATCGACCGGCGCGTCGTGGGGCTGCTGAACGAGCGGGCCGGCTGCGCCATCGCCCTGGGCCGCGTCAAGAAGGAGCGCGGTCTTCCGGTGTACCAGCCGGCGCGCGAGGAAGAGGTCCTGCGTAATGCCGAGCGGGCCAATGCCGGCCCGCTGGAGGCGGCGGCGGTGCGCCGCCTGTTCGAGCGGATCATCGACGAGTCGCGGCGGATCGAGCGGGTGGTCACCGAGACGGAAGCCGGGCGTGCCGCCGGGGTACGGCCGGCGGCGGCCGCGGGCGAGGCGGAAGACGACTGACGCGGCCGGCCGACCGGCCGCCGGAGCGGGGAGACGACGCACATGGTCATCGTGATGAATGAACAGGCCACCGAGGATCAGGTCGAGAAGGTGATCGCCGCCCTGACCCAGAAGGGGTACGACGCGCACCGCTCGACCGGGACGACGCGCACCGTCATCGGCGTCGTCGGGGCGAGCAAGTCGCCGCTCGATCCGCGCGAGTTCGAAATCATGCCCGGCGTCCACGAGGTCGTGAAGATCACCGAGCCGTACAAGCTGGCCGGCCGCATCTTCAAGCCGGAGGACACGATCATCAACATCGGCGACATCGCGATCGGCGGCCGGGCGATCGTCCTGATGGCGGGCCCCTGCGCCGTGGAGAGCGAGAAGCAGCTCGATATCATCGCCGCCAGCGTGTCGCGCTACGGGGCGCGCCTGCTGCGGGGCGGCGCCTTCAAGCCGCGCACCTCGCCGTACGCCTTTCAGGGTCTCGGCGAGGAGGGGCTGAAGCACCTGCGCAAGGTGGGCGACCGCTACGGCATGGCGGTGATCACCGAGGTGATGGACACCAGCCAGATCGAGCTGGTGGCGCGCTACGCCGACATCCTGCAGGTCGGCGCGCGCAACATGCAGAATTTCACCCTGCTGAAGGATCTCGGCCGGATCCGCAAGCCGGTCATGTTGAAGCGCGGCCTGTCGGCGACCATCCAGGAGTGGATGCTGTCGGCCGAGTACATCATGGCCGGGGGCAATCACGACGTGATGTTCTGCGAGCGGGGCATCCGGACCTTCGAGAATTTCACCCGCAACACCATGGACATCTCGGCGATCCCGATCATCAAGAAGATCAGCCACCTGCCGATCATCGCCGACCCGAGCCACGGCACCGGGCTGCGGGACAAGGTGATCCCGATGGCGCGCGCCGCGGTGGCCGCCGGCGCCGACGGGATCATGGTCGAGGTGCATCACGAGCCGGAGGTGGCGCTCTCCGACGGCCCGCAGTCGCTCTACCCGGAGCAGTTCGCCGAGATGATGGCGCAACTGCGGATCATCGCCCCCGCGATCGGCCGGACCGTCTGACGCCCGTGCCGGCCGCCGGTCGCCGCCCGCCGCGCCGTCGCGCGTCGTTCCAGCGGATCGCCATCGTCGGAGTCGGGCTGATCGGCGGTTCGATCGGTCTCGCCGCGCGCCGCCGCCTGCGCGGCGTCCGCATCGTCGGCGTCGATCGGGCCGTCGTCCTACGCCGCGCGCGGCGGCGCGGGGCGATCGACGAGGGCGCGACGTCGCTCCGGAGCGGCCTGCGCGGCGCCGACCTGATCATCCTGGCGCTGCCGGTCGACCGCCTGGTGAAGATCCTGCCGGCGGTGGCGCGCCTGGCCGATCCCGGCGCGGTGATCACCGATGTGGGCAGCACCAAGGAGGCGATCGTCCGGGCGGCGCGCCGGGCCGGGCTGGCCGGTCGCTTCGTCGGCGGGCATCCGATGGCCGGCTCGGAGCGCTCCGGTGTGGCTCACGCCGAGGCGCGGCTGTTCGCCGGCGCTTCCTGGATCCTGTGCCCGGCCGGGCGGGGCGCGCCGACCCGCCGCCTGGCCGGCGTGGTCGGCCGGCTGGGGGCCCGCCCGGTGGTCCTGTCGCCGCGCGGTCACGATGAAGTGGTCGCGCGTCTCAGCCACCTGCCGCAGCTCCTCAGCGTGGCGCTGGTCAATGCTGCGGCGCGGGGCGCCGCGGCGCGCTCGCTCAATCTCGCCGGCCCGGCATTCCGGCAGATGAGCCGGCTGGCCGTGAGCCCGCCGCGGCTGTGGAACGGCATCCTGCGAACCAACCGGCGCGCCATCGACCGGGCCCTGCGCGATCTGCAGCGCCAGCTGGCCGGGCTGCGGTCGGGACTGGCGGGGGACGTCGCACCGGCGTTCCGGCGCGCGGCGAGCACCCGCCGCCGCGCCGAGACGTCGTGGCGGGCGCCGAGGCGCTTCTGATAGCATCGGCGGCCCGCCGGCGAGGCCGGCGGAACGGCCGCGGACGACGCGGGACTCAGAGAGGGATGATGGCGCGACGGGCGATCAGCGTGGGAGGAAGGAGAGCCGCCGGCGCGTTCCGCCGCCTGCTGCCGGTGACGGCGCTCGCGGTCGCGGCGCTCGCCGCGCCGGTTATGGGTGGAGCGGCGCTGGCGGTCGAGCTGCCGAGCGAGGGGCGTCTTCTGGTCGCGAGCCAGGCGGAAGGGGTGGTGCAGATCTTCGATGTACCGTCCGCCAAGTTGCTCGCCAGGGTGCCGGTCGGGGACGATCCCCGCGACCTGGTCGTGACCCCCGACGGCCGCAAGGCCTATGTCAGCGTCCGGGACGGCGTCGCGGTGATCCAGGTCGGAACCGGGAAAAAGCTCCGCACCATCCGGGCGGACAATTTCAAGTCGGTGCTGGGCCTCGGGCTGAGCCCGGACGGACGGCGGCTGCTGATCGCCAGCGAGGGGAACCGGCGGCTGTTCCTGGTCGACACCGCGCGCGATGTGATCGTCAGCGGCATCGGCATGGCGGCGCCGCCGCGCCGCGCGGCGGTCGGCCGGAGCGGCAAACGGGCGTGGATCTCCACCCCTGCCGCGGGCAGCGTGTCGCTGGTACGGGTTCCGGATCTGCGCGTGCTGCGCAAGGTGGACGTCGGATCGGCGCCGGAGGGGATCGTCGAGACGTCCAACGGCCGTTGGGCGCTGGTCGCCCTGCAGGGGACCGACCAGGTCGCCATCCTCAACGCCGACAACGGCGACGTCCTGGCCCGCCTGCCCGCCGGCCGGAGGCCGGTCAGCGTCGTCGCCACCCCCGACGGGTGGAGCGCGCTCACGGCGAATCAGGGTTCGGCCGACGTCACCGTGTTCGATGTTCTCGGCCGGCGGGTGGTCGGGACGGTCGGCGTCGGCGCCGAGCCGACCGACGTGACCGTCAATACCCGGGGCTCGCGGGCCTACGTCTGCAATCGCGGCTCCGGCACCGTGTCGGTGATCGCGTTGGCGGCGCATGAAGTCTCCGGGACCATCGCGGTGGCGGCGCGGCCCGTCGCGGTCGGGTTCGCCCCGCTGCCGGTCGCCGCCCACCCGCCGCGTGGCGGCAAGGACGCCGCGACGCGGCCGAAGGGGGGGCGGTGATCGTCACCAACAACGGCTCCTTTCCCACCGGTCACCGAGCGGCGGCCGCGGACCAGGAGCTGCTCGACCGTCTGATGCGGCAGGCGATCGACACACAGATCGGCGCCGGGTGCGGCCTGGTGACCGATGGCATGGTGCGGGGACGGGACCTCGTCGCCCCGCTGGTCGGCGCGTTGGCCGGCGTGACGGCCTTGGGGCCGGCGACGGCGCACCCGGGCACCGGGTCCCTGCACAGCGTGCCGGTGATCGACGCGGAGGTCGGCTGGACGCGGCCGATCTTCGTGGAGGATTTCCTGTTCGCCGGCCGCGGCCACGAGGTGCCGGTCAAGGCGGTGATGCTCGGTCCGTACACCCTCGCGCGCATGGCCGAGGACCGCGCCTACCACGAACCGATGTCTCTGGCGATGGCGCTGGCGGCGGCGCTCAACCACGAGCTGCGGGCCTTGCAGAGCGCCGGCGCCACGTTCCTCCAGATCAACGAGCCGGGGCTGCTCGATCACCGGGAGGACTTTCCGCTGTTCACCCGCATCTGGGAGGTCCTCGGCCGGGGGATCTCCATGACCCTGTGCCTGCATCTCGAGGGCGCCGACCTCGGAAGCCTCTATCCGGGGATCGCGCGGCTCAAGCGGCTCGGGTGCCTGAGCCTCGACTGCGTGGCCGGCCGCGACAGCCTGGCGCTCCTCGCCGGGACGCCGCTTCCCGACGGGCTGCGCCTCAGTCTCGGGCTGGTCGACGGGAACCGGA
>JAGYID010000219.1 GCA_018606725.1 Acidobacteriota bacterium
CCTATGCGACGCTCTACAAGAAGCTGTTCTCCTCCGGCACCTTCGCCGAGGGGTGGGCGGTGCTCGCCGAGCGGATGATGTACGACGCCGGCTATGCCGGCGACGAGCCGCAGAACCTCCTGATCCATCTCAAGCAGCAACTGCGAGCGCCGCTCAACGCCATCCTCGACGCCCGGCTGCACACCAGCGGAATGAGCGATGAAGAGGCGGACCGCTTCGCCCTCGATCTGATGCAGCGGCAGGGATTCCAGGAGGAGGCGGAGGCGAAGGGGAAGCTGCGTCGCGCCAAGGTCAGCTCGACGCAGCTGTCGACCTACTTCGTCGGCTACGTCGAGCTGTCGGACATGCTCGCCGAGGCGCGCCGCCGCGAAGGGGCGGGGTTCGATCTGAAGCGCTTCAACGAGCGGCTGCTGAACCTGGGCACCATCCCGCCGCGCGACGCCCGGGCGCTGCTCGCCGACATGCCGGCGCCGCGCTAGCCCCTCCGATCGTCGTATCGCAATCTGTCACCCCCCGGTCACCTCAACCGCACGCTCCCGTCACGCGCGTCGGCGACATTCCTCCCGGACTTTCAAGGGAGGGACGACACGATGCGACGACACATGGCAGTCCTGGCGATGGCTTCGATCCTGGCGGCGCTGCCGGCCGCGGCGCTGGCGCAGGATCCGTACAGCGAGGGGATCGTCAGCCGCGACGCGTCCGTCTGGATGTACGACACCTTCACGCACTCGCTGGCCCGGATCGCCGAAATCGACCGGGACAGCGCCCGCGCCCACGCGCTCGCCGCCAATCCCGCCAACACCAGCTCAGCCTCGAGCGATGTTCCCGGTGGGTGGGAATCAAGCGGCATCATCGACGCGGAGGAACTCCTCGGCCGCGGCGCCTGGCTGCTCGACGTCCAGGCGCACAGTCTGAGGATCGTCCCCGTCAACGAGACCGTGGAAGGGGGGCAGATCCTCCAGCTCAACTGGACGCCGGAGGATGAAGAGTAGCCCCCCCATCGCGGGTCGCCTCTCCCGTCTCACGGGAGAGGCATCAGTTTCGGGGCCGCCGGGCCAGCCTCCCGGCGGTCCCGTTCGCGATCGGTGTTGGCGTAGAATGTCGGCTCCTATCGATGCTCTTCAAGCGCACTGGAGACTGCAGATGAGGGTCGACCCAAGACTGCCGGTCGCGATCGCACTGGCGGCCGGCCTCGCCATGATCATGAAGACGGAAAGCGCCGAACCCAAACTCACCACGGCGACCGAGAAGTGGCGGCAGGAACGGCTCGCCCGCCTGACCACGGACGACGGGTGGCTGACGGTCGTCGGGCTGTTCTGGCTGAAGGAGGGGGCCAACCGACTCGGGGCGGGCCCCGGCAACGACATCGTGCTCCCGGAAGGCAAGGGGCCCGGCTTCGCCGGCACGCTGACGCTGGCCGGCGGGAAAGTGAGCGTGACGGTCGCCCCCGGCGTGCCGGTCACCGCCGGCGGGGCACCAGTGACCTCGATGGACCTGCGCTCCGATCGCCAGCCGGGCGGACCTGACATCCTGAAGGTCGGCGCCGACCTGTCGCTCTTCGTCATCGAGCGCGGCGGCAAGCCGGCGATCCGCCTGAAGGATCGGACCAGCCACGCGCGCCGCGACTTCAAGGGGCTCGACTACTTCCCGATCGACGCGGCCTACCGGGTGAAGGCGCGATTCGTGCCGTACGAGCCGCCGAAGACCATCGCCATCCCGAACGTCCTCGGGCAGTCGGAGGATCTCCCGTGCCCCGGCGCCGTGGTGTTCACGCTGGGCGGCCGCGAGTTCCGGCTGGAGCCGGTGATCGAGGAGCCGGGCGACACCGAGCTGTTCTACATCTTCCGCGACGCCACCAGCGGCAGGGACACCTACGGCTCGGGCCGCTTCCTGTACTCGGAGATGCCGAAGGACGGGACGGTGGTTCTGGACTTCAACCGCGCCTATACGCCGCCGTGCGGCTTCACTCGCTTCGCCACCTGCCCGCTGCCGCCGCCGCAGAACCGCCTGGATATACGCATCGAGGCGGGCGAGAAGTACTCCGGGGAGCATTGAGGCGGGACCGGCCCGGCGCCGATCGGCGGGCCGCGTTGGGCCGTCCTCAGTGGACGGTCGGACTGCCCGTCCCGCCGCCAGGGGCGCGGCGGGCTTCCATCAACCCCTCGGCCTCTTCCACCAGGTCCTTGACCTTGAACGGCTTGAGGACGTAGGGCTGCCCCGCCGCGTCGAGGAACGACTGGGTCTCGGAGGAAACCGTGTCGCCGGAGATGAAGATGACCCGACGGGCCAGGTCGGGGTGATCGGCTTTGATGCGGGCGAACAGCTCCTGGCCGTCGAGCTCCGGCATCTTCAGATCGCTGATGATCAGGTCGTAGGCCCCGGCCTTGATCTTCTCCAGGGCGGCGAGACCGCCGTCGACGACCTCGACGAGGTGACCGCGGCCGGCCAGCACGTCCTGCACCAGCTCGCGGATGAACAGCTCGGCGTCGATGGAGCCGCCGTGCTCCTTCAGGATGCCGTGGCAGATCGACAGCCCCAGGCCGGTCCCCTTGCCGATCGGCTTGGTGGTGAAGAACGGGTCGAAGATCTTCTTGAGATTCTGCGGCGCGATGCCCGGGCCGTCGTCGACGAACTCCAGGCGGATGTTGCCGCCTGCTTTCGCGGTGCGGATGGTCAGGGTTCCCTTGCCGTGCGCCTCGCGCATCGCCTGCTCGGCGTTGGTGATGATGTTCATGAACACCTGCACCAGCTGGTTCGGGTCGGCGAGGGTCGGCGGCAGGCCCTTGGCCAGGTTCGCCTCCACCTTGATCTTGTTGACCCGCAGCTCGTAGGCCCGCAGCTCGAGGGTCTTCTCCAGCACGCTGTTGACGTCGACCATGACGCTCTCGGGCTTGTGCTTGCGGGCGAAGGTCAGGAGGTTGCGGACGATCTTGGCGGCGCGGTTGGCCTCGTCGCGGATCCGCTCCAGCGATTTCTTCAGCTTCGGGTCCTGCTGGTTGTCGAGCAGCAGCTCCGAGAAGCCGATGACCCCCGACAGCGGGTTGTTGAGTTCGTGCGCCACACCCGACACCAGGCTGCCGACGGCGGCCATTTTCTCGGACTGCAGCAGCTGCTCGCGGATGTGCTTCTCCTCGGTGACCTCCTTGCAGACATGGATGATGTACAGGCAGTGGCCGGCTGCGTCGAAGCACGGGATGACCGTCAGCGAGAAGATGCCGCGTTCCCCCTGCAACTCGCGGGAGATGGCGTGGCGCGCCCGGGTCGCCTCCTCATGCGGGCAGGCTCCCGCCTGCCCCATGACCGCCGGCATGACCTCGCTGCATTCCTTGCCGATGAACAGGCGCGGGTCGCCCCCCAGGCGGACCTGCATCGCCAGGTTGGCGCGCAGCAGCCGGCCGTAGCCGTCATGGATCGCCAGCATGTCCGGGATGGCGTCGAAGGTCCGCTCCCACTCGCGGCGCTCCCGCTCGATCTGCTCGGCGCGCTCGTGGCTGGCCTTCGACAGGCGCGCCGTCTCCATGGTCACCGCGGCGTGATCAGCGACCGCCCGCACCAGCTCGACCTCCTCGGCGGTCCAGCGGCGCGGCCCGGAGCAGGTGGCGACCGCGACCAGGCCGATGACTTCTTCGCGGGAGACGATTTTCGCCATGATCGCCCCGCGCACGCCGAGACGGCGGATCAGCTCCTCGTGATCCTCGGTCAGGTCGGGCCGCACCGTGAGATCGTCGACCGCGAGCGGCGTCTTCGAGAACAGCACCGCCTCGCCCATGGCGGTGCCGCCGAAGGGGTATCCCACCGTGGTGTCGAGAAGCGCGTGCGGCGCGACCACGTGCTCGGCCATGACCCGCAGCGTCTCGGCCGGCTCGTCCTCTCCGCCGGAGGTCACCAGGATGACGCAGCGGTCGGCCTCGAGCGTCTTGCACAGCTCGGTGGTCAGCGATCCGAGGATGTCCTTCAGGTCGAACGGCCCGCGCAGCCACGAGATGATCCGGTTCAGGACCTCATGGTGCCGCTTCTCGCGCCGGGTCCTCTCGAGGAGCAGCGCCCCGGAAAGGCTGCCGGCCAGGTGCAACGCGAAGGCCCGGCCGATCTCGAGGTCGGCGGCGCCGGCCTTCCCGGCGTCGGGGTAACCGAGGGCCCAGGCGCCGGCGACCCGCCCCTCGTTCTCGAGCGGGAAGATCATGAGCGCGTCGCAGCCCGACTCGGCCAGGACCCGGCTCGCCTCCCGCAGGGCCGCTTCCTGGGCGACGCTGCGGACGATGCGCACCTTCTCGATCGACAGGAGGTTGCCGCCGATCAGGCTCCCGAGCCACGCGGCCGCCGCCGCTTCCGCGGCCGGGCTCAGGCCCGACGAGATGACGACGTCGGGTGACGTGGCGTGGGCGGACTGGGCCACCAGCATCATGCTCTCCGCACCCATCAGGCCGCGGGCCGCCTCCGCCAGCGCCCCACCGAGCGCGTCGGTGGTCCGGACGTCGGCGAGGGCCAGGGTGTAGGCGGAGAGATCAGCCTGGCCCGGTTTGGCGGCGTCGCCCCGGCTGCGATAGATGAGCAGCGCCAGCGACGACGTCCCGTTGCCGAGCGCGGTCACGCTCAGGTCGACGTTGAACGGCGCGCCCTCCCGGCCGAGGCAGGCGACGGCAGGCAGGACGGTGGGCGTCCCGGGGCGGGTCGCCGCATTGAGGATGCGCTCGAGATCCGCCAGGTCGTGCAGGCGGACCAGATCGAGCGCGCCGATCTCCTCGGCGCTGTAGCCGCTGCGCGCCAGGAATTCTTCGTTGGCCTTCAAGACTGCCCGCGACGAAAGGTCGACCAGGAGCGCAGCCTCGCCGAAATGGTCGAGGATGCGGCCGAGTTCACCCTGCCCGACCGGCACGATCTGTTCCGGCAATCTACACCTCTCCCTCCCCGCAATATTGCTCCCGGGAAGGGCCGGCGCAACGGGCGTCAAAAAACCGTCGGGGGTTGTTTCAGAGGGCGGTCGGGATTGCCGGGGCCGGGGCTAGTGTCGCGTCCCCGAAGTCTTGTTACGTTCGGCGGTCGCTGCATCCCGGCCCGCTGCGTTGCTCCTCGGTTGAATATGCCCGATATTCGCCCTGGGAGGCGCGGGCCCCCGGGTGCCGGACATCGCGCCCCTCGCACATGAAGATGACCATCTGGGCGATGTTGGTGGCATGGTCGGCGACCCGCTCGAGGTACTTGGCGATGAAGGTGATCCGCAGGGCCCGGGTGACGTTTTTCGGCTCTTCGATCATGTAGGTCAGGAGCTCCCGGAACAGCTGCACGTTGAGCGCGTCGACGGCGGCGTCCGACCCGAGGACGCCGCGCGCCTGGGCAGGGTCCCGGCTGACGAAGGCATCGAGCGCCTGACGCACCATGCCGGAGGCGAGCGCCGCCATGCGCGGCACGTCGATGTACGGCTTGAGGGGCGGTTCCTCGTTCAGCTCGATGGCCCGCTCGGCGATGTTGACCGCCAGGTCGCCGATGCGCTCCAGGTCGGTGACGATCTTGAGCGCCGTCGCGATGAACCGCAGATCGGAGGCCGCCGGCTGCCGCAGCGCCAGCAGGCTGAGGCAGAGGTGGTCGACCTCCAGCTCGGCGGCGTCCACCTTCGCGTCGTCGTCGATCACCGCCCGGGCGAGGGGCGAGTCGCGCTGCACCAGCGCCTTCATGGCGCGGTCGATCATCTGCTCGACCATGCCGCCCAACAACAAGATGCGCTCCTTGAGCGCCTGCAGCTCCTGCTCGTAGTGCCGGCTGGTGTGCTGGCTCATGTCCTCACCTAGGAGCCTGTCCGAGTATTGGGCCGGGCCGCGTTCCGGACGCCGTGGGGCCGGATGCGAGGCGTCCGCGACGCAGACGATGCAGTGGCATCGCCGAGGAGCGGCAACGACGCAGACGGCCCCACGCCGCCGGAACCCCCAGGGCGCACGGGGGTTGCGGCCGCAGCCTGCGTCGCTCGTCGTCGATGACCGACCAAGGTCATTGTCCTCCTCGCTCCTTGTCTGCGACCCGCAAGCCCCATGCGCGCGGCCCGGCCGAATACTCGGACAGGCTCCTA
>JAGYID010000125.1 GCA_018606725.1 Acidobacteriota bacterium
GTATTCGACATACGTTGACGGGTGCGAGCCGCGAGGACGCCCGTCAGGGCGGCCAGATCCGCGGTCGCAGCAGAAGACCGGTGAGAAATCCGGGCTAGACTCCTCCCTCGATCCCGCTCGGAGGAGCCATTCAGCCCGCAACCCTGAGAACGGTCGCCGCGCCGCACCGGGTCGAGACGCGCGTCCAGGGCTCGCGCTTCATCGCCGCCGCCTGGCCGGTCGCCGATGCCGCCGACGCCGAGGCGCGGCTCGACGCCGAGCGACGGCTCTACCCCGACGCGACGCACTGTTGCTGGGCCATGCGCCTCGCCGCGCCGGGCGGTGCGACGGAGCGGGCGCACGACGCCGGCGAGCCGGCCGGCACCGCCGGACCGCCGATCCTGGCGGTCCTGCGCGGCGCCCGCCTGGTCAATGCGCTGGTCGTGGTCAGCCGCTACTTTGGCGGCACCAAGCTCGGCAAGGGCGGGCTGGCCCGGGCGTACCGCGAGGCCGCCGGCGCGGCGCTCGCCGGGGCGGGGACATCGGAGACGACCCTCACGATCGGGGCGGTCGTCGGCGTGGCACTGAGCCTGGACGGCGCGGTGCGCAACCTGGTGGCGCGGCACGGCGGCGCCATTGCCGGGGCCGCCTACACCGAGACCGAGGCGCACCTGACGGTGGTCGTGCCGGCGGAGTCGTTCGACCGGTTGCGCGAGGCGGTCGAGGGGCTGGCGCGGGGGCGCGCGCGCATCGCCGTCGATCCGGCCGGCCCTCCACCGGCCGGCGCGACGCCCGACCCGCCGCGATCCGGTCGGCGTCGGCATTAGATTGGAGGCGTCGTCATTGATCGGACCGGTGGGCGCTGTTATCATCGGCGCCGCAGCCGGGAGACCCGATGCCCCTGTTCAAGGAACCGCGCGGCCGACCGACCGACGGCGCCGCCGATGGCGCCACGCTCCTCGATCGGGACATCACCATCGTCGGTGACATCGTCTCGGACGAGAACATCCGCCTGCGCGGTCGCGTCGAAGGGAACGTGTCGACCTCCGGCTCGGTGGTCATCGAGCCGAGGGCCTCGGTGCGCGGCGACATCACCGCCGAGAACCTGATCGTCGAGGGGTCGATCGAAGGGAAGGCGGTGGTGGCGCGCAAGTTCGAGTTGCGGCCGACCGGCCGGATGCGCGGCGACATCCGGGCGGCGATCGTCGCCATCGCCGAAGAGGCGTTCCTGCAGGGCAAGGTCCTGGCCACCGAGAAGATCTCCACCAACACCCGGACCCGCCGCCCGGATCGGCGATGAGCGACGGGCCGGGCACGGACGCACCATCGTGCGCCGGCAGCGCGCGCGTCGTCGCGTTCGTGGCCCTGGCGTCGTGTCTGACTGTCGGGCTCGTCGTCTACACGCTGCGCCACCGGCCACCGGCGCTGCCGGCCGACGCCGATCACCGCACGGGGCAGACGGCGTCCGAGTGCCTGAGCTGCCACGGCCCGGGGACGAAGTCGCCGCGCGGACCCAATCACCCGGTCGCCGAGGGGTCCTGCTTCAACTGTCACGCCTCGGCGTGAGGCGGCGCCGGCGCAGCGCGGCCCGCACCACCTGCCAGCCGGTCAACGGGGCGTTTCGCAGCAATCTCAGCGTCAGCGTCCGGTAATCCTGCCGTCCGGAGATCAGGTCGGACAGCACCCCCGCCACGCTCTCGCTCCGCGCGGACAGTGATACCAGCGCCTCCGTGAACGGGGTGGCGAAGAAGCCCGCCGCGTGACGCGACGCCCAGGACAGCTCCGGTCCGCAGCGGCGCGCCCAGTCGCGACCGTAGCGCTCCGGTCGGCCGGCGAGGATCGCGCCGGCGAGCATGTCACCCGACAGCATGGCGTAATAGATCCCTTCGCGCGTCAGCGGGTCGACGAAACGGCCGGCGTCTCCGACCAGCGCCCAGCCGTCCCCCTGGACCCGGTCGGTCACGGCGTCCGCGGGCGCGCCGGGGATCAACGCGGCGTAGAACGCGGCGCGCTCCACCGCCACCGCGCCGTAGCGGACGCGCAGGAAATCGTCCATCAGCTCCCGGAGCCGCGCCGCCGGCGGCTCGCCGAGCGGGGCGCAGATCCCGGCGGAGGCGTGATCGAGGCGCGGGAAGACCCACAGGTAGCCGCGCAGGCGATCGAAGAAGCGCAGGAGGATGCCGTCGTCGGCGACCACCGGCAGGAAATAGCCGATCCCCTGCGAGGTCTCCGTGCGGATCCGGCCGGGGCGCAGGCTGCGGCCGGCCATCCCGGAGGCGCCGTCGGCCGCGATCAGGAAATCGAACGGCACGCCCGCTTCGTCCGTCGGGGGTCTGGTGGTCAGCCGCCAGCCGCCAGCCGGACCGCGGGCGATGCCGCGGCGGCGCTCGAAAGACGCGACCCGCGCCCGAACGATGGTCGCCCCCGCCGTTGCGGCGCGGTCGAGCAGGAAGGTATGCAGGTCGGCACGTCGAAACACCCGCAGGGGATCCCTGAGTGGGACGCGCGCCTCGCGACCCGAGGGGGCGATGAGAGTGCACGTCCGGATCTCCCGGCCCGGCAGCCGCGGGTCGAGCAGAAACGGAAAGCGCGCCAGCCCGCGGTGGGGGATGCCCCCGCCGCAGGCCTTTTCATGGTCGGCGCGGGGCTCGAACAGGACGACCTGGGCGCCCCCCTCCGCCAGGGTCCGGGCACACTGCGCACCGGCCGGTCCGCCCCCGATGATGGCGATGCGCGCGCGCACCGGATCACTCTACCGCAGCATTGCGATCCCGCGGGCGGACTCCTATAGTGGGCACCGATGAGGCTGTTCGTGGGCCGGGTCCTGGAAGTCGCCGGCATGCTCACCCTGGGTGTGGCGTTGTTCGTCTACGGGCTGGGGGAGAAGGACATGGACGCCGAACTGGTCTGCCTGCTCGCCGGCAGCATCGTCTTCATCGCCGGCTATGCTCTCGAGCGCCGCGCCGGACGGGGGGACTGAATGACCCGCCCTCCCACCGGACGTTCCGCCGATCGCGCCGGCGGCCCGCGACGCGGCGAGCCGGGCCTCCGGCTCGGCGAGACGGTGGCCCGCATCCTGCTGGTCGACGATGTCCTGCCGGTTCTCGAACTGCAGCGGCACTACCTCAAGCGGACGAGCTGCACGATTCTGACGGCGCGCACCGGGCGCGAAGCCGTCGCCGTCTGCCGGCGGGACCGTCCCGACCTCGTGCTGCTCGATGCCGTCATGCCCGACATCGACGGGGTCGAGGCCTGCCGCCTCTTGAAGGCCGATCCCCTCCTGCGAGCCATCCCGGTCATCCTTGCCGCGGCCGCCGACGCGGCGGACGCCTGTCGCGCCGCCGGCTGCGATGACGTCATGGTCAAACCGGTCACGCAGGAGGCATTCCTCGACAAGGTGCGACGCTTCGTGGCGCTAAGGGAGCGGCAGGAGAACCGAATCCCGGCGAGCCTGCGCGTGGAGTTCACCGCCGGAGCGGGGCGCTACACCGCGTACACGCGAGACATCAGCAGCCGCGGTCTGTTTCTGAAGAGCCCGCGGCCGTTTTCGGTCGGCACGCTTCTGAACATGCTGGTGCATCTCCCGGCGGGGACCGTGGCGATCGAAGGCGAGGTGCGGCGGATCGTGGAGAAGGTCCCCGGCAGTCACCTGCTGGCGGGTCTGGGTGTGGTGTTCGTCCACCCGGAGCCCGAGCCGGCGAGGCGGATCGACGACTTCATCCGCGACCGCCTGGCGGGGTGACGCGGGCTGCACCCGCCTCCCCGGGCCGGCCGCCCTGCTTGCGACACTGCGGCTCGACTTTCTTGAGGAGGTCCAGGATCGCGTCACGCTTTGACGCGTCGGTTTCGAGCTCGCGTGCCGCCTCCAGCGCCTCCTGCGCGTCGCAGGGATGGCCCAGCGCGTGCTGCACGTTGGCGATCCGCAGGCGCGGCTCCACGTCCTTGTCATCGAGGCTCGCCGCGCCGGTGTAGTGCCGCAGCGCCATCTCGTACATCCCCTTCTGATAAAAGGCGTCGCCGAGACTGAGCTGCAGGCGCGGGTAGCGTGGATTCTTCATGCCGCACACCCGGAACGCCTCGATGGCATCGTCGTAACGGCTCCGCCGCATGAAGATCTCCCCGATCCGGTAATAGGGTTCGGCGAGGCCCGGGTCGAGCTGCAGCGCCCCCTGGTACCGGGCGAGGGCGGCGTCGATCCGCCCGCGCGTCGCCTCCAGCCTGCCGAGCGCGATGATGAACTCGGGGTTATCGGGCCACAGCGCCAGGGCGGCGCGCAGGTCGGCATCGGCCAGGTCGTACAACCCCATCGACTCGCGCGCCGAGGCCCGGCCCAGGAACGCCGACAGGAAGTGGGGTGATCGGGCCAGCGTGGCGTCGAACTCGGCGACGGCCTCGGCGTTGAAGCCGAGGCGCAGATAGGCGCTGGCGGCGAGCGCATGCGGCAGGTGATCGAAGGTGCGTTTGACGGCGGGCTGCTGCAAGGCGCGCAGCGCGGGCTGGTACTGACCCGCGTAGTACGCCCCCTGTCCCAGGAGCGTCCACCAGGCAGCTTCGACCCGGTCCCAGGCCAGCGTGGCGAAGCTCACGGCGAGGGCGAGCCATGCCGCCACCCCCGCCAGGAGGAGGGAGCGGTGGCGCAGGCTCCGCGGCACGAACCGGACCTCGGTCGGCGCCAGCCAGCGGAGCCCCGCCGGCAGCGCACCGGCCTCGAACGGCGCCGCCTGCAGGAGGCCGCCCACGACCCAGAACAGCAACGCCGGCACCGGTTCCTGGAACGGGGCCCCCAGGAACGCCATCAGGACCAGGGCTCCGAGCAGGCCGAAGGCGGCGAGCCCGAGCCGATCCCATCCATCACCGGCGCGCACCGCGATCACCGCCGCCTGCGTCAGCAGGGTCAGCACCAGGAGACCGAAGACGATCCCGCCCGCGAGGCCACTCTCAGCGGCGACCTCGAGGAACGAGTTGCCGGGGTGCACCGCCTGATGGCTGAGCGAGAAGGGGGACTTCGGCACCGTCGTCCATGCGACTTCGAGAAAAGCGTGGCGGAAATGATCGGGGCCGACGCCGAGCGGGTGGCGCGCGATCAGCGCCACGGTGGCAGGCAGCGCCGCGGCGCGATCGGCACCCGGGTCGCCGGTGGTCGGCGACAGCAAGGTCACGCCCCGCAGCGGCCCCGGCCGTTCGCCCGCCCCGGTCGGACCGACGAGCCGCATCCCCGCGGTGAGCGCCAGCACGACAATGAGCCCGATGAGGGCCGTCCGTAATCCGCCGCCGGCGGGATCGGGCAACAGGTCGCGCCACGTGCCGCGCCGCAGCCCGACCTGGAGGATCCGCCCGGCGGCCAGCAGGCCGGCGGCGCCGGCGCCGGCGAGCCACGCCTCGGGCCGGCCGGCATAGAGCAGCGCGGCGACCACCAGGCCGAGAAGGGCGCCGCAGACGCTCCGCGTGGCGCCGCGCGACAGCGCCGCGGCGCCGATCCCGAGGGGCATGGCGAGGATCAGGACCTGCGCGGCGAGACCGGCGTCCCCGACGGTCGCGCCGCCGCGACCGGGTGGGAGGATCGGCATACCGAATGGGGCCGGGTGGAAGCCGGGGAAGGCGATCTGGGCGAGCGTGCCGATGGCGACGAGGGCGGCACCCGCGAGCGCCGCCCGCAGCAGCATCCCTGCGGTGGCCGGGCCACGGACGCAGCGGGAGGCTATCCAGAACAGGGCAACCCCCGCCGCGATGTCCGCGAGCCCCCACGCCCCGAGCGCCGGGTTGGCGGCGGGGATGATCGCCAGCGCGCTGATCAGCGCATACGCCAGCGCGGCCCACGTGGCGGCCGAGCGTCGCCCCGGCGACCCCTCCTCGATCAGCCGCCCCACGAGGGTCAGGAGCAGAAGGGTGAGAGCCGTCGCGATGATCAGAAGGCGCTTCGGCAGGCCGAACGGGTCCGACAGCACGCTCGAGTGCACGAGCGTCGCGCACAGGATCAGGAGCGCGAGAATGCGCGCCTCGGCGCGCTCCAGGCGGCTCGGTCGAAAGGGTTCGGGCAGGCTCGCAGTCGAAACGGGGAGATCCTCTGGATGCGGCGCGGGACGCGGCCTCACCGGCCGCGCAGCGCCGTGAAAAGCGACGCATCGTAGCACAGCGCCGCGCCACCGGCAACGCCCGACGCGGCCCGCCCGACGCGGCCCGCGGTTGACCGTGCGCAAGGGGCGCGGCTAAGATGCCGGCCCGTGAACAGCGATCGCATCGAAGCGCGCGCCCCGACCCGCGTCGATCTCGCCGGCGGCACAATCGACCTCTGGCCGCTGTACCTGCTGCACGACGATCCCGTGACCGTCAACGCCGCGATCGATCTTTACGCCTCGGTGACGGTCGAGGCGACCTCCGGTGACGGGATCGACATCGCGTCGCGCGATCGCGGCAAGAGCGCCCGGTTCGCGGACCTGGCGGCGCTGAGCCGCGCGTTGAGCGAGGCTCCGGGAGAGTTGGAGTTCCCGATGCGGCTGGCGGCGCATTTCCTGAATCGCGCGGCGACGCCCGGCCGGGCGTCTCGTCGCGGCACGGACCGGGGCGGAGGTGCGACCGGTTGCCGGATCGCCACCGACTGCCTGGCGCCGGCCGGCTCGGGGCTGGGAGGATCGAGCGCCCTCGGCATGGCGCTGTCGGCCGCCCTCGACCGGTTCACCGGGCGCGGCCTCGACTCGGAGCATCTACTGGCGGTGACGCGTGCCATCGAGACCCAGGTGCTCCGCATCCCCACCGGCGAGCAGGACTACCACCCGGCGCTGCACGGCGGTGTCCTGGCGTTGCACTACACCGTCGAGGGCACGCAGGTCGAGCGGCTGCCGGTGCCTCTCGACCGGCTCGCGGAGCGGACCATGCTGGTGTTCTCGGGGCAGTCGCGGTCGTCGGGGATCTCCAACTGGGACATGCTCAAGCGGCACCTCGACGGCGACGCCGGAGTGCGCGACGCTCTCGACTCGATCAACCGGGCGGCGCACGCCATGCGACGGGCGCTTCTGGCCTCTTCCTGGGACGACGCCGGAGCGGCGCTGGCCGACGAGTGGGCCGCGCGCAAACGATTGTCTCCGACCGTCACCACCCCCGACATCGACCGGATGATCGCGGCGGCGAACCGGGACGGCGCGCTCGCCGGCAAGGTCTGCGGCGCCGGGGGCGGTGGCTGCGTGGTGTTCTGGGTCCGGGAGGGACGCCGCGAGGCGGTGCGTGACGTCCTGCAGCGTGCCGGTGCCCGACCCCTCGAGGTCGGCTACGTCCCCGCGGGGCTCAGCGTCACGGAATCGTAACCTCCAGCGCCGCCGGCCTGCCGCTTTCCGGTTGCCCCGGCACCGGACCCGCCGTACACTTCCGCGGACTCGATAAGTTGCCGCAGGGGTTTACTTGGGGGGGCAACGGGTGGACAATAGAGAGCCTTTCCCCGCCAGCCGAAGAAAGACGTTGAGGTTCGGGTCACACGCCATGAACAGAATGGAGAGAACGATCAACCACCGTCCGCGCGCCTGGCTGGCCGTCCTGGCCGGCGCCGCGCTCTTCGTCGTGCCCGTCCACGCCGACCAGATCGTCTACTTCGTGAACGGCAAGGCGATCACGGTGAAGAGCGTCGACAAGGGGGCGAAGCTCACGATCCTCGAGATTGAGGGCGGTGGCCGGGTCGGCATCCCGACCGAGCAGATCGCCCGCATCGAGGATCTCGAGAGCATCAGCCCGTATGTCGCGCAGGCTCCCGCTCCACCGGTTGCCGCGGCGCCGGCCCCCATCCCGGCGCTGGCGGTGTCGCCGGGGGCGACCCGACCGGACATCCCGCCGGCTGCCGGCAGCCCGCCGCTGGCCGCCACCGCGCCGACCGGTCCCGGCATCGGCGGCCTCCCGAATCAGGCGCTCGGCCAGCTCCGGCCGCTCGAAATCGGCGGATCGCCAGGGGGGACGGCGCAACGACCCCAGCCGGGCCCAGCATTCGGAGCGTCCGGCGGCGGGTCGCGCCTCTCCGGGGTGGGCGGCGGAGCGATGCAACAGCCCGGCGCCGCCAACCGGCGTTTCGGCGGACCGGCGATGGGAGGCAGGCGCGGCATGATGGGCAGGCCGCGTCCGGAACTGGGTCAGCCGCCGACTACGACCGCACCAGTGCCGCAGCCGACTCCGCAGCCGACGCCCCAACCGACGCCGCCGTCGGGCGCGAACGGCGATTCCGAAGACGGCGATCATGGATCGGCCTCCACCGATGACAACTCACCGGAACCCCAGGACCCGTCGCAAGACGCGCCCGAGCCGGGCGCGGAAGACGCCCCGCCCGTCGACTAGCCGGCACTCCCGGCGTTCGGTCACCCCCCTCGTCATCGGTCTCACCGGGCCCAATGCGTCGGGCAAGGGCGAGGTCGCGAAGTTTCTCCGCACGCATGGCTTCCAGGTCTTCTCCCTGTCGGATGTCGTGCGTGAGCAGGCGACGCGCTCCGGGCTCGATCACACGCGCGACAACCTGATCCGGATTGGCGTCGAGATGCGCGAAACGGGCGGCGCCGGGGCGCTGGCGCGCCATGTCCTGCCGCGCCTGCCGCGCCGCGCGGTCGTCGACTCGATCCGCAACCCAGGGGAGGTCGAGGTGCTGCGCGGGCTGGGCGCCTTTGTCCTGCTTGGCATCGACGCGCCTCTGCCGATGCGCTTCGATCGCTCGCTCCGCCGCGGGCGCACCGGCGACGGGGCCAGTCTCGACGAGTTCGCCGCCAAGGAGCGGCGCGAGAACTCCACCACCGAGGCCGGCCAGCAGCTCCTCCGCACCCTGGCGCTGTCCGACGCGGTGGTCGTCAACGATGCCACAGCAGGAACCAGAAGCCGAGGACGATGACCGCCGGGATCGACACGATGCGGACGAAGATGAAGAGAAAAATCAGGGTGATGACACGGGCGGTCGGAAAGAGGACCAGATAGGCCCCCAGGACTCCGGCGATGGCGCCGCTGGCTCCGATCATCGCGGTCGTGGAACGAGGCGATGCGGCGACCTGGGTCAGCGAGGCCGCGATCCCGCACGCCAGATAGAAGATCGGGAACCGGACGTGTCCCATGACGTCCTCGATGTTGTTGCCGAAGATCCATAGATACAGCATATTCCCCAGCAAATGGAGCGGGCCGCCATGCAGGAACATGGCGGTGAACAGCGTCATGCCCTGAAAGGGCAGCCCCTGGAAACGGCCCGGCCCGAGGCGGGCGATCTCGGCGGGAATGACCGCCAGGTTGGTGATCGCCGCGGCGCGATCGGCGGTGGGCAAGCTCATCTCCCAGACGAACGCGGCGACGTTGGCGGCGATCAGGACGATGGTGACGAACGGCACCGCCTGCGTCGGGTTGTCGTCTTTCAGGGGGATCATCGAACGCTCCGGAGGGGCCGGACTATAGCATGGGGCGGGCGAGGCTTGACCGGCCCGCGATCCCCGTCTATCATTGCCAGCCGTGTCCGGCGCTCATGCCCTTGCCGCTGCGATCTCAACAACTTGCCGCATCTTGACGCGCCCGCCTGAGAGCGAGGATCCGGATGTCCGAAGCGATCACGGGTAAGCTCAGAGTCCCGTCCGTCCGCGCCACCCACGAGCCGGCGGCGAAGTCGATGGTCGAGGCGGCGGGCGCCGCGAGAATCCCGCTCCTGCCGCGGGTCGACTCGCCGGCCGATCTGAAGACCATGCCGCTCAAGGACCTCGAGCAGTTGGCCGGGGAGTTGCGGGAGTTCATCATCGAGGTCGTGTCCAAGACCGGTGGCCACCTCGCCCCCAGCCTGGGGGCGATCGAGCTGACCCTGGCGCTGCACTACGTCTACGATTCGCCACGCGACCGGATCGTCTGGGACGTCGGGCACCAGGCCTACGCCCACAAGGTGCTCACCGGTCGGCGCGATCGCCTGCCGACCATCCGCCAGTATCAGGGCCTCTCCGGTTTCGTCAGCCCGGTGGAATCGCCGCACGATGCCTTCGGCGTCGCCCACGCCAGCACCTCCATCGCCGCCGCCATGGGCATGGTCGTCGCCCGCGACGCGGGCGGCGAGGACTATCACGTCATCACGGTGACCGGCGACGGCGCCATGACCGGGGGGCTGGCGTACGAGGGGCTTAACAACGCCGGCTCGTCGGGCCGCGATCTGCTGGTGATTCTCAACGACAACGAAATGTCGATCTCGCCCAACGTCGGGGCGATCGCCACCTATCTGACCAACATCACCTCGAGCAAGCACTACCAGCGCCTGAAGGACGAGGTGCGGGCGATGCTGCACCGCCTGCCGCTGGGCGAGCCGGCGGGCGAGCTCGCCAAGCGGATCGAACGCAGCCTGAAGGAGGTCTTGGTCCCCGGCGGCCTGTTCCAGGCGCTCGGCTTCCAGTACTACGGGCCGATCGATGGTCACAACCTCGGAGAGTTGATCACCGTCCTCGACAACCTGAAGGGGGTCAAGGGTCCGCGGCTGCTGCACGTCATCACCAAGAAAGGGAAGGGGCTGCCGTACGCCGAGGCCGATTCGTGCGTCTGGCACGGCGTGTCGGCGTTCGACCCCGCCTCGGGGGTGATGACCGCCTCCGGCAAAGCGGCGGCCCCCGACTACAGCAAGGTTTTCGCCGAGGCCCTGACCAGGATCGCCGCCGGCAACCGCCGGGTCGTCGCGATCACCGCGGCCATGGCGGAGGGCACCGGCCTCAGCCGCTTCCGTGACGCCCACCCGGAGCGCTTTTTCGACGTCGGCATCGCCGAAGGCTATGCGGTGACCTTCGCCGGCGGGCTGGCGATCTCGGGCATGCGCCCGGTGGCGGGGATCTACTCCACCTTCCTGCAACGCGCCTATGATCAGATCATCCACGATGTCGGCGTGCAGAGCCTGCCGGTGGTCTTCGGTCTCGACCGCGGCGGCTTGGTCGGCGCGGACGGGCCGACCCATCACGGGGTCTTCGACCTGTCGTACCTGCGCGCCGTGCCGAACTTCGTGATCGCCGCCCCGAAGGATGGCGACGAGCTCTGTGATCTATTGAAGACGGCGATCGACCAGGAACTGCAGCCATTCGCGATCCGCTACCCGAAGCGCAGCAGCCGCGTCTACACCGCCGAACGGGCGTACCGGACCATCCCGATCGGATCGTGGGAACGGCTGTACGACGGAGACGACGCCTGCCTGCTGGCGGTCGGTTCGATGGTCGAGGCGGCCGAGGCGGTGCGGGACGCGCTCCTCGCCGAGGGCCGCGCCGTCGGCGTGGTCAACTGCCGCTTCGTCAAGCCGCTCGACGGCGACATGCTGCGCGACCTGGCGGGGCGCTGCCCGGTGCTGATCACCCTGGAGGAGAACACCCTGCGCGGTGGCTTCGGCAGCGGCGTCGCCGAGTTCTTCCAGGAGAGCGGCCTGCAGCCCGGCGCGCTGCATCACTTCGGGATCCCCGACCGGTTCGTCATGCACGGCACTCCGGCCCAGCTGCTCGACGAGGTCGGTCTGTCGGCCACCCGGCTGGTCGAGCGGATCCGCCCGTTGCTGAAGGGCAGAGCGTGAGCGGCGCGCTCCGCTTCGAGACCAGACCGGTCGACCTCGCCTCCTGCGCCGCCGATATCGGCATCGTCTACCTGTACCGGGGCGAGGAGAAACCCGCCGGCCCGATCGGCGCGGCCCTCGGCCGCCGCCTCCTCGAGATCGCCCGCGACGATCGCTTCGACGGGCAGGCGGGAAAGCGGCTCCTGTGGCACGCCGCGCCGGCCGACAACTTGCGCTGCAGGCGGTACATCGTGCTCGGGCTCGGTCCGCGCGCCGAAATCACTCTCGAGCGCTACCGCCGTCATCTCGGTGACGCGCTGGTTGCCGCCGACCGCCTCGGCGCCGCGACCGTGGCGGTGCCGCTGCTCGACGCCGGTGCATCGCCGATCCCGGGTCGCGAGTCGGCCACGGCGCTGGCCGAAGGGGCGTTGCTCGGAACCTATCTTTTCGACCGCTACCGCTCGGAGCCGCGCCCGAATCGTCACAACCTCAAGGAGATCCTGGTCGCCACCGGCGAGTCGGCCGCCCGCGAGGTCGCCGACGGCATCGCCTACGGCGAAGTGGCGGCGGCGGCGGCGAACTTCGCGCGCGATCTGGTCAACGAACCGGCCCTCACCATGACGCCGCAGCGGATGGTGGACATCGCCCGCGAGACGGCCCGCGACGCCAAGCTCGAGTGCAAGGTGATCGAGCCGGATGAGATGCGCCGCCTCGGCATGGGCGGCATCCTCGGCGTCGGCCAGGGATCGATCCATCCGCCCCGCCTGATCCATCTCGAGTACCGGCCGGAGGAACGCCCGGTGCGCAAGGTGGCCCTGGTCGGCAAGGGGCTGACATTCGACTCGGGCGGCCTGTCGCTGAAGACTCCCGAAGGCATGGAGACGATGAAATGCGACATGTCGGGCGCGGCGGCGGTGCTCGCCACCCTCAAGGCGCTGCCGGAGCTGGCGCCGCCGGTCGAGGTCGTCGGCCTCATGGGCATGGCGGAGAACATGCCGAGCGGCACGGCCATCCACCCGGGCGACATCCTGAAGATGATGAACGGCAAGACGGTCGAGGTCCGGAACACCGACGCCGAAGGGCGACTGGTCCTCGCGGACGCGCTGTCCTACGCCTCGACCTTGAAGGGGGTCGAGGAGGTCGTGGACCTGGCGACCCTCACCGGCGCCATCGTCGTGGCGCTCGGGCCGATGGCCGCAGGGGTGATGGGCAACGATCGCGACTTCGTCGACGCGCTCCTGAGGGCGGCGCAGAAGGCCGGCGAGGCGGTTTGGCCGATGCCGCTCTACAACGAATACCGCGAGCACATCCGCAGCGACGTCGCCGACATCAAGAATACCGCCATGCGCGGCGGCAGCAGCATCACGGCAGCGCTGTTCCTGCGCGAGTTCGTCCGGCCGGGGCTGCGCTGGGCGCACCTCGACATCGCCGGCCCCGCCTTCGGCGACAAGGAGTACTCCTACATGAAGAAGGGCGGCTCCGGGTTCGGGGTGCGCCTCCTCCTCCGGTACCTCATGGACCTGGCGGCCTGAGGGCCGCCGGGCCGGATCGGCGGGCCATGGGTCACCGGAAAGGACACCGCGCCGGCGCGCCCCCGGGACGATCGCGGGGTGCCGCGCGCCCCCGGGACGCGCATCGGAGCGCCGGCCCCGCCGCGGTCGCCTGCGCCGTCCTCACCGTCAGCGACACGCGCACGCCGAAGACCGACCGGAGCGGCGCGCTCATCCGTCGATTGCTGCTGCGCGCCGGCCACCCGGTCGTCGACTACCGCATCCTGCGCGACGAACCGCAGAGCATCACGGCGCACCTTCGGTCGCTGGCGGCGCGCGGCGACGTGCGGGCCGTGCTGATCACCGGCGGCACCGGCATCGCGCCGCGCGATCGGACCTTCGAGGCGGTGGAGCGGCTGCTCGTCAAGCGGCTCCCCGGCTTCGGCGAGCTGTTCCGCGCCCTGTCGTACCGCCGGATCGCCGCGGCGGCGATGCTGAGCCGCGCGACCGCCGGCACCGTCGATCGGATGATCGTGTTCTCGATGCCGGGCTCGGAGGCCGCCGTGCGGCTGGCGCTAGGCCGGCTGATCCTGCCCGAGATCGGGCACCTGGCGGGGCTCCTGGAGATCGGCGCGTGAGTCCGGATGCGGGGACCGGGACGACGGTGTCCGCGGCGGACGCGGCGGCGGTCGCGGCCGACTTGCGGCGCCTGGTGGAGGGGGAGGTGCTGTTCGACGCGCTGCACCGGACCCTCTACAGCACCGCCGCCTGCATCTACCAGATCGCGCCGCTCGGCGCGGTCGTCCCGCGCCACGAAGCGGACGTGCGGGCGGTGGTGGACTACGCCCGCCGCCACGGCCTGCCGATCACGGCGCGGGGCGGCGGCTCCGGTCTCGCGGGGCAGACGCTCGGCCGCGGCATCATCCTCGATTTCTCCAAGCACTTCCGGGGGATCGCCGACATCGACCCGGACGCTGGCACCGCGCGCGTCCAGCCCGGCGTGGTGCAGGCGCAGCTGAACCGGGTCCTGCGCCGCCGGGGGATGCAGTTCGCGCCCGATCCGTCGTCATCGGCGTGGTGCACGATCGGCGGCATGCTGGCCAACAACGCCGGCGGCTCGCACACGATCCGGCACGGCGCCAC
>JAGYID010000220.1 GCA_018606725.1 Acidobacteriota bacterium
ACGGCACTTCACGACATTGGCGATGTAGACCTGCCCGCGCGTCAGCCCGATCGACTCGATGATCCGATTGAGCAGCTGCCCGGCCCGGCCGACGAACGGTTCCCCCTGGCGGTCCTCGTCCGCCCCGGGGCCCTCGCCGATGAACATCAACGCCGCCCGCGGATCGCCGACCCCGAAGACGATCTGCGTCCGCTTGTCGCACAGCCGGCAACGGCGGCAGTCGCCGAGATCATCGCGGATCGCCGCCAGGCCGGCGGCGCCCGCGGCCTCCTCCGGGACGGTCGCGGCTGCCAGCGAGAGCCGTCCCGCGGGGGGCCGAGGCGGAGCGGCATCGGGGGCGAGGTCCGCGAACAGCGCCGGCTGGCCGGCCCCCGGCGGCGCCGATCCCTCCCGGGCCGCCGGTGGCGTCGAGGACATCGCGGCGGGCGGAGGGAACGGGTTCACCGGCGCGACGCGGCGGGCGGCCCGCCGCCCGGCGGGCAGATGCTCCACGCCCATCAGCCGCAGCCACTCCAACCGAGCCCGGATCGCCTCGCGGCTCATGCGCCGGCCCTGCGTCCCGGGCGCTCCTCGAACAAGCGCTCGGCGAGATCGAGGATGGCGCGCGCCATGTCGGACTTCGACATCAGCGGCAGCTCCGTGTGCTTCCCGTGGCGGTCGACGGCGATGGCCCGGTTGGTGTCCGACTCGAACCCCTCGCCGGCGGCTCCGATCCGGTTCGCCACGACCATGTCGAGATTCTTGCGGCGGAGCTTCTTCAGCGCGTTGGCCGCGAGGTCGCCGGTCTCGGCCGCGAACCCGACCAGCACCTGGCCCGGCTTCTTGCGCCTGCCGACCTCCTCGAGAATATCCGGCGTCGGCACCATGCGCATGGAGATCGTGCCGTCGCCACCGCGCGACCGGACGCTGCGGCGCCGCAGCGCCTCCTTCTTGATCTTGCTGCGGGCGCGCTGCTCCGGACGGTAGTCGGCGACCGCCGCCGTCTTGAGGACCAGGTCGACGCCGCTCGCCTGGTTGAGGGCGGCGCGGAACATCTCGTCGGCGCTGGTGACGCGCACCAGATTGACGCCGGCCGGTGGCATCAGATGGGTTGGTCCCGAGATCAGCGTGACATCCGCGCCGCGCGCCAACGCCTCGGCGGCGAGCGCGTATCCCATCTTGCCGGTGGAGGGGTTGCTGATGAAGCGGGCCGGGTCGATCGCCTCGCGGGTCGGCCCGGCGGTCACGAGGACGCGGCGACCCTCAAGCGACCGCGGGGCTTTTTTTTTACCCCTCCGCGCCCGACGCTCTGCAGCGCGGCCGCGACGATCGCCTCCGGCTCGGCCATCCGGCCGATCCCCTCCTCGCCGCACGCCAGCTCGCCGACGCCCGGGTCGATGATCCGCACGCCCCGCTGCTTCAGGGTGGCGAGGTTGGCCTGCGTCGCCGGATGCTCCCACATCCAGACGTTCATGGCGGGAGCGACGACGACCGGCGCGGTGACGGCGAGATGGAAGGTGGTCAGGAAGTCGTCGGCGATGCCGTGCGCCAGTTTCGCGAGGATGTCGGCGGTCGCCGGGGCGATCAGCAGCAGGTCGAGCCCGCGCGCCAGGGCGATGTGCTGGATGTCGGGCCCCTGGGCGACCTCCCACGGGTCGGTGAGCACCGGGTGGCCGGACAGGGTCTGCAGCGTCAGCGGAGTGATGAACTTCTGGGCGTGGGCGGTCATCAGGACGTGCACTTCGGACCCGGCCTTGGTCAGGCCGCGCACGATCTCGGCGGCCTTGTAGGCGGCGATCCCGCCGGTCACGCCAAGCGCGATGCGCGGCGCTGCGTGACCGCCGGCGGCGCGGGCGGTCTCCTGCCGCGCCGGCCGATCACCCCTGCTCACCGGACTCCAGAGCGGCGGACTCCATCGGGAAGGCCTCGGTGGTCACCTCGCCGACCTCGGGCTCCGGCTGGTACTCCGTCGGGAACGGACCGTAGCTGTACTCGATGACCCCCGCCAGCACTTCCTGCATGGCGATGGTCACCGGCTTGAGCGCATTCGTCTCGATCCGGGCCCGCGCGCCGCGCTGCAGCTGCTTGCAACGCTCGCCGGCCACGGAGATGAATTCGAACTTGTTGCCGATCGAACCGGTCTGTATCATGCGACCTCCGGGCATCCAGTCTTTGTGGCCATCACCGTGAGGCGGTCATTCTAGACGAAAACCGCCCCCGCTCCTAGGGGCCTGTCCGAATACCCGGGCAGGCTCCTAGGCCGTTTCGAAGGCAGCGGCGATCGGGCGGATGCGCGGCTCCTGGCGCGAGGTCCGGCAGCGGGCCGCCTCGATGATCGCGCGCAGCTGGGCGTAGGCGGTGTCGAGGTCGTCGTTGACGATCACATGGTCGTACATCGCCCAATGGCGGACTTCCCCGGCCGCCAGGGCGAGCCGGCGCCGGACCCCCCCCGGCGACTCGGTGCCGCGCTTCGCCAGCCGCTCGCGCAACGCCCCCGGTCCGGGCGGCATGATGAAGATCAGGACCGCGTCGGGGACCGACCGCCGGATGCTCGCCGCCCCCTGCGTGTCGATGTCGAGCAGGATGTCCACGCCGGCGTCGTTGGCCTCGCGCAGCGCCCGCGACGGGGTGCCGTACAGGTCGCCGTTGACCACCGCCCACTCGGCGAACCCGCCCGCGGCGCGCCGCGTCTCGAACTCCGCCCGACCGACGAAGCGATAATCAACCCCGTCGCGCTCGCCGGCCCGCGGCGGGCGGGTCGTGGTGGACACCGAGAAGCGCAGCCGCGCGTCGTCCTGCAGGAGCCGCTTGCACAGGGTGGTC
>JAGYID010000039.1 GCA_018606725.1 Acidobacteriota bacterium
TGGCGGCGGCCTCACCGGCGGGGGCATCGGATTGCACCGGCAGCGGCACGGCGGCGCGGGGTTCGGCGGCGACCGCCTCCTCCCCGGCGACGACGGCGGCCACGGCGGCGCGGCGTTCCTGCTGGCGGCGCATCACCTCGAGACGCATCGCCTCCTTGCGGCGCGCCTCGCGGCGGCGCAGGACCGCCAGCCAGGCGCCCCGCACCAGCGCCGCGGCACGCGAGGCGATCGCCCGGATGGCGCCGATCAGGGAGGCGCGGGTCACCAGCAGGACGCTGGCGCCGAAGATCGCCATCCAGGCGACCAGCGCCCCCCAGCGGTTCAGGACGGCGACGAGCAGGTGGGCGAAGGCGCCGCCCAGCCAGCCGCCGGCGCGGCGGATGTTGAGCGCCGACGCCTCGCCCGGACCCTCGTCGAGCAGCAGATGCAGACTGGCCGCGGCCGACAGGACGATGAGGGTCGAACCGAGCAGGTGCGCGACGCGGCGGGAGCCGCGCTTCCAGAACAGCTCCCAGCCGAGAAACAGCATGAAGGCCGGCACCAGCCAGGCGGCATACCCGAGAAGTTGCCGCAGCAGCTCCGCCAGCAGGGCGCCGAACGGCCCGGCGACGTTGTGGACCCCCTCGCCGCCGCGGCCGAGCGGCCAGGGGACCGGGTCGTCCGCGCGGTAGGAGGCGAGGCTCAGGACCAGCAGGACGGCGGAGGCCATGACGACGATCGCCAGGGCTTCCGCCCAGAAGCCTGATGCCGCCGGGGTTTCGCGGCGGGGGGAGACCGTTCTCCTCCGGGCGCGCATAGGCCGCGATTCTATCACCGGGGCAGGGCGGACGCCCGGACGATTCGGCGCGCCGGGTCCTAGGTCTCGATGATCGCCGGGATGATCATCGGTCGGCGGTCGAGGCTCTTGCGGAAGTAGCGCTTCAAGTCGCGCAGGATGTGCGCCTTGATCACGTCGCGGTCGGCGCGCTCCTCGACGGTGGCGGCCTCGACCGCCCGGCGCACCACCCGGGCCGCCTCGCGCATCAGGTCGCGGCTGCTCTCCTCGAACACGAAGCCGCGGCTGACGATCTCCGGCTCCGCCTCCATCCGCCCGGTGCTCCGGTCGATCGCCACCACCGCCAGGACGATTCCGCCCTCGGAGATGTGGCGCCGGTCGCGCACCACGATCTCATCGACCTCCTCGTAGGTGCCGTCGATCAGCACCCGCCCGATGCCCACCTTGCCGTTCACGCCGCCGCTCTTCTCGGTGAGCTCGATGACGTCGCCGCTCTCCGCCAGCAGGATGCGCTCGCGCGGCAGGCCGGCGTCCTCGGCGAGACGGGCATGGTTGACCAGCTGGCGCAGCTCGCCGTGGACCGGGATGAAATAGCGCGGCCGCGTCAGGGTCAGCATGATCTTCAGCTCCTCGCGGCTGGCGTGACCGGACACGTGCAGCGGCGGCCGCCCGCCGAAGACCACGTTGGCGCCGCGCCGATAGATGTGGTTGATCACCCGGTTGATCGGCTTCTCGTTGCCCGGGATGGCGCGGGCCGACAGCACCACCAGGTCGCCCTCGTCGAGCGCGATGTCCCGGTGTTCGTCGACGGCGATCCGCGACAACGCCGACATCGGCTCGCCCTGGGAGCCGGCGGCGATCACCGCCAGGCGGTGGGGGGCCAGCCGGCGCGCCTCGCGCGGCTCGATCAGAAGTCCCGGCGGCACCTTCAGGTATCCGAGATCGGAGGCCACCTCGCAGGTCGACTGCATGCTCGAGCCGAGCAGCGTCACCTTGCGCTTGTGGGCCGCCGCGACATCGATCACCTGCTGGATGCGATGCACGTTGCTCGAGAACGTCGACACGACGATGCGACCGCGCGCCGAGCCGAAGATGTTGTCGAGCGGCTCGGTGACGGCGCGCTCCGACAGCGTGAACCCGTCGACCTCGGCGTTGGTGCTGTCCGACAGCAGGGCCAGCACGCCGCGGTCGCCGTGCGCCGAGAACGACTGGAAGTCGAAGGTCCGCCCATCGACCGGCGTCTGGTCCATCTTGAAGTCGCCGGTGTGGATGACGGTCCCCGCCGACGTCGTGATCGCCAGGGCCAGCGCGCCCGGGATGCTGTGAGTCACCGGAATGCACTGGACGGCGAACGGCCCCAGGGTGATCGCGTCGCCCGGCCGCACCCGCTTGAGCTGCCGTTCGTGCAGCAGCCCGTGCTCCCGCAGCTTGCGGGTGGCGAGGCCGAGGGTGAAGTCGGTGCCGTAGATCGGCGCCTTGAGCTTGTCGATGAAATACGGCAGCGCGCCGATGTGATCCTCGTGACCGTGGGTCAGCACGATGCCGCGCACCTGCGCGGACCGCTCGACGACGTAGCTCATGTCGGGCACGACGAAGTTGATGCCGAGCAGCTGCTCCTGACCGAACATCAGCCCGGCGTCGACGATGAGCAGATCCGGACCGGTCTTGAAGACGGTGCAGTTGAGCCCGAACTCGCCGAGGCCCCCGAGCGGCACGATCTGCAGGGGAGCGGCGCTGGTGCGGACGGTGGCATCGCCGCGGGCGGTTCTGGTCACGGCGCGATTATAGTCCCCGGAGCCGGGCGGCGAGGGCCAGGAAGCCGTCCACCGGGACCTCCTGGGGCCGCATCCCGGGGCGCAGCCCGGCGGCGGCGATCAGGGCGGCGGCCGCCGCCGCCCCGAGCGGCGGGCCGTCGGCGCGGCTCAGCCCCGCCAGGTTATTGAGCAGGGTCTTGCGGCGCTGCGCGAAGGCGGCCCGCAGCAGGCGCGGCAGCGCCGGCGAAGTTGAGCCCGCCGCCGCGTGGGCGCCTTCGCCGGCGGCCGGGAAGAGCGTCAGCCGCACCACCTCCGATTCGACCCTGGGAATCGGCCTGAACGAACCGGGTCGCAGCCTGAGGATCGCCTCGACCCGGGCGCGCGACTGACAGAGGACCGACAGACCGCCGTAGTCGCGTCCACCGGGAGCGGCCCGCAGGCGCTCGGCCACCTCCCGCTGCACCATGACCATCAGGTCGCGCAGCAGCGCGGCGTGCTCCAGCAGCCGGAGGATCACCGCCGTGGCGATGTTGTAGGGCAGGTTCGCCAGCACCCGCGCCGGCCGGTCCGGCGCCGCCCCGAGGCGGCGCAGGAGCGCCTCGAGATCGATCTCCAGAATGTCGGCCGCGACGACGTCGACCGCCGTCGCCCCGCCGGCCGGCCGCGAAGGGCCCGGGCCGGCCAGCTCCTGGCGGAGCCGATCGGCGAGCCGCGGATCGACTTCCACCGCCGCCAGCCGCTCGACGCGCCCCAGGAGCCGGCGCGTCAGCGCGCCGCGCCCGGGTCCGACCTCCAGGACGAGGTCGGCGGCCCGGGGCGCGAAGGCGGCGACGATGTGGTCGGCGGCGCCCTCGTTGACCAGGAAGTTCTGGCCCCAGCGGCGTTGCGGTCGGAATCCGGACGGCTGGTCACGCATCAGAAAGATGGCGCCTCGCAACGGTTTGAGGGGATCGTCGGCCCCGCGCCCGCGTGGCGGCGGGCCGATCGACTGTGATATAAACATCGTCCGGCGTGCACCGGACGCGGAGATTCGATGAGCAAAAACATCCTGACGTTGACCGACAGCAATTTTGACACCGAAGTGAAGAAGCCGGGGGCCCCCATTCTGGTCGATTTCTGGGCCGAGTGGTGCGGCCCGTGCCGGATGGTGGCGCCGATCCTGGAACAGCTGTCGGATGAATACACCGGCAAGGTCCGCATCGGCAAGGTGAATGTCGACGACCACAACGCCCTGGCGGGGAAGTACGGCATCCAGAGCATCCCGACCCTGCTGCTGTTCAAGGACGGCAAGGTCGTCGAGCAGTACATCGGCGCGGCACCGCGCGACGTCCTGGTGCGCCTCATCGACAAACACCTCGGCTAAACCACCCGCGGCGTGCCCCGCACGGTGGTGATGGTGAGGCTGCCGTCGGCCAAGTCGGCGATCACCGTCCGGCCGCTGGCGCCGCCGACGTCGGTCGCCACCACTTCAACCCCGACCTGTTTGAGCGCCCGCAGGACCGCCTCGACGTTTTTGTCCCCGACCGTCTGGCGGTTCGAGGCGGCGTCGAAGGAGAACATCCGGGAGCCGCCGGTGAGCTTGGCCAGGAGCGCGGCGCGGCGCGCCCCCAGCCGGATCGACTCGTCGACGATGGCGGTGACGGCGGTGGAGGCGTAGCGCCCGGCCCGCTCGGGCGGCTCGACGCGAGCCGGCGCCGGGAGCAGGACGTGGGCCATGCCCCCGACGCGCGTCGTCGGGTCGTAGAGGAACACCGCGACGCACGATCCGAGTCCGTGGATCACCAGCCGGGCCGGCGCCGCCGCGACCCGCAGCTCGCCCGCCAGCAACGACCGGGGGTGGCTCACGGATCCTCCACCCGCGCCGCCTCGAAGGCGGCGAGCGTCCGCGGGTCGGGCAGGAAGAAGATCTCGCCGCGCAGCCCGCTGGCCGGCTCGCGGACTTCGCAGGCGAATACCACCGCGGTGTCGGACAGCGGCGCCATCTCGATCAGCAGGAAGTCGGTGACCGCGCCCATCATGTCGAGCGCCAGCCCGGGGATCGACGGCAGCAGGCTGACGCCCAGCAGGTGGCCCACCGCGTTGAGATAGGCGCAGGCCAGGATGTTGCCCACCTCGAGCAGCGCCGATCGCTCCATCGCCGACAGCTCCGGATGGTCGGGGGCACGCCTGGAACCGTCGGCGACGCCGCTGTGCCGCAGCACCAGGTCGAGCAGGCGCCGGACCTGATCCTGGGCGAACACCAGCAGCAGGTTGCCACGCACCTCCCCGTACACGCGCAGCGACAGGGCGCAGACGACCCGCGACGCCCCGCCGGCCGCGCCGGCGACCCGCTCCAGCGGCACGGCGTCGGCCCAGGGCACGTCGAGCGTCACCGGCCGGCCGATGATCTGGGACAGGGCGGTCGCGGCGTTGCGCGCGCCGGCCTCGCCGATCGCCTGGAAGCGCCCGAGGTGGGCGCGCCGGGCGCGGGGCTTCCTTGTCGCCGCGCTGCCGCGCCGCTTGATTGGCGCCGCGCTGCCGCGCGGCTTGCTTGTCGCCGCGCTGCTGCGCGGCTTGCGTGTCGCTCCCTTACGTCGCTTGCGCCTCATGCGGCCCTCGCGCTGCGGGTCAGGTTGGCCGGGTCGAGGATCAGGGCGATCCGGCCGTCATTGAGGATCGCCGCGCCGGCATACTGCGGGAGCAGCTCGAGCGGGTGCCGCAGCGGCTTGATGACGATCTCCTCCTCGCCGAGGATCTCGTCGACTGCCAGCGCGTAGGCGCGCTCGCCGAGGCGATAGAGGAAGGCCGGGAAGGCCGCGGGGAAGAGGGGCGATGGGTCGCCGGCCAGGATGCCGCCGAGCGGCAGCACCGTGATCAGGTCGTCGTCGCGCCGCACCACCTGCTCGCCCTGGCTCGCCTGCAGCCGATCGCGGCGGACCTCGAGCGTCGCCTGCACGGCGCCCACCGGCACGGCGTAGACCTCGCCGGCGCTGCGACACAGGAAGGCGCGCGTCACGGTGACCGCCGGCGGGAGATCCATCTCCAGCCGGGTGCCCGCGCCGGTCGTCGAGCGGATGGTCAGCCGGCCTCCCAGCTTCTGGATCCGCATGCGCACGACGTCCATGCCGACGCCGCGTCCCGAGATGTCGGTGGTGCGCGCCGCGGTCGAGAAGCCGGGCAGGGTGATCAGCATCAGCGCTTCCTCGTCGGTGAGCCGCTCGGCCGCCTCGGCGCTCAGGAAGCGCCGGCGCGCCGCCACCCGCCGCAGCGCCACGGGGTCGATGCCGCGGCCATCGTCGGCCACCGCGAGACAGACGCGATCGTCCCGCCGGGTCAGCTCGATGGTGATCATGCCGGCGGGCGGCTTGCCGGCCGCCAGGCGGGCGTCGCGCTCCTCGATGCCGTGGTCGATGCTGTTGCGCAGGATGTGCTGCAGCGGCTCCATCAGGTCCTCGAGGATCGACCGGTCGAGGACGATTTCGCCGCCGCGGAGGTCGAGCTCGACCTCCTTGCCGAGCCGCTGCGACAGGTCGCGCAGCGTCCGCGTCAGGCGCGGAGCGATGGAGGCGAACGGCAGCAGGCGCATCGTCATGACCTCGATCCGCAGCGACTCGATGGTCCGGCCGAGGGCCTCGAGGAACTCCGCCGGCGCCGAGCCGGGATCGGGCTCGAGGGCGCGCTTCAAGCGCTCGCGGTCGAGGAGCAGCTCGCCGATTCCGTCGAGCAGGTGATCCATCCGTTCGGTGGCGACCCGGATGGTGCCGATCGCCTCCTGCCGGGTTCCCGCCTCGGCCTCGCCGCGCCCGGCGTCGTCGGCGGGACCCGCCGACAGCGCGCGGCAGGACCCCACCTCCGGGAGGTTCAGGACCAGGGCGATGAGCCGGGCCGGCTGAATGCGGGTGGTCATCACGACCCGGAAGGTCGTGGGGTAGCGGCCGGGTGGCTGCCCGGCCGGGTCGGGAGTGACCTCCAGGATGCGGCCATGGTCCTTCAGCCGGCCGACGACCACCGCGGCACGCGCCGCCGGCAGCGGTGTGGCCGGCTGCAGGGCGACCTCGAACCGCAGCCGGGTGCCTTCGTCGGCGGGCCGGCCGGCGCCGGGCGGCGGCTCGGCCGCGGCCGGTTCGCCATCCGGCATGGCGGCCGGAGCGGGAGGAGCGGCGGCGCCATCCTCCACCGGGGCGGCGAGCCGCAGCGCGCCGACCAGGTCGGCGGCGTCGGGCTCGGGCGCCTTGGCCGCCAGGGCGTCGATCTGCTCCGCCAGCCGGTCGTTGGCCCGCACCAGCAGCGCCACCAGATCGGCCGCCGGGGCACCGCCGCCGTCGCGCCAGCCGTGCAGGACGTCCTCCATGGCGTGCGCCAGGGCCGAGACCTGTCGGAAGCCCATCGACTGCGCCATGCCCTTGATCGAGTGGGCGTGGCGGAACAGCTCGTTGATCTCGTCGGCCGTCAGCGGCTGGCGGGCCGCCTGCGCCAGCAGGGTTCCCTGGTGCTCCAGGTGCTCGCGCGACTCGGTGATGAACAGCTCGAGGAACTGGGAGGTATCCACGGAGACGGGGTCAGTTCGGGGACGAGCCGCCGCCCGGCAGCACCTTGCCCAAGACCTGAAGGACCCGCTCCGCCGAGAACGGCTTGACGATGAAGTCCTTGGCGCCGGCGGAAATCGACTCGACGACCAGCGCCTCCTGCCCCATGGCGCTGCAGATCACCACGGTCGCCTTCGGCTCGATCTTGAGGATCTCCCGGGTCGCCTCGATGCCATCGAGCTGCGGCATGACGATGTCCATGGTGACCAGGTCGGGTTGCAGCTCGCGGTAGCGGGCGATCGCCTCGCGTCCGTTGGAGGCCTCGCCGACGACCTCGTAGCGGCCGCCGGCGTTGGTCAGAATGTCTTTGATCATCGAGCGCATGAACATCGCGTCATCGACGATCAGCACGCGAATCGCCATCATCCCTCCACCGGGGCGTCGTCCGTCCCGACCCGGAACCCGGCGCGAATCGCCTCCTCGAGACGCTGCACCAGGACCGGCAGGGCAACCAGATTGAGCAGCCGATCGCCGACCGGCAGGCGGGCGCGCAGCAGCAGGCCGGCCTCGCCCCCCTCGGCGGGCGGCTCCGAAGGAAGGTCCGCCATGTCGAGCTCGGAGCGCACCAGCAGGCCCAGGTGCTCGAAGGGAGCGGCCAGCACCACCCCGAAGCACGGGGCCTCCCCGGCGGCGGGGGTCGCGGGCACCCCCTCGGTCGCGCCGGCCTCGGCGCGCTCCGGCGCTCCGGCCGGGCCGACCAGGCGATCGAAGTCGATGAGCGCCACGACGCGACCGTGCACCTCGGCCAGCCCGGCGACCAGGCCGGGGGCGCGCGGCACCGGTCGGACGGCGCGCAGGGTGGCCACCTGCGACACATCGCGCACCGGCAGGCCGAACCAGCCGGCGCGCGACTCGAAGGTCAGCACGGGGTCGCTCACGCTCACACCACCTTGAACACGGAGATCAGCTCCTTGAGGGTGTCGGAGGCCCGGGCCAGCTCCTGCGCCGAGGCGGACATCTCCTGCATCGAGGCGGTCTGCTCCTCGGTCGCCGCCGAGGCCTCCTCGGTGCCGGCGGCATTGTCCTCGGCGATCTTGGCGATCTCCTCGATGGCGCGCACCAGTCCTTCGGCGCCCTGGGCCTGCCCCTGGGTCAGACTCGAGATCTCCTCGACCCGCCCGACGCTCTGCAGGACCGACTGGACCATGCCGTCGATCGAGGCGTGCGCCTGATCGATGGCCGATTTGCCCTCGCGCGCGCCGCGGGTGCTGTCGTTCATGGCGGTGATGACGTCACTCGACTGCTGGTTGATCTCCTTGGCCAGCCGGCTGATCTGGTCGGCGAACTTGCGCGACGCATCGGCCAGCTTGCGGATCTCTTCGGCGACCACCGAGAAGCCGCGGCCGTGCTCGCCGGCGCGCGCCGCCTCGATGGTGGCGTTGAGCGCCAGCAGGTGCGTCTGCTGGGCGATATGGCTGATGAAGTCGACCGACTCGTTGATCCGCAGGGCCCGATCCTTGAACCCCTCGACGATGCCGGTCGATTTTTCGATCCGGCCGACCAGCTCGTTGACCCGGGCGGAGGAGTGCACCATCTGCTCGCCGGCCTGCCGGGCGCGCTCGCCGGCATCGCGCGCCGACTGCGTCGCCAGGCGCGCCTTCTCGGAGATCCCTTCGGTGCTGGTGGCGAGCTCGCGGGTGATCGCCGAGGTCTTGTTGACCATGTCGGCGGTCCCTTCCGTTCCCTTGGCGATGTTCTGCATGGTGGAGGAGATCTCCTCGGTGGTGGCGTTCATCTCCTCGGCGGTGGCCGACAGCGCCTGCGCCGACTCGAAGATGCGGTCGCCCACGGCGCGCACTTCGGTGACGATGCCGAACAGGCTCTGGGTCATGGCGTTGAACGAGCGAGACAGCTCGCCGACCTCGTCGGCGCTGCGCACGTCGACCTTGCGGGTCAGGTCGCCGCGGCTGATGACGGTGCTGGCGGAGGCGAGGGCGCGCAGATTGGCGGTGAAGATTTTCGACAGCAGCACCGCGGCCGCCAGACCGATGAAGATCTCGCTGCTGACGAAACCGATCAGGTCCCAGAAGGCGAATTCCTTGGGCGGGGTGAAGACGAAGGTCGTGACGATGAACAGGAAGGTGACGACCAGGAACGCCAGGGCGAGCTTCAGGCGCATGCGGCCCCCCGGCGTACGGCGACGCGCGGCAGGCGCTGATAGACCCGTTCGCGGGCGCTGGTGGCCTCGAACGCGGCGCGGGCGGGGCCGAACAGCCGCTCGACCCGTCCGAGCACGAGGTAGCCGCCATCGCGGAGGGCGGCGGCGAAGCGGCCGAGGATGTCGGCCTGGTGCTCGAGCGAGAAATAGATCAGCACGTTGCGGCAGACGACCAGGTCGAGGTCGTGCCTCGGCGGCGGATCGAGCAGGTTCTCGCGCTCGAAGCGGACCATCGTCCGCAGCGCCGGCACGGGGACGGCGGTGCCGTCGTCACGCATCTCGAACTGGGCGCGGGCGCCGTCGGGCACCGCCCCGAGGATCGCCCGGGCGGGGAACACCGCCTGCCCGGCCTTCGCCAGGGCCGCCTCGTCGAGGTCGGTTGCCAGGATGTCGACGCGCGGACCGCCGGTGCCGCGCCGGCCCGGCGGGCCGGGGGCGGAGGTCCCCGCGGCGAACAAGGCGGCGAGCGACCAGGCCTCTTCACCGGTGGCGCAGCCGGCGCTCCACACCGTCAGCGCATCCCCCCGCATCGCGGCCCGCTGCACCAGGTCCGGCACCACGCGCTCCTCCAGGAGCTCGAAACAAGACCGGTTCCTGAAGAACCCGGTCACCTTGATCGACAAGGCCTTCTGCAGCGGCCCGATCTCCTCCGGGTGCGTCTTCAGGAACATCAGGTACTCCTCGAGGCCGGCCAGCCGCAGGGCCCGCACGCGCACCAGCAACCGGCGCGTCAGGTAGCTCGACTTGTAACGCGTCAGGTCGAGCCCGCGGTCCCTCGCCAAGTGGCCGGTGACAGCGTCAAGAGCTTCCCTGTGTTCGCTTTGCGTCGTCACGTCGCCGCCTGCGCACCGGGGCGAAGTATAGGTTCCGGTCCTGGGAGCGTCAACCTGCGGGCGGGCGGGTCAAAAGCTGTAGTGGAGCATGAAGCTCAAGAGGTGGTTCGTGTAGTCCCTGAACCGCCAGCCGAGGTAGATCGAGGTGGCGGAACCGGGATCGTTGCCGGGATCGCCCATGTACGGCTGGGCGAAATCCTGCGCGAAGTTCTGGTCGTCCCACTTCTCGTACCAGTACCGCAGCGTCCAGCCGAGGTCCTTGTTGACGGCGTGGCGGAGTGCCAGGTTGCCGATCGTCAGCGTCGACTTGAGCTGCGGGAAGGAGGTGAGCGTCGTGTCGCCCGAGGCGCTGCCGCCCGGCACGAAGTCGGTGGCGATGTCCCCCTTGCCCTCGGAGCGGGAGCCGTCGACCGCCAGGTGCCAGGTCCCCCTGGTGTTGAGCTGGACGTCGAGTCCGAGGGTGGCGGTGTCGTAGGTGTCCTCGATGTCGCTCCCCCAGTCGTCCAGAGGGTTGTCGGAGCCGACGCCGGAGGCGGGGGCCCGGTAACGGGACGCCATGCTGTACTCGAACGTCTCGGCGGTGTAATCGGCATACAGGTTGAAGCGCGGCGTCGGCGTGACGTTGAATCCCAGGGTGTAGGAGGTGTTCTTGTCGTTCTCGCGCCCGGCGATCAGCAGCGTGTAGGACTCGGGGACGCCGTCGAGCGGACCCGGGTTCCCGGGCAGCCGGTCCTCCAGGGTCGTGTACGACTCTCCGACGGGCTTCCCGGTGGCGGGGTCGAGATAGTCATCCTTGGCGTAGGTCGCCTCGGCATAGATCGAGAACTTCGGGCTGATGGTGACGTCGGCCATCAGGCTGGCGGAGTCGCGGTCCCGATCGGTCCAGTAGAACCGCCGCATCCCCTCGTTGCTCGGGGCAACGTACGCTTCCCCGATCGGGAACGAGGCGAGCAGATACTCGGCGTCGTACTCGTCGGCCCGGCGCTGCTGCGTCCGCAGGGTGGTGCGCAGTGACAGCCACCGGTTGACATCGAAGTCGAGCGTCAGCTTGTAGATGTCCTCGTCGGATTTCTCGACGGCGCTGAACTCGCGGTCGATGCTCTCGCGGTCGTAGCCGAGCGAGGCGTCGAGCCAGGAGAGCGGCCGCCAGCCGACCATCGCCCCCAGGTTGCTCTTCTCGTAGCCGTACGGCAGGCTGCGGCGCTGCAGATCGACGGTCGTGCCGCCGCAGGCGACCACGCTGCCGCAGTTGACGATCTGGAAATCGGTCTGGACGTAGTTGAGGAAGGTCAGGCCCGGCGAGCTGTTCTTGAACTCGTAGTCGCGGTACCAGGCGCTCCAGCGGATGGTCTTGAACGGACGGGACGACACCCGCAGGGACGCCAGGTTGTTCTCCTGCTCGCCGTCAAAACTCTGCGCCGGCAGGGCGGCGGGGGTGAGCAGCGTGTTGACCGTCATCGGCAGGAACGGCTCGTCCTGGGTCGTGGTGCTGCGGGTCACCTGCGCATCGATGCGGGTCTTCCCGGGCAGGTTGACGCCGCCGAACACCGTGCCGCGCGCCACCTTGTTGTTGTACCAGCTGGTCATCTGCATGCGGTTCGGGTTGGCCGACTCGGCCGTCACCGGGACCTCCGTGGCGAACAGCTGGTTGTCCCATACCAGCCGGTCGTAGTCGGTGCGGAACTCCGAGGTCCCCAGCTCGATGCCGACGTTCCAGCTCGCCCGGTCGAATTCGGCGCCGATCATGTAGTTGTCGGTGCGAAAGTCGAGCGGCGCCGCCACCTCGGAAGGGGAGAAGTTGAAGTACATGCCGAGCGACTGCGGCGTGAATCCCGACCGCAGCTCGGTCTCGGCGCGGGCCGTGAGCGTCACGCTCCTGGTCGGCGTGTACTCGACGCCGGCGACGCCGGTGCGGCGCTGGTAGCGCAGGTCGACGTCGTTGGCGCCGCTGGCGATGGCCTCCTTGATCAGGGCCCCCTTGGTGCCCGCATCCCACTGGCCGTCGGCCGGCGTCGTGTCGACACTGGCCGGTGCCGCCTGGACCGCCGCCTGCAGGCTGTCGGCCAGGGTGAAGATCCCGTCTCCCTGGTTGCCGTAAAGCTGGTTGGCGACGTCGGACCAGCGGCGCGGGTTCTCGTACCAGTCGAGCGTGACCTTCCAGGTGTCCTGCTTGCCGAAATCAAAAAAGATCTGCTGATCGCGCTGGCTGATGTCGCGTGCATCGAGGTGCAGGATGTACCCGGTCTTAGGCTGCCACGTGAACCTTACCGCGCCGCCCACGAAGCCGCTCGGCACGTCGCGGTATTCGCCGAACTTCGCCGAACCGCCCGGTTGATCGTCGGAGCGAATCTGCGGACCGACGGTGACATCGCCTTCGAAAGTCTCCTGCGCCTCCGGATCGTCTGCGGCGAGCGTCGGCGACGCGGGCACCGCCGCGGCCAGGAGGACGAGGTACGCCAGGATGAAGCGCTTATCGAGCGTCATGGTCGTCTCCTCCCTCCCTCAGCGCAGGAAGCGGTTGCCGGCCGGATGGTTCGAGCCGTGGATCTGCGAATGACAGTTCATGCAGCCGCGGTCGAACATGCGGCTGTTGGGGAAGAATTCCGGCGCCGTCGACGCGTCGCTGTAAGGCTGCGTCGGGTGCCGCGTCTCGTCGTGGCACTGCTGGCACAGCCGGGGCTGCTTGGCGACCAGCAGGCGCGGGTGGAGCGAGCCGTGCGGGTCGTGGCAGTTGGCGCAGCTCTCCTTCACGGGAGGGTGCTCCCACAGCGCCGGCGAGCGCTTCTCGGCGTGGCAGGCGTAGCAGTTCTCGTTGATCGAGTTCTGCTTGAGCAGCGCCGGGCCGTTGCTGCCGTGCGGGTTGTGGCACGACGTGCATTGCATCGACCCCTCGCGCAGCGGCATGTGAGCCGAGCGATAGAGGGCCGCCTTGCGTTTGAGGTGGCACGACCCGCAGGTGTCGAACTCGGTCACCTTCGCCAGCAGGTGCGGTCCCTGCGGGCGGGCGGCGTTCGGGTGGATGGCGTGGCAGGTCAGGCAGGAGAGGCCGCGCTGATCGTGCTGGCTGCCCTGCCAATGCGATCGTTCGCCGCGCTCGTGGCATTTCAGGCAGATCGCGGAGACCTCCGCGGCCGGGATCTTCTTCGGGTTGCGGATCTTCGCGACGTCCCCGCCTCCGTCGACGTGCGCCTGGCCGGGGCCATGGCACGACTGGCAGCCGGAGAGACCGTCCCAGTTCGCCACGCCGGTCCGCCCGTGGGCCGTCGTGGCGAGCGCGGTGGCGACCTCCTCGTGGCAGGTGGCGCAGACCTCCTTGTCCGCGACGCCTTGGGTCGGGGCCGTCGTGGAGGTCGAGTCGGATGACCGTGACTCGATGGTCGCCGGTTTCTCCTGTTCCTGCGCGATGGCGCCGCCGGCCAGAACCAGGGTGGCCGCCATCGTCACGGTGATTAGGCGCATGCCCTGCATGACCATGGTTCGGTCCCTCCGATGCACGCGGTTGGGGTCTTCATGCCGAACGACGACTCCCCGTCGTGAGGGTCGGGAACTTCGGCGGAACCCGGGTGGGACCCGCGCGGCCGAGCCGGACGGGGGCCGATGGCGGGCGCCAATGTCCGTCATTCGAGGCCGCCTGTCAAGAGGGTCGCGCGGGGCGCGGCGGGGAAATTGACTGGCCCGGGAGCGTGGTCTAGAATCGCCCGCTCGCTCAGGAAGCGACGCCTGCCGGAGGTTTCCCCGCCATGGACCAGGACATCAAGCGCATCAACGACCTCGTGGCCCGCGAGTCGGGCTTCGTGGAGCAGATCCTCGGCGAGGTCCGCAAGGTCATCGTCGGGCAGCGGGCCCTGCTCGACCGCCTGCTCATCGGCCTCCTGGGCGGCGGCCACCTGCTGCTCGAGGGGGTGCCCGGGCTGGCGAAGACCCTGTCGGTGAAGACCCTGTCCGACGTCATCCACGCCCGCTTCCAGCGAATCCAGTTCACCCCCGACCTGCTGCCGGCCGACCTGATCGGCACCATGATCTTCAACCAGAAGACCGGCGAGTTCGTGGCCCGGAAGGGTCCGATCTTCGCCAACCTGATCCTGGCCGACGAGATCAACCGCGCCCCGGCCAAGGTGCAGTCGGCGCTGCTCGAGGCGATGCAGGAACAGCAAGTCACCATCGGCGACACGACCTATCCGCTCGAGCCGCCGTTCCTGGTCCTGGCGACGCAGAACCCGATCGAGCAGGAGGGCACCTATCCGCTGCCCGAGGCGCAGGTCGACCGGTTCATGCTGAAGCTCCGGGTCGACTACCCCAACAAGACGGAGGAGCGGGAAATCCTCGACCGCATGGCCGGCGGCAAGGCCTTCGACGTGCGCCGGCTGATCAAGCCGGAGGACATCCTGCGGGCCCGCCAGGTCGTGCAGAGCGTCTACATCGACAGCCGCATCAAGGACTACATCGTCGACATCATCTTCGCCACGCGCCGTCCCGAGGACTACAAGGTCGACATCAAGGGGCTGGTGCAGTATGGCGCCTCGCCGCGCGCCACGGTGTTCCTGGCGGTGGCCTCCAAGGCGCACGCCTTCGTGCGCGGCCGTGGCTACGTCACTCCGGAGGACGTCAAGTCGATCGCCTTCGACGTGCTCCGGCACCGGATCATCCTGACCTACGAGGCCGAGGCGGAGGACGTCACGACCGAGCAGATCATCCAGCGGGTGCTCGATACCGTCGAAGTCCCCTGACCACCGTGCCGCCGATGCTTCCGGCAGAGATCCTCAGGAAAGTCCGCCGCATCGAGATCCGGACCAACCGGCTCGTCAACGAGTCGCTGGGCGGCGAGTACCACTCCGTGTTCAAGGGCCGCGGCATGGAGTTCTCCGAGGTGCGCGAGTACCAGGTCGGCGACGACATCCGCAGCATCGACTGGAACGTCACCTCGCGGATGGGGCACCCGTACGTCAAGGTGCACGTCGAGGAACGCGAGCTGACGGTCATCCTGCTGGTGGATTTCTCGGCCTCCGGCGAGTTCGGCACCCGCGGCCGCTTCAAGCGCGAGATCGAGGCGGAGCTCTGCGCCCTGCTGGCCTTCTCGGCCATCAAGAACAACGACCGGGTCGGGCTGATCGCCTTCACCGACCGGATCGAGACGTTCGTGCCGCCGCGCAAAGGCAAGGACCACGTCCTGCGCGTCATCCGCGAGGTGCTGTACTTCCGGCCGCGCGGTCGCCGCACCGATCTGGGGCAGGCGCTGCGGTACATGGCGCGCACCATCCGCAAGCGCAGCGTGGTCTTCGTGGTCTCCGACTTCCTGGCCGACGGCTATGCCCAGCCGCTGCGCGTGGCCGCCCGCAAGCATGACCTGATCGCCATCACCGTCACCGACCCGCGCGAGCAGGAGCTGCCGCCGGTCGGGCTGTTGTCGCTGGAGGACGCCGAGACCGGTGACCGCGTGCTGGTCGACGCCTCCGATCGAAAGACGCGGGAGCGTTACCGGGCGTGGGCTCTCGGCCGGCGCCAGGAGCGCGAGAACCTGTTCCGCTCGGTCGGCATCGACTCGCTCGAGCTGCACACCGACCGGCCCTACGACCGGGCGCTGGTGACCTTCTTCCACCGCCGGGCCCGGCGGATCCGTCGATGAGAGGGCCGGAGAGCCGGTCGACGGGGCGGCGGCGCGCCTGGACCGTGGCCGGCGCCATCGCCGCCGCGTTGGTCGGCGCCGCGGCGGGCGCTGCGACCGCGCCTGGTGCGGACCAGCCGGCGGCCGGGGCGAGCGGACCCGCGGCGCCGTCCGGAGCGACGGCGCCCGCCGCCGCCGAGGGACCGGTCCGCATCGAAGTCAGCATCGATCGACCGGCCATCACCGTCGGCGATCCGATCACCGTGACAGCCCGCCTGACCTATCCGTCCGGGACGCGCATCACCGCGTTCGAGCCCGAGCGCGCCTTCGAGGCCCGGGAACTGCTGGGCGCGCAGACCGCGCCGCCGGTCCCGGTGGAGGGGAGCCGGGTGCTGGAGGTCCGCACCCTGTGGGTCACCTCGTTCAAGACCGGGGCGCAGGCGATCCCGGCCTTCGACGTCGCTTCGGTCGACGCATCCGGAAAGGAAGGGAAGACCGCCAGCCGGCCGGTGCCGTTCGAGGTCAGGAGCGTCCTGACGTCGGCCGATCCGGCGCCGGCCGATATCAAGTCGCCCTTCGCCATGCCGGTGCGGGCGCTATGGCCCTGGCTGATGGCGGCGGCGCTGGCCGCGGCCGGTCTGCTCGCCTGGCTGTGGTGGCGCCGGCGCCGGCGGGGAGCCGGGGCGCCCGTCCCCGCCCCGGCCGCGCCGCCCCGGCCGCCGCATGAGATCGCCTACGCGGAGCTGGAGCGACTGCTGTCGGCGGGTCTCCTGGAAGCCGGCCGGGTCAAGGAGTTCTACATCGAGCTGGCGGAAATCGTCAGACGGTACGTGGCGTCCCGCTTCGGCGTCGACACCTTCGAGCGGACCTCCTGGGAGATCCTCGAAGCCCTGCGCGCCGCGCGCCTGTCGATCAAGGTCACCACCGCGCTGTCCGAGTTCTTCTCCGCCTGCGATCTGGTCAAGTTCGCCAAGTACGTCCCCGATGCCGGCGAGACTCGCGCCGCGGTCGAGCGCGCCTACCGGTTGGTCGACGAGACCCGCCGGAGCGAACCGAGCCCGGAGGCCGCCGTGCCGGCCGCGGTCGCCGGCGGCGGAGCGGCCCGATGACCGCCTTCCGCTTCGCCAGCCCGCTGCCGGCGGCCGTCCTGCTCGCCCTGGTCGGCGTGCTGGCCTGGTACCTGCTCCGGCGGCGGCGCGAGGCGACGCTGTTGTTCTCCGGCACGACGCCGTTCCGCGGCCAGGCGCCCGGGGTGGCGGTGCGCCTGCGTCACCTGCCGGCGGTGCTGCGGCTCGCCGGGCTGCTGCTGCTGGTGACGGCGCTCGCCCGTCCACAGAGCGGTCACCGCGAGGAAGAGGTGCTGACCGAGGGGATCGATATCGCCCTGACGCTCGACATCTCGGGGAGCATGCGGACCGAGGACTTCAAGCCGCGCAACCGCCTGGTGGTGGCCAAGGACGTCGTCGCCCAGTTCGTGCGCGGGCGGCGCAACGACCTGATCGGCCTGGTGGTGTTCGCCGGCAACGCCTACACGCGGTGCCCGCTGACGCTCGACTACGGCGTGCTCCTCGGTCTCCTCGACCGGGTGGACCTGGCGAGCGGCGAGGAGGACGGCACCGCCATCGGGATGGGGCTGGCGACCGCGGTGGCCCGGCTGAAGGAGGCCAAGGGCAAGAGCAAGGTTGTCATCCTGCTGACCGACGGGCGCAACAACCGCGGTCAAATCGACCCGCTCTCCGGCGCGCGGCTGGCGCAGGCATTCGGCATCAAGGTCTACACTGTGGGGGTGGGCACGGAGGGGGAGGCGCCGTATCCGATCGACGACCCGATCCAGGGACGGCGCTACATCATGGTGCAGGCCGACATCGACGAGAAGACCCTGCAGGCGATCGCCGCCGCCACCGGCGGACAGTACTTCCGCGCCACCGACGCGCGGGCGCTGCGGACCATTTTCGAGAAGATCGACGCGATGGAGAAGACCGAAGTCCGGGTGCGCGGTTTCACGAGGCACGCCGAGGCATTCGCCTCGTTCCTGTATCCCGGGGCGCTGTTGATCCTGCTCGGGTTCGGCCTGCGATCCACGCTGCTGAGGAAGCTACCCTGATGCGCTTCGCGGCCTCCGACTTTCTCTGGCTGCTGCTCGGCCTGCCCCTGCTGCCGGCGCTGTTCGTCGCCTGGCGCCGGCGGCGCCTGCGGCTGCTGCAGATGTTCGGGGATCTGCCGCTGCTGCGCCGGCTGTCGAGCGAGGCCGGGCTGGAACGGCAGATCGTCCGTCTGACGTTGCTGGTGCTGGCGGCGCTGTTCCTGATCCTCGCCCTGGCGCGGCCGCAGTGGGGCGCCAAGGCCGAGCAAGTCATCCGCCGGGGCGTCGACGTAATCGTCGCGGTCGATACCTCCCCCAGCATGCTGGCCGAGGACGTCAAGCCGAACCGCCTGGCGCAGGCCCGCGCCGCGGTCCTCCAGCTTCTCGATCTGCTGCGCGGCGACCGGATCGGCCTGGTCGCCTTCTCCGGCGCGGCCGACGTCACCTGCCCGTTGACCCTCGATTACGCGGCCGCCGGGCTGTTCGTGGATGTCCTCGACACCGACTTGATCCCGGTCAGGGGAACGGCGATCGCCGAGGCGATCCGCGTCGCCACCGCCGCATTCGAATCGTCCGAGCGGCGCTACAAGGTGCTGATCCTGATCACCGACGGCGAGGACCACGAGGGTGACGTCGAGGCGGCGGCGCGGGCCGCCGCCTCCGAAGGAGTGGTGATCCACGCGGTGGGCATCGGCAGCCCGTCAGGAGAGCCGATCCCGCTGCGCAACGCACGGGGGGACGTCACCGGCTACAAGGAGGACGGGGAGCACCGCAAGGTCACGACGCGCCTGGACGAAACCGCCCTGGCCGGGATCGCCGCCGCCACCGGCGGAAGGTACTTCCGCTCCACGCCGGAAGGGCTCGAGTTGCACCGGGTGTACGAGGAGATCGCCCGGATGGATCAACGCACCCTGTCCGGGAGGCTGCAGACGGCGTTCGAGGAGCGCTATCAGATCCCGCTGGCGGTCGCAGTGCTGCTGCTGATCGCCGAGGCCGCGATCCCAGACCGCCGGCGGGAGCGCCCGGCCGGCGAGGCGGCGGGGGAGGAAGCGGCATGAGGCGCGGTGCCACGCGGCGCGCCGGGATGGTCGGCGCCGCCCTGGCGCTGGCGATCGTCACCGGCGGCAACGCCCGGGCCGACTCGGCGGGGGCGAGAAACAACGAAGGGAATCGGCTCTACAATCAGAAGCGCTATGACGAGGCGCTCAAGATGTACACCGACGCCCAGACCTCCCGACCGGACGCCCCGGAGCTGCATTACAACATCGGCAACGTGCTGTTTCGCAAGGGGGAATACGACAAGGCGGCTGAGGAGTACTTGAAGGCGCAGGCGGCCGCCGACCGCTCCCTGGCCGAGTCCGCGACCTTCAACCGCGGCAACGCCCTGCTGATGCAGAACCGTCTCCCCGAAGCGGTGTCCTCCTATGTGCAGGCCCTGCGCCAGGCGCCGGGCGACGCCGACGCCAAGCACAACCTCGAGCTGGCGCTGCGGATGATGCAGGAGCAGCAGAAGCAGCAACAGCAGCCGAAGCAGGACCAGAAATCGCCCGATCAGAAGGACGACTCGTCGCAGAGCCAGCCGCAGCCCCAGAAGGGCGCGCCGGACGCACAGCAGCAGCCCAGCCAGGGGAAGCCGGGGGAGATGAGCCAGGAGGAGGCGAACCAGGTGCTGGCGGCGCTGCGCGAAGCCGAGAAAGAGGGGATCCGCAAGCACGCCCAGGCTGCGGCGGCGGAGCATCCGCAGCCGGAGAAGGACTGGTGAGCGGCGCGGGCCGGAGGCGGATCGGCCTGGCGCTGGCGGCCCTGCTCCTCGGAACTGCGACCGCCACGACGGTCTCAGCCCAAGAGGTCCGCGTCCGCGCCATGGTCGATCGGACGCGGATCGCGCAGGGCGACGAGCTGGTCCTGTCGATCGAGATCGCCGCCGCGTCGTTCGAGCAGGTGTCGCCCCCCGACCTGTCACGCCTCGAGGATTTCGACATCGTCGGCGGCCCCAACGTGTCGTCGCGCTTCCAGTGGATCAACGGCCGCACGTCGTCGACGCGGACCTACAGCTACGTCCTGCGGCCGAGGACAACCGGAAGCCTGAGGATCCCGGCGCTGGGGATGCTGATCCAGGGGCGCACCTATCACACCGACGCGATCGACATCGGGGTCGTGCCGGGGAGCGCGCGCGGTGGCGCGCCGGCGCCGCCCGCGGGGCCGGCCCCCGGCGCCGCGTCGCCGGAACCCTCTCCTGGAGCGGTCGCCGCCGCGGGCGGACCCGACGTGCTCGTCAGGGCGGAGGTCGAGACGCGCACCGCCTGGGTCGGGCAGCAGGTGACGGTCCGCTTCGTTCTGGACACGCAGACGGAGATCCTCAACCTGGCCCTGAAGGACCAGCCGACTTTCCCGGGGTTCTGGGCCGAGGAGATCAAGGTTCCCGACAACCTCGATGCGCGCCGGGTGCAGCGGGGCGGCCGGACCTGGATCGAGTACACGCTGATGAAGAAGGCGCTGTTCCCGACGGCCAGCGGCACGCTCACCATCCCGGGAGTGAATTACCAGATCCAGGTCCGGCGGCGCAGCGCCGACCCGATCGAATCGTTCTTCTTCACCCCCACCGAGACGATCACCCGGCGCACCGATCCGGTTACCGTGACGGTGCAGCCGCTGCCGTCCCCGCGCCCGCCCGATTTCACCGGTGCAGTCGGGCGGTTCAACCTGTCGGTCAGCGCCGACCGGAAGGACGCCAGGGTCAACGACGCCGTCGGCGTGAAACTCAAATTGACGGGCGAGGGCAATCTCAACGCGATCAATGCCGTCCCCCTGACCCTGCCGGCCGACTTCAAGCAGTACGCCCCGAAGGTCACCTCCACCACTTCGATCCAGGACGACCGCCTGCGCGGTGAGAAGGTCTGGGACTACGTCCTGATCCCGCTCGCCCCCGGCGCGCTGGCCATCCCGCCGGTGTCGTTCTCGTTCTTCGACCCGGTGGCCCGCGCCTACCGCACCGTCGCCAGCCCGCCGATCCCGATCCTGGTGGCGCGCGCCGAGGGCGGCGCGGCGGGACCCTTGCCGGCGGTGGCGCAGAGCGACGTGCGCGCGCTGCGCCAGGACATCCACTACATCAAGCAGGCTCGCGGTGGGGCGCTGCGCGACCGGTCGCGCTTCTTTTACCGGTCGCCCTGGTTCATCGCGCTGCTGATCCTGCCGATCGCCGTCGACGCCGGCATTGTCGTGGCGGTGCGGCGGCGGGATCTGCATCCCGATCTGGCCCGCATGCGGCGGGGCCGGCGGGCGTACGGCGCGACGCGCCGCCGGTTGCGCGAGGCCCGCCGCCGCATGAGCCCCTCCGTGGCGCGCGCCTTCTACGCCTCGGTGGCGAGCGCCCTGACCGAATACCTGGCCGCCAAGTACGACACCGCCGCCGCCGGCCTGACCCACGATCGGATCGAGGAGCTGCTCGCCGGGCGCGGCGTGCCGGAGGACCAGCGCGCCGCCTTCCATCGCTGCCTCGAGTCGTGCGATTTCGCGCGCTTCGCCCCGTCGTCGACCGGGGTCGGGGAGATGCAGCGGACGCTGCAGGCCGCCGAGGACGTGGTGCACAAGCTCGAGCGGACGCTGTCGGCATGAGCCGCCCCGCCGATCCGGCCCCACGGCGTCCGGAACGCGGCCCAGCCCAATACTCGGGCAGGCTCCTAGCCTGCGCGGCCCTCCTCCTGGCCGCCGCCCTCCTGCCCGCGATGGCCGCGCCGGCCTTCGCGACCGGGGCGGAGGAGCTGTTCGAGACCGGCAACAGCGCCTACGAGCAGGGGCGCTACGAGGACGCGGCGGCGGCCTACACGACCATCCTCGGTTACGGGGTCGCCGATCCGCGCGTCTTCTACAACCTCGGGAACGCCTCCTTCAAGATGGGCAAGCTCGGCCGCGCCATCCTGTCGTACGAGCGGGCGCTGCGACTCGACCCCTCCGACCAGGAGGCGCGCGACAACCTGGAGTTCGCCCGCGGCCGGATCCGCGACCGGATCCCCGACCCGGAGGTGCCGTACCCGGTCGCGCTCGTGAAATCGTTCGTCGACGGCTGGTCGCTCGATGCCCTGGCCCTGATCGTCCTCGTTCCGTACCTCTCCGCCTGCGGACTGGTCGGGGCGATGACGCTGGCGCGCGGGGCGCTGCGCCGGCGCCTGCTGGGCTACGGCGCCGCCTTCTGCGGCATCGCCGCCCTGATCGTCGGGGTCGCCCTGGGCACGCGCATCGCCGACAGCCGCGCCGAGCATGCCATCGTCATGAACGACCGCGCCGACGCGCTCAGCGGCCCGGCGGTCGACAACACCGTGCTGTTCTCGGTCCACGAAGGGACGCGACTCGACGTCCACAACCGGCGCGGCGACTGGCTGCAGGTGACGCTCCCGAACGGACTGACCGGCTGGGTGCGCGCCGATCAGGTCGAGAGCGTCTAGAATCGGGGGCGGCGGGCCGGAGATGTCGATCGGGATCTACCTCCACATTCCGTACTGCACCGTCCGCTGCAGTTACTGCGACTTCTATCTGACGGCCGGTCGCGGCCCCGACCTCGCGGCGTACGTCGCCGCGCTTGTCGGCGAGATCGGCGCGTTCGAGGCGGCGCTCCGGGGCCGGCCGGTCGACACCATCCACTTCGGCGGCGGCACGCCGTCGCTGTTGCCGCCGGCGATGATCGGTGCGGTGCTCGAGGCGCTCGGCAGCGCCTTCGCGATCGACGCCGGCGCCGAGATCGCCGTGGAGGCGAACCCGGAGGACTTGGACGAGAGGCGGTGCGATGACCTCGCCGCCGCCGGGGTCAACCGGATCGCCATCGGCGTGCAGGCGTTCGATGACCGGCTGCTGCGGACGCTGCGGCGGCCGCATGACGCGGCGCGGGCGCGCCGGGCGCTGGCGGCGGCGCGGCGGTCGCCGATCCGGAGCGTCGGCGCCGATCTGATCCTCGGTCTTCCCGAGCAGGGAATCTCGGCGGCGCTCGCCGGGGTGCGGGATGCCGTCGCGCTGGGCGTCGATCACCTGTCGCTCTACCTGCTGGAAATCCATCCACGGACGCGGCTGGGGCGCGAGGTGGCCCTCGGTCGATGCCGGCCGGCAGCGGACGACGAGGCGGCGTCGCTCTACGAAGCGGCGGCCGATACGCTCCTGGCGGCCGGCTTCGAGCACTACGAAATCTCCAACTTCGCGCGCCCGGGCTGCCGCAGCCGCCACAATCTCAAGTACTGGACCGACCAGGACTATCTCGGATTCGGGCCCTCGGCCCACTCGTACGTGGGCGGCGCGCGCTGGTCCAACGCGCCGGAGCTCGCGGCCTACCTGGCGGCGGGCGGTGTCGCTCTGCCGCGCCTCGACGATCCCCAGCCGCGCGGCCGGCGCGGCTTCGAGGCTCTGTTCGCGGGGCTGCGGCTCGCCGAGGGGGTCGATCTCGACGACCTGCGCCGGCGCTACCCCGAGACGGTGCCGGCGCAGCTCGCGACGGCGATCAGCGCGCTGCGGGACGCGGGGCTGCTGGCCGGCGACGGCGCGCGCATCGCCCTGACGCGGCGCGGGCGGCTGGTCTCCAACGAGGTGTTCGAGCGCCTCGACGTCGCCTCAGCGGTCGTCAGTTGACGTAGCCGAGCGAGCGCAGCCGCTGGCGCTCCTCGGGAGTGAGCGATGGCTCGCGCGATCCGCCCGCGCCAGGGTCGGAGTCGGTGAACTGGTGCAGGGCGCGCAGCAGGCTGCCCCGGACCGACGGATCGAGACCCGCCTCGCCGAGGTCGCGCGTTTCCCCCGGGTCTTCGAGCAGATCGTAGGCCTCGTACTGCGCGCCGGCCGGTCGCGGGATCCGGATCAGCTTGAAACGCCCGTCCGAGACCGCCGACCACCGCCCGGCCGGACCGGGGATGTAGTAACGCGGGTTCTCCGGGTGGATGAGTTGGAAGTCGCTCTCGGCGAACACCAGGGCATGACCCGGCCCCGCCAGGACAGCGCCGCCGGCGCCGCGGCCGGGGCGGCGGTCCGGCAGCAGCGCCGGGCGGCCGTCGACATCCAGCAGGCCCGCGACATCGGCCAGTGCCGCGATCGTCGGTGCGACGTCGATGTTCTGCACCAGGGCGGCGCTGCGCGCGCCCGCCGGGATCCGCCCGGGCCAGGCGGCGATCAGGGGAATGCGCAGCGTCGACTCGTACAGGTACTCGCCGTGGGCGAAGTAGTACCCCTGCTCGCCGAGGCTTTCGCCGTGATCGGACGTCAACACGACGAGCGGGCGGCGGTCGAGGCGCTCGAGGGCCTCCAGGAGCGGCCCGAGGGCGGCGTCCACCTGGGCGACCTCGCCCTCGTACAGCGCCACGACGTGCCGCACCCCGGCGGCATCGAGACGGTTGTGGAAGATGACATCGCCCTTGGTCAGACGCCGGGCGGCCAGGTCGTCGTACAGCTTCAACGGGCCACCGAAACCCGGGTCGAAGGCGGCGTCGAACGGCGCCGCGGGGGCGTAGGTCCAGTGCGGGTCGAGATAGTGCACCCAGAGAAAAAACGGCCGGCCGGCCGGCCGCGTCTCCAGCCAGTCGAGCGCGCGCGCCGTCACCGCGACGGCGCTGTCGCCATCCCAGCGCCCGGGTGGATTGTCGTACAGGTCGAACCCCTGCTCGAACCCCTGTCCCGGGCGCAGGAACGAGTTCGAGGTGACCGCCGCGGTGGCGTAGCCGGAGCCCTTGAGCGCCTCCGCCAGGGTCAGGTTGGCCTCCGGCAGGGAGGAGAACAGGCCGCGGGCACGATGTCCCTTGGGAAAGCGCCCGGTCAGGATGGAGGCAACCGACTGCGTGGTGCGCGGCAGGGAGGTCGAGGCGCGCTCGAACACCATGCCGGCGGCCGCCAGACGGTCGATGCGGGGCGTCACCGGCCGGGCCTCGCCGTAGCAGCCGAGCCGGTCGGCGCGCAGCGTGTCGATGGTGATCAGCACGATGTCCGGGCGCGGCGCCCCGCCGCAGCCGGCGAGCCACGCCGCCGCGCCGGCCGCCACTGCGCCGACGAAGCGGAGAAGACGGACGCGACCGGGCGGAGCGGGAAAGGCGGTCGACGGGCGGGGCATCGGGGGCGCATTATACCGCCCAACACTCGGACAGGCTCCGAGCCCGGATTTCTCACCGGGGTTCGTCGCGAGACCGCGCAGATGGCCGTCATGACGGGCACCCGCAGCGGCGAGGACCCGAAACGTATTCGACATACGT
>JAGYID010000221.1 GCA_018606725.1 Acidobacteriota bacterium
ACACTGCACGCATCGGCCGCGCGGCTGTTCAACTGCCGTCCCGAGGAGATCGCGGTCGGATCGAGCGCGACCGAGCTGCTGGCTTCCCTCGCCTGGGCCGTCGCGCCGGCTGCCGGCAGCAACATCGTCAGCACCGGTCTTGAGTTTCCCAGCACGGTCTACCCGTGGGCGCGCGTCGCGCGCCACACAGGAGCCGAAGTCAGGCTCGGCGACATGAAGGGCGATCATCCGCTGGCCGACGATCTGATCGGCCTGATCGATCCCCGGACCGCCGTCGTCTGCGTCTCCGACGTGATTTACAGCACCGGCCAGCGACTCGATATGGCGGGGCTCGCTGAAGCCGCGCACCGGAACGGGGCCCTGCTCGTGATCGACGCAACGCAGTCGGCCGGCGGGATCCCGATCGACGTCGGGGTGCTCGGGGCCGACGCCCTGATCACCGCCTCCTACAAGTGGCTGTGCGGGCCGTTCGGCGTCGCCGTGATGTATCTCGCGCCCCATCTTCACGAACGCCTCGAGCCGGGTCTCGTCGGATTCCGATCCCATGAGCGGATGTGGGATCTGCGTGCCGATCGACTGAAGCTCCCCCCGAACGCCCACCGTTTCGAGTTCAGCACCATGGCCTACGGGTGCGCGCCGGGTCTCGCCAGCTCGATCGATTACCTTTTGCAGCTGGACGTCGGGCGGATCTTCTCCAGGAACAAGAAGCTCGCCGATCTCCTGATCGAGGGGTTGCGCGAAAGGAGCGCCGAGATCCTGTCGCCCACGGACGACGGCGCGCGCTCCTCGATCGTCGCAACCCGGTTCGCCGACACGGACGTGCGGATCCTGGCCGAACGTCTCAACGAAGCCGGGATCGTCGTGTCGGCGCGCAGGAACGTCCTGAGATTCTCCCCGCATCTTTACAACGACGCGGATGACATCCAGCAAGCGCTCACGGCGATCGATCGCTGCCTGACCTGACGGCGTTGACCTGCGCCACCTCCCACATGAGCGCGACCCGGTGTATGGGCACCAGTTCTTGGCGGGAGGCGGGGAGCCAGTCGGCGGCCGACGGCCCGAATGAGGGGAGAGCGGAGCTGGCGGGAGAAGAGGGCGGCTGGCCCGCAAGATTCGTTGGACCAGCACATCCGACTCAGACCGGGGGCTTTGTCTTCAGCGCGAATGCGCCGGGGGGAACGGGAGTTGAAGCGCGCTGCCGGCGCGCCCGGCATTGACCGGTTCAGGCGCTTTCACCAGCGGAATGCGCACGACGATCTGGGTCCCCGCGAGCGGCGCCGATTTGATCCTGACGCTGCCACCCACGGAGGTCGCCCGCTCCTCCAGACCGAGCAGACCGAAAGCGCCTCTCACTTTTCCCCTGGCCGGGCCACGCTTCGTCTCGAAGCCGACCCCGTCGTCCCTGATCGTCAATTGCATGAAGGCGCCCGTCTGCTCCAGCTGCACCGTCACGTGGCGCGCGTGTGCGTGCCTTTCCACGTTCTGCAAGGCCTCCTCGAGTATGCGGAAGAGCGCCAGCTCGGCTTCGGCGGTCACTCGCCCGTGCAGCCGCCCGCAGGCAAGCTTGAGGTCCAGGCCCGTTCGCTTGACGAACCCAGTAATGGCGCCACGCAGCGCGGGGATCAGACCCAGGATTCCCAGGACGCTGGGCCGCAGTCTGCTCGAAATGCGCTCCACGTTCTCGGCAGCCTCTTCGACCAGCCCGCTGATCACCGCCGCCTCTTCCCGCGACTCCGTGGCCTGGGCCGGAAGATTGCCTGTCATGATTTCGAGGCGTATGAGGATGGAGCAAAGAGCCTGGGTGATGTGATCATGCAGTTCCAAAGCGACGTGCTCGCGCTCGACTTCCTGCGCCTGCAAGAGGCGGCGCGACAGGCCTCGCCGCATTCTCTCGCTCCGCGGGGCCTTGGTGGTGTCCTCCACCACCAGGGAGGCGGAGGCGCCGGCGTGTTTACGCATGTGTCCGGTCGCCCGGGGGAACCGGGGCTACCCTCGGCAGGTCGAGGACAAAGACGCATCCCTTGCCCGGCGCGTCGCGCACCGAGAGCAGGCCCCCGTTCTCCTCGACAGCCCGGCGGCTGATGGCGAGCCCGAGCCCCATGCCGGTTCGATCGTTGCCGCGTTGCTTGAAGGGAAGAAACAATTCCTCCGCTTTCCCCGGGGGCAGGCCGCCACATTCGTCCTCGATTTCAATCCGCACGCGTCCACTCGTCGCGTAAGTGTTCACGACGACATGGCCCTGGGGCCGAGTGAATTTGAAAGCGTTCTGCAGCAGATTCCCGACCGCGGATGCCAGGAGCTGTCGATCGGCCTGGACCATCAGCTCTGGATCGATGGGTGCGATGGTCAGGTGGACCGTTCGATTCCTGGCATCGATGGCCGCGCCAACCTCGGCATCTTCCATGAACTCCTTCACCCGCACTCGTTCCTTCTCCATGGACCCTGAATCGAGCCGCACTTCGGAGAGAGATCGATGGATCAGATCGCGGAGTTCATGGAGACTACGTTCGAGCAACTTGGCGGTACTTCCGCCGATCCCGACATGTCCGGTCTTCAGAGCGTCGAAGGACAGCATCGCGCTCGAAACCAGGCTGCCGAGTTCGTGCGCCAGGACCCCGAGCCGCTCGGTTGCCTTGCGGGAGTACCTCTGTTCCTGGTGGCGCCCGTACTCGGTGACCGCTTCGGCGATGGCGTTGTCGAGGCATCGGTTCAGGGTATTGAATTCCTCGGTGGGGATGGGCGCATTCACCTCCACGGC
>JAGYID010000222.1 GCA_018606725.1 Acidobacteriota bacterium
GGCCCGCGTTCTTGACGATCTGCGCCTTCTGCCGCAAACCGGCCACGTAGTCGCGGAGCATGGCGTCGCGCGCCGTGGTCTCGAGCCGGGCGCGGATCGCCTTCTGCGCCTCTTCGAATGCGATCGGGCCTCCCGGGCGAGTCTCCATCACCTTGATCACGTGGAAGCCCATCCGCGTTTCCAGCACGTCGCTGAGGGCTCCCGGTCGCAGCCCGAATGCCGCCTCCTCGATCGCCGGCGGACCGCCGCCACCCCGGGTCATGAGCCCGGCGTCGCCGCCGCGCACCGCCTCGGGCCCCTCGGAGTACTTGCGGGCCATGTCGGCGAAGTCGCGGCCGGCGCGCAGCTCCTGCAGGATCGCCTCCATCTTCTGGCGCACGGTCGCGCGGACCCCGGGGGTGGCGTCCGGCGCGGCCCGCAGCATGATCTGACTGATGCGCACCGCGTCCGGCCGGACCATGTCGCGGGGGTTCTGATCGTAGTATCGGCGCACATCGTCGTCGGCCACCTTGACCCCGGTGACCACCCGGTCGTTCACGAACCTGGTCACCAGCAGGGTGCGGCGCACCTGCTCCGTGAATTCCGCGGGCGATACGCCGTTGTCCCTCAGGAGGTCGGTGAGCTGCGCGTCTCCGAGCCCCTCCCGCAGGCGGGCTTCCTCGGCGCGTACCTCGGCCTCGGTGACCGCGGTCCGGACGCCGGCCGCCTGCTGGTACAGCAGCTCGTTGTCGATCAGCGCGTCGAGCACCGTGTCGCGGGCCGCCTGTAGATCCCCGAGGCTGATGTCGCCGCGGCGGCGATGCAGCGACAGCTGCACGGCGAGATCGAAATCGCGCCTGAGGATGGGGCGGCCGTTGACGCGGGCGACCGCGTCGGCGGCCGGCTGACCCGCGGCGGCCGCCGGCCGGCTCCCGGCGGCGGCGCGGACGATGCTGGCGCACCCCGCGACGAGGGCGAGGAGGCACCCGAGGACGGCGGCGCGATGCGCCGGGCGCGGGCGGGGCGGCGCCGAAGGGAGCCGGAAATTCGCGGCGGCGGAGGTCACGGTCGAGCCATGACCTCCGACTGGAACTTCCTGTAGGTGTTGACGCTGATGATCGCCGCCAGCTTCTCCGCCATGTCGCGGAACGCCAGCGCCGGCCCGGACTTGGGGTCATGCACGACCACCGGAAGCCCGTCGTCTCCCCCCTGCCGGACCCGGATGTCGAGAGGGATCTCGCCGAGCAACGGGGCGTCGTTCGCCTCGGCGGTCTTCCGTCCCCCGCCGTGACTGAAGATCTCCGAGCGCTCGCCGCAGTGCGGGCAGTTGAAGTACGACATGTTCTCGATGACGCCGAGGATCGGCACGTTGACCTTGCGGAACATCGCGGCGGCCTTGCGCACATCGAGCAACGCCACGTCCTGCGGCGTGGTGACCAGCACCGCCCCGGTGAGCGGGATCACCTGGGACAGGGTCAACTGCACGTCGCCCGTCCCCGGCGGCAGGTCGATGAACAGGTAGTCCAGGCGGCCCCATTGCACATCCCCGAGAAACTGCTTGATGGCACCGTGCAGCATCGGGCCGCGCCAGATGACCGGCTCGTCCTCCTTCAGGAAGAAGGCCATCGACATCAGCTTCAGGCCGTGCACGGTGACCGGCAGGATCTTGCGGTCCTGGATCTCCGGCTTCAACTTGGTGCCGAGCATCTGCGGATCATTGGGGCCGTAGACATCGGCGTCCAGGAGGCCGACGGACGCGCCGCTGCGGGCGAAGGCGAGCGCGAGATTGACGCTGACGGTCGACTTGCCGACGCCCCCCTTGCCCGACCCGATGGCGACCACGTTGGCGACCTCGGGGATCAGGTTGTCGGTCGTCTCGATGCTGCGGCGCACCTTCGCCCCCATCTTCACCTGCACCGAGCCCACCCCCGGCACCTTGCCGAGGGCATCGCGGACGTCCTTCTCGATCTGCGCCTTGAGCGGGCAGCCGGGGGTGGTGAGATTGACGGTGAGCGACACCGCACCGCCTTCGACGCGCAGATCCTCGATCATCCCGAGCGACACGATGTCGACATGCAGCTCCGGATCCTTGACGGCGCGCAGCGCCTCGATCAGGCTGGCCTGCTGGACGGCGCTCATCTCAGGCCTCGCTCTCGGCCGCGGAGCCGTTGGCCGGTGCACCGGACGGCTGCGCCCCTGCGGCCACACCGGCCGTCCGCCACGGCGCCGACAGGCCACGCAGATCGCTCGAGGCGTCCCCGACCCCCAGAACGAGGACGCGGAAGCGATCCCCCATCCGTTCCGGCAGGACGAGCTCCTTCAGCGCCTCGCGATCGGCCGCCTGACGCGCCGGCGAGGCGGTCTCGGTCCTCCCGCCGTCGGCATCCTCCTCGAGAAAATCCAGGGCCCCCAGCGCCAGCAGGAAGCGTGATTGCGTCGTCAGACCGAGGAAACGGCCGCCGGAGCGTTCCGCGGCCCGTCGCAGGGCCGTGAAATCGAGGTGGGCCGTCAGGTCCTGCTCGCCGGGACGGGCGAGAAAGTCCTCGTGGACGCGGTGCCGGTGATAGGCCAGGAGCGTGCCGCGGCCGCGCGCCGGCCGGTACAAATCGACCGCTTCGTATCCGTAGTCCACCACGACGAGGTAACCGCGCTGCAGCAGGCCCACCGCCCAGTTCATCCAGCAGGGCGCGGCCAGGTTGAGGTCGACCTCCTGGCCATCGATGGGGACGATGCCCGCCTCCTCCATGAAGCGGGCCGGCGCTTCGCCCGACAGTG
>JAGYID010000126.1 GCA_018606725.1 Acidobacteriota bacterium
GCGGCCGGCGCGGCCTGTGCCCCGGGGGCCGCGTCGGATAACGACCCGTTCCGTACCCCGGGCGCTACGCAGCGCAGCGGAGTGGCGCGCGGGGCTCGACCCTGGCCCGGAGCGACGGAAGGAGCGGAGGGTCAGGGTTACGGAACGCGGCGTTATCGGATGCGGCGAGCAGCCACCTTATTGCCTCTCGGTCCGGTGGCGATCGGCCGAGGCCGCCGCGGCGGCCGGGCGGAAGAGGACCGCGTTACGACGTCCAGTCGCGGGCGCGGGTGTGCTCGACGATCCAGAGATGGCCGGCGATGTCGGTGAACTCGGTGAAGAAGCGGGTCAGGGCGGCGATCTGGTTCGTGGCGGTGGGGGCACCGAGACGGAGGACGACGATCCCGGCGAACCACGTCGGCGGGTAGCGTCGGATGTCCGCGAAGTCGAGGTCGAAGGTGACGAGGCCTCGCTGCTCCTGGTGCAGGGCGCGGGCGATGTCGGCGTCGGGATGGCCAGCGAGGTTCTGATCGTGGACGGTGAGGACGTCGTGGCCGAGGGCGCGCAGGGCTGGGGCGACGTCGGTGTGGACGTTCTCGTCGAGCTTGAGCTTCACGAGGGGCGGGTGAGGGGCAGGACGCGTTCGTGAGCGAGCTTGGCGCCGTAGGCGAGGGCGGCGTACACGTCGTCGCGGGTGAGCGTCGGGTAGCCGCGCAGGAGGTCCTCGAAGGTCTCGCCGGCGGCGAGGGCGTCGAGGATGAGGGTGACAGGGATGCGCGTGCCGCGGACGCAGACCATGCCGTCGAGGATCGCGGGGTCGGTGTTGAGGCGGTCGAGGAGGGCGTCCTTTTCCTGGGCGGTCATCGGGCACCTCCGGCGACCCTCTGGCGGACGAGCAGGGCGTCGACGAACTTCAGGACGGCCTTGCGGTCGCCGGGCGGGAGCTTCTCGATGTCGCGGAGCTTGCGCCAGAGGCGGGTGTTGCGCGGGGCGGCGGCCTGCTCTTTGACCGGGCGCACGCCCATGAGCTCGTCGACCGTGACTCCGAGGGCCTCGGCGAGACGGGGCAAGAGGTACGCGGGCGGGTGCTCGGCCTCGCGCTCGTAGTAGGTCATCATGCGCTGGGAGACGTCGACGCGCTCGCCGAGCTCACGCTGGGAATAGCCGCGGGCCTGGCGCAGGCGCAGGAGGCGCTGTCCGAAGGTCTCGGCCGGTCGTGCACGTCGCATCAGGGTCACCACGGTCGGGGTGATCGGTGCATCCCACCTTCCCGACGCTGGGTTCATTGTAGGGTCCCTCCTTGTTGTGCCATGGGGTCTCTTGACAAGATGATACATCAGATGTATCACTCCCGATCCAGTTGGGGGCCGTAAAAAAGTGGGCACCTCCCTCTTGACACGGTTCCTGGGGAAACGGGGGTCATCGATGTACGTGACCAAGGAAGCCATCGAGGAGGTTCGGCGGCGGTGCGACCTGGTGCAGGTGGTCGAGAGCCGCGGCGTCACGCTGCAGCGCAAGGGCAAGAACTACGTCGGCCTGTGTCCGTTCCACGAGGATCGGGAGCCGTCCCTGGTGGTGAACCGGGAAAAGCAGTTGTGGAACTGCTTCGGGGCGTGCTCGGGGAACGGCGGCAAGAGCGGCGGGGACGTGTTCGCGTTCGTGGCGAAGAAGGATGGGGTGACGTTCCTCGAGGCGATGAAGAAGCTGGGCTACGAGGAACCGCCGCGGGCCCGCGGCGGGCGCCCGGGCCGGGACGGGAGTCCGGCGTCGCCGGCGTCGAACGTGTCCCCGGCCGGCCGCCGGCATCTTCTGGCCAGCGTCGTCGGGCACTACCACAAAGCGTTCCGCGAGCGCGCCGAGGGTCAGGCGTACGTCAAGGGTCGCGGCCTGACCGACCCGGAGATGCTGCAGGCGTTCGAGGTCGGGTACGTTGACGGCTCTCTTGTGAAGACGTTCGACGCCGGCGGCGAGATCGGCCGGGCACTTCTGGATGCGGGACTGATCACGGCGTCGGGCCGGGAGCTGTTCTCGGGCTGCGTCGTGTTCCCGCTTCGCCTTCCGGAGGAAGGGATCGTCGGGTTGTACGGCCGGCATGTGCAGCGGGACCAGCACCTGTACCTGCCGGGGCCGCGGCGCGGTCTGTTCCACTGGCAGGCGCTGAAGGGATCGGAGCACGTCGTCCTCACCGAGTCGGTGATCGACGCTCTCACCCTCTACCAGGCAGGGATCCGGAACGTGTCGTGCGTGTACGGCGTTGCCGGGTTCACGGCGGACCACGAGGAGCTGTTGCAGCGGTTCCGGGTGAAGCGGGTGACGCTTCTGCTCGACGGCGACGATGCCGGCGAGCGAGCGACGCACGTGATCGGCGATCGTCTCCGGCATCTCGGCGTCGACGTTGTCGTGGCCCGTCTCGCCGGCGCCAAGGACGCCAACGCGCTGCTCGCAAGCCGGGGGGCGGAAGCGGCCGCGGCGGCGTTCGAGCGCGCCGTCGCGGCGGCTCTTCCCTTCACTGTGAAGTGCACGGTTAAGGAAGAAGCGGCGCAGGCGTCGGCGGCGTCGCCAGCGGCGAAGGCCTCGGCGGCGGTGAGTGAGCCGGCGACGTCGGCGGGCGTGCAGGTGAGCCGCGACGCCGACGGCAGCGTGCGGGTGGCGTTCGCCACGCGCGCCTATCGGGTGCGCGGTCTGACGGCGGTGGGACTCGATCGCCTGCGCGTCAACCTACGCATCGAAGGTTCTTCCCGCATGCACCTCGACACGCTCGATCTCTACGGCCACCGGGCACGGACGGCGCTGGTGAAGGAGCTCGCCCGGTTGTTCGAGCAGCCCGAGGAGGAGTTGGCGCGCGAGGTCGCCGCGCTCATCGAGACGCTCGAGGGCGTCCGTCTCGAGCTCGCGAAGGACGGCGCCGCGGCGCCGTCCCGCATCAGCATGCCCGATCGGGAGCGCGACGAGGCGCTGGCGCTGCTGCGGGCACCCGACATCCTCGACCGCGTCCTCGCCGACTTCGAGCGCGTGGGCTGCATCGGCGAGAAGACGACGTTGCTGGTCGGCTACCTCGGCACGGTGTCGCGGTTGCTCGACGATCCGCTGGGTCTGATCATCGTGAGCCGCTCGGGTGCCGGGAAGAGCAGCGTCCAGGACGCGCTGTGCGATGTCGTCCCCGACGAGGACCTGGTGCGCTACACGCGCCTCACGGGCCAGGCGCTGTTCTACAAGGAGGAGAACGCGCTGGTGCACAAGGTGCTGGCCATCGACGAGGAGGCGGGGGCCGCGGAGGCCGCCTACTCGATCCGGAATCTCCAGAGCGCCCAGGTCCTCACCGTGGCGGCGACCCGCACCGACCCGCAGACCGGGAAACTCCGGACCGACGAGTACCGGGTGGAGGGACCGGTGTTCATCATGTTCACGACGACGTCACCCGAGGCGCTCGACTACGAGACCAGGAACCGGTTCGTGCAGGTCGGCATCGACGAGTCGGTGGAGCAGACGCGCCTCATCCTCAGGCGCCAGCGCGAGGCGGACACGCTCGAGGGAGTCCTGAGGCGCCAGGAAGCGGAGCACCTGTGGGCGCGGCAGCAGAACGTGCAGCGGCTCCTCAGGCCGCTCAAGGTCGTGAACCCGTACGCCGCGGCGTTGCGCTACCCCGACGAGCGGCTGCAGATGCGGCGGGAGCAGAAGAAGTACCTGACGCTCATCAAGGCCAGCGCCCTGCTGCACCAGCACCAGAGGGAGATCAAGCGTGCGACCCGCGGCGACGTCGAGGTGGAATACATCGAGGTGGAGCCGCGTGACATCGCCCTGGCCAACGATCTGGCGCGCCAGGTCCTGGGTCGCAGCCTCGACGAGCTGGCGCACCCGACGCGGCAGTTGTTGAAGCACTTGGTCGATCTCACGCGGGGCCAGGAGCCGCGCCGGTTCACGCGCCACGACCTGCGAAGAGCCACCGGCTGGACCGACTGGCAGGTGCGGGTGCATCTCGGCCAGCTCCTCGATCTCGAGTACGTCGTCGTGGCCGGTGGCCGGAACGGCCAGCGGATGACGTACGAGCTCCTGTTCGACGGCGACCCGGAGGAGGATGGGAAGTACCTCGCGGGTCTGGTCGACGTCGGGGATCTCGAGCGGCGCGCCGCGCAACTCCGTGAGACGACAGGACCTTGTGAGGAAAAACGGCACCTTGTGAGGAAAACGGCGACCTTGAGGGCACCTTGTGAGCGCACCTCACAAGGTCGAACCCCTGTCGTGTCTGGCTCTTAACGGTGAAAACGATCGACCTTGTGAACTTTCTGGGAAAAGGTGGGGGGGGTGTTGTGGTGCGAGCGGCGAGGGCGTGATGGACGACCAGCACCGCCGGCGGTTCGATCTCCTCGTGGCCCGGTTCGTCGAGCACATGCAGGTGCTCGGCTGGTCGCCGCGCACCATCGACGGCTACCGGTCGCAGGTGCGGTTCTTCCTGGCCTGGCTCGGCGAGCAGACCGACGTCGAGGAGGTCACGGCCATCACGCCCGAGGTCCTGCACGCCTACCAGACGCATCTGTACGGGTTCAGCGACGCGAACGGCCGGTCGTTGAGCATCGCCACCCAGGCGGCGCGGCTCTCCGTCGTGCGGTCGTTCTTCCGGTATCTGGTGAAGAGCGACGTGCTGCTCTACGAGCCGTCGGCGTCGCTCGAGCTGCCGAAGAGGAAAGGGATCCTGCCGCGGTCGATCCTGAGCAAGCAGGAGATGGCGCGGTTGCTCGCGGCGCCGGACGCGACGACACCGCTGGGCCTGCGGGACCGGGCAATGATCGAGGTCCTGTACTCCACGGGCATCCGCAACGCCGAGCTTCGTGCGCTTCAGGTGTACGACCTCGATCTCGAACGCGGGCTTCTCAGGGTCAACCAGGGGAAGAACGCCAAGGACCGAGTGGTGCCGCTGGGCGACGCCGCCTGCACGTGGCTGCGCGAGTACCTCAGCGAGGCGCGGCCGCGGCTCCTGGCCGGGCATCACGACGCCGGCGCCGAGCCGACGGTGTTCCTCTCCAAGAACGGCAAGCGACTCTTCCCTCTGGGCGTCCTCTACCCGCTGAAGAAGCACGCCCGGAAGGCCGGCATCGAGCGCGTGGTGACGCCGCACACGCTGCGGCACACGTTCGCGACCCACTTGCTCGCGGGCCACGCCGACATCCGGCACATCCAGGCGATGCTCGGTCACGCGTCGGTGGCGACCACGCAGATCTACACGCGGGTCGAGGTCACCGACCTCAAGGCGGTGCACCGGCGCTGTCACCCACGGGAACGGCGATGAGCGGCGAAAAGGTGGTCGCGGGAACCCCGATCTCCCTCGAAGACCCCGGCCTCCACGAGGCAAACTTGCCGTCCGCGACCACCCTCGACGCCCTCGTCGAGGCGCATCTCGCCGACTCGCTCGCCCGCGGCCTGGCACGCGGCACGGTGGCCTACCGGCGCGTCTACCTCGCGCAGCTCGTCGCCTGGCTCCACGAACGCGGCGTCACGACGGCCGCGCAGGTCACGCCATCGGTCCTCGAGGAATATCTCGTCCACTTGAAGGGCCGCGTCACCGACTACAACCGGAGGTCACCTTCCCCCTTAAGCGTGAAGACCCTCGCCGCCGAGGCCTCGGTGCTGCGCTCGTTCTTCTCCTGGCTGGCGAAGCGGCACGTCGTGCTGTTCAACCCGGCCGAGACCCTCGTCCTTGGCGACCGCAGCCAGCCGCTCCCGAAGACCGTTCTCACCGAGAGTGAAGTGCAGGCGCTCCTGGCCGCGCCCGGTCTCGACGCCGTCGGCCTGCGTGACCGGGCGATCCTCGAGACGCTCTACTCGACGGCTCTCCGGCGCGCCGAGCTGTGCGCTCTCGACCTCTACGATCTCGACGCCGCCGGCGAGCTGGTGCGGGTCCGCCAGGGCAAGGGCCGCAAGGACCGCTACGTCCCCGTCGGCGCCCACGCCCTGGCCGCCCTGCGCCGGTACCTCCACCAGGCGCGTCCCGATCTCGTGGTCACGCCCAAGGAGCCGGCCCTGTTCGTCGCGTCGATCACCGGCCGCCGGCTTGGCCGCCAGACTCTCAACCTCATCGCCCGCAAGCACGGCGAGTCCGCCGGCATCGGCCAGCGCGTCACGCCGCACGTGCTGCGGCACACCTGCGCCACGCATCTCCTGCAGGGCGGCGCCGACCTCCGGCACGTGCAGGCGATCCTCGGCCACGCCAGCATCGCCACGACACAGGTCTACACCCGCGTCGCCGTCGAGGACCTGGCCGCGGTGCACCGGCGGAGCCATCCCCGCAGATCGCTGAAAGTCGTTGAGCGCCAGGCGCCAGGGGCGTATCCTCATCCTTAACTGTCAGGCAGGTGCCCGGCTCGGAGCCGGGGAGGGGGTCAGGAAGGGGTCGATCGGGATCGTCGAAACCGTAGCACGGCGGGGCTTCATGTAATCCAGCCCTCGCCGAAAGGAAGCCAGGTCATGGAGTTGCAGGAAGGGTCGCGGGAGGCGCTATATCAAATAATGTTGGCGAGGTACTACTCCTCCTCCCTCGGCAGGTTCATGGCCGTGGATCCGGGTGACGACACCGCGCTCGAAGATCCGCAGAGCTGGAACAAGTACGCGTACGTCCGGAACAACCCATTGGCGTTCATCGATCCCGACGGTGAAGAGGTCACCTACGCCAACACCCCCGAAGTCCAGCAGCAGAGGGCGATAGTCGAGGAGATCGGCCAGCAGTCTCCGACGTTCCAAATGGAGATTGACGCTCATAGCGGTGCCGACCCAGATCTGAATTTCAAAGGCGGTGAGGGTCTGAAAGGGAACCAGAAAGGCGCCGCAGATTCTCGGGTTGATCCGGAGAGCATGGAGTACGAACGCACCGACGTGAGGATCAGCAACGCCAATAACGCGGGCAAGGGGGATCTGAGGGACACGGTTATTGAAGAAGTCGCCCACGCAAATGCCGCGCGCACGAACCCCGAGCAAGCCTACAAGAACCGCAACAGCGTGAAGAAGACGGAGCAGGCTGCAAGGGCCTTCACACGGCAGGTGAAAAAGGAGATCCGCCAGTACAAGCGAGAGCAGAGGAAACAAGAGCGACAGGCCAAACGCGAGCAGAAGCAGCAGGCAAAGCAGAACAAGAAGAAGTAGGTGCGCGGTGACCAGGAACACTTCCATCAGACACTTCGGCCCGCTGTGGCTGGCCCTTCTCTGCTGCCCGCTACTCTTGGCCAGTGGGGCTGCTCTGGGTCATGACGACTGTGAATCCAAGATGCGAGACCTAGTCAGCAAGGCCGTTCGTGACGACGGCTACGATCGCGCCTTCACCATCAGGCGGGACGATGCTCGCGAGTTCCCGGTGTACACCCCCAAAGCACAGAAGCTGGTGTTCTACGAAGTCAAAGAAGGTGGGGTAGATGCCGCCGAATCGGACCGCACCACTCTGAGCATAGTGGACCATCCGACGTTGTGGCGGGTGTTCGTCGATCCCGAGAGCAGTCGAGTCTATAGAATCTTCGGCTTCAAGTCGGGTTCAGAGTATGGCGCTTTGATCCGAGCCTTGGGCATCACACTATCAGCGCAGAGAGCAGAGTGGCTGGCAGAAAGCTTCATCGAGATTGCCTACGCGGAACGAGCCGCGGTTGTTCGCAACCCCTTCGAAGCCCGACGGTTCACAGAGGACGAGCTCTACACCGCCCTGGAGCCACCGCAGCTCGACTCTTATATGAAGGCTTGGCTCAGGCGGACAGGCAAGGTTCTCGCGAGTCTTCGACCGCCGGAGACTACCGCCGGCGATGGCGATGGCTTCATCGTCAATCTGACCGCAGCGCGACGTGCCACGGAGATCGGCTCTCGCCCTAAGGTCGAGATCCGACGTCTCGTGCTCCACGTCCTGAACGATGGTGCCCTCTCGGTCTCGAGTGACCAACTCCTTGCTTCTGCAGAGAACGCGGAGATGAACTAGGCGGGCTGTGATTGATCGGGATCGGTCGACCATGCGGCGCTGAGAAACCAAGGTGCGCTGCCGTCCGCGCTCGCCAAGCGAGACTTATGCCGACGTGGCCCTCCGCGCGGAGCGCTCCGGTCCACGCAGCATAAGAGGCGCTTGGGCGAGACGCGGACCCCGGGGCAACGGCCGCGCCGGCCGCACTTCTCTTCGCTGATCTGATCTCCGCGACAACTTGTTCCGTGCGGCCGTCACGTCCGTTGCGTCCGGGGCGCAGCGAGCATGTTGCACTACCCCCCTTGCGCGGCCTTCGGCCCGCCCCCCGGCGGGCCGCCGGGGGGCTCGCGCTCAAAACCAGATCAACAGCTCATCGAAAGAAAGAGCGACGATCGCGTCATCGACGCGAGCTCGAGACTTCGGGCGCCGAGCCCCCCAGCGGTCCCGCTGGGGGGCGTGCCGGAGCGGAGCGGAGGCCGGCGCAAGGGGGGAAGTGCAAAGACGCCGCTGCGACCCGGACGCACAGGCCGTGACGGACGCACGGCGCGCAGCGTCGCGGAGAACCGATCAGTTGAAGACGAAGCGCGGCCGGCGCGGCCTGTGCCCCGGGGGCCGCGTCGGATAACGACCCGTTCCGTACCCCGGGCGCTACGCAGCGCAGCGGAGTGGCGCGCGGGGCTCGA
>JAGYID010000127.1 GCA_018606725.1 Acidobacteriota bacterium
TGTGGCCGCCAGGGCCTTCTCGAACGACTTCGTCGCGGAGAACTTCGAACTGCGCTTCACGCCTCATCAACCACGGCCACGAGGGGCGGGAAAGGGGGGCGCAGGTCCAATCCGACGAGAACACGCTCGGTATCGGACAGATCGCCGATGATCTTCCGCACCGGCATGGGCAGCTTGCGCACCAGCGTCGGAATGGCCAGGATCTGATCACCCTTGGAGAGTTGCGGATTCTCCAGGAGGTCGATCACCTGGATGCGGTAGCGGCCCTTGAGGTGGCCTTCGCATATCTGTTGGAGGTTCGCGAAAGCCGTCAGTGATCTCGGTGTCTGACCCGCTACGTAAAGACGCAGCTCCCAGAATTCGGATGGCGAGTCATTCAAGGAGGACTCGCGCCGTCCCGCGCCTCTGGTTTTCATCGCATGCTCTCGCTTCGTTTCGCGTGCTTTCGCGCCCCGACCGCCGTCGCGACATCCGCCTGACGCAGTCGGCCCAGTGCCGCGCGATCGGTCGTCAACGCGAGCGTTCGCGTCGCCGCCTGTTCGTCGATGCGCCGGGCGTCCTGCTCCTCGGCGTCATACTCGGAGCGCAACGCCGCGATTTGCTGTTCGACAACGGTGTGCTTGCGCTCCAACGTGCGCCGGAGGCGCATGGCTTCCTGCTTGCCAGCCACCGCTGCCGCCTTTTCCCGGGCGGTCTGCGCCGCGCGGGCCGCGCCGACCAACATCCCGCTAGGACCGATGTACGCGTCCACCAGGTCGATGCCCCGATCAGAAATCAGGAATTCGCGGATTTGGTTCGAGTGCGCCATGCCGCGCGATTTGAGCACGTAGAGGCCGCGATTCCTTTCGCCGGCACTTTCGATATTCTGGAGCAGCAGCCAGGAGTCCATCAGGGACGAGATGGCGATTTCACTCTGCGCGAGGGCGCTGCCCTCCTGCGTCAGGCTGGTGAAAAGCGAGGTGATCTGCCGGGCCTTCAGAAAATCAATCAGCCTCGTCACCATCGCCCTGGTCTCGGACTCGCTGCCCGCGGCCAGCAGGCTGGTCATCGGGTCGACGATGACAACGTCGGGTTGAAACGCGAGGATTTCCTTGAACATCGTCGCCAGGTGCATTTCCAGCCCGTAGAGCGTGGGCCGCGCCGCATGGAACCGCAGAACCCCGCGCTTGACCGAGGGCTCGAGACGCAACCCTATGGACTGCATGTTGCGGATGATCTGGTTGGGCGACTCTTCGAATGCGAAGAAGAGAGCGCGCTCACCGCGCCGGGCGGTCGCCTGGGCAAAGAAGGCGGCAACGCTGGTCTTGCCGGTGCCCGGCGTCCCCGTGAGCAGAACGCTGCCGCCGCGAAAGAAGCCCCGCCCGCCCAGCATCGCGTCGAGCCGCCCGATGCCGCTGGATATCCGCTCGTGTGACGCCGCGTGGTTCAAGCCCAGCGACGTGATCGGCAGCACGCTGATGCCGTCGTTGCCGATCAGGAAGGGGTATTCGTTGGTGCCGTGCAGCGAGCCGCGATACTTCACCACGCGCAAATGCCGGGTGGCGACCTGCTCGTTGACCCGATGGTCGAGGAGGATGACGCAATCCGACACATACTCCTCGAGCCCTTTGCGCGTCATCTGGTCGCGACCGCGCTCGGCCGTGATGACCGCCGTCACGCCCTTGTCCTTGAGCCAGCGGAACAGGCGGCGCAGCTCGGCGCGCAGGATGGCATCGTTTGGCAGGGCCGCAAACAGCCCTTCGATCGTGTCCAGCACCACGCGCTTGGCGCCGATGGAATCGATAGCGTGATTCAATCGGACGAACAACCCTTCCAGGTCGTATTCGCCGGTCTCCTGAATCTCGCTGCGCTCGACGCGAACGTGGTCGACCACAAGCTTCTTGCGCCGGATCAGGTCTGCGAGGTCGAATCCAAGCGACGCGACGTTGGCCTTCAGCTCCGCTTCCGTTTCCTCGAAGCACATCAGGACGCCCGGCTCGTCGAACTGCACAGCGCCGCGCACGAGGAATTCCGCGGCCAGCAGAGTCTTGCCGCAACCGGCGCCGCCGCACAGCAAGGTGGGCCGGCCGCGCGGCAGCCCGCCGTCGGTGATTTCGTCCAACCCCTGAATCCCCGTCGGACACTTTGGCAGACGAGCCGACGGGGATGTGGGCGCGTGAGTTCTCTTTGACATTATGGCTGACTCATACGCAGTGTGAATACCTGAAGCATTCAGGAATGGTCTGCACCCCGCGCGACTTCGTCGCGGGCCTGCTCGAAGGCCACCTGGCCCGCCTTGACGGCCCTGGACGCGGCCTTCCGGATCGCGCCGGGGACGCGTTCGATGTTCTCCTCCAGGTCGGCGAGAGTGCCCTTCAGCCGCTCGCGCGTCTCACGCCCGGAGCGGGGCGCGGTGAGCAGCGCGATCGCGGCGCCCGTCGCGGCGCCCAGCACAAACGCGCCCAGAAACGATCCCAACCGGTTGCCGGTGCTTTCGGGTGTCATGATGTCTCCCTCTTCTGTGATGTGTGGCTGTCAATGATCGGTCCCGTGACCCTTGCTTCCCCGTTCAATCAGAATGTCGTCGCGCCTGCGGCGGACGTCGGTCTTCGAGAAAAAGGCGCGCACACCGGCGATGACGGCAGGCGCGACGGCGCTGCCGACCGACGAGGCTGTCCGCAGCCATGCCCCGGAACGGCCGATCGAATGGCCAACCCTGGAGGCTACGTCGAGCAGCGGCCCGAGCGTCTGCGCCGGCACCTCGAGGCTCGAGCCGATCCGATCGAGCCGGTCCGCGGCCTGACCCACCTGCTCGAGCGTCCTGTCGAGGTGCGGGCCGACGGTGTCGAGCAGGATGCGGGTCCGCTTCAAGGTCTGGTACAACTGGTACAGGACGGGGAGCGCCGCCCCGATGAGGAGGGCCAGCAGCGCGGTGGCCACCCAGAGCGATGGACCGGTCATGGATGAACCCCTCCGGCGAGCGCCCCGGCGCGTGACATGGAGCCCCGCGCCGCCGGTTCGACCCGGACGCCACGCGCCCGGCATCCGGCGCTGGCGTGGATCAGATAGATTCCGAAGATCTTCAGCACGTAGGTCGTGCCGAACGTCTCATAGCCCATCCGGGAGACCGAGTGGAGCGAGCTGAAATTGTTGGACTCGACGTAAGAGACGAGTCCCTTGAGGCCCCTGGCCAGGTAATGCTGCAGTGCCAGGGTCATGCCGATCGCATGCAGGCGCTGCCCGCGGTGGGCGGGATGGGTGAACCCCTTGTACATATAAACGTATCGGTCGCCGGGGTGGAACTCGAGGTCCGGCGGGTCGACCCGCGTCGGTCTGCGGGAATACCAGCCATAGGCGGCCAGAGTTTCGCCGGCGAGAATGCCGTAGCATTCGTCGTCTTTGGACAGGGCCTGCTCGAGGAAGCTCCCGGACATGTCGTTGCGCGGATCCCGGCTGAACTCCCGGAGCATCTGCTTGTCCAGAAACATCGGGCGGTAGGGCTCAGGACAGTCCAGGAACGGGGCATTGACGCGCTCGACCGCCATGCACTTGAGAATCTTGACCAACGCGGCACGGTTCGCCGCTCTCAGGGCCAAATCGTGCAGCGTAGGGAGGAGCCCGAGCGTCGCGACGTTGCTGCGAACGCGGCGGGCCGCCGTTCCCACTTTCATGACCTGCCTCCAGCGACTGGATCCGATGCTGAACCAGTCATTGACCGATCACATCCGGGGCGTTCGGCTCGACGCCTTCCGCCTGTGACACGGTCGCACAGGACGCGGTGGCCGGGCATCAGGCCGCGACTGAATCCAAGGGTGGCTTTTCCTGACAGGCATGCCGGCAAGGGCGGCTCAGGCTCCTAGCGCGGTCCGGCGGTCAAACCGAAGTCCAGCTTCCGCGCCGCCTCGAGGCGTCCGGCGATGTCCTTCCAATTCCACAAGTGCCAGACAGCCTCGAAGAACTCCCCCTTCCGGTTCCGGTACTGTAGATAGTAGGCGTGTTCCCAGGCGTCGATCACCATCAACGGCACGCCACCCTGGCTGAGGTTCGACTGGTGGTCGTAGATCTGGGTGATCAGCAGGCGCTTGCCGATCGGCTCCCAGATGAGCGCCGCCCAGCCTGACCCCATGATCGTCGCCGCGACCTCCTTGAGCTGCCGACTGAACTTGTCAAACGATCCGAAATCGCGATCGAGCGTGCGCGCCAGCTCGCCGTCCGGGCGGTCGCCCCCTTTCGGCATGAGGTTCTTCCAGAAGATCGAATGCAGGATGTGACCGGAGAGGTTGAAGGCGAGGGCCCGCTCCAGTGCCGCCAGGCGGGTGAAGTCCTCCATGGCGCGCGCCTCGTCGAGGCGGCCGAGGGTCACATTCGCGTTCTTGACGTAGCCGGCGTGGTGCTGGCCGTGATGCAGCTCCATGATCGTGCCGGAGATGTGCGGCTCGAGGGCGCCAAAGTCGTAGTCGAGATCGGGCAGGGTATACGGGGGCATGGAGATCTCCTCAGAGGTTTGCGCTGCGGCGGCACCGGTGCGGCTCACGCGCTGAGCGTGTCCGGCGCCCTTCCCGATTTCTTGAAATCAAGCAGGTGATACAGATTGCGCGCCGTCTCGAGGAAGGGGATGAAGTTCCTGCGATAGGTGTGGTAGGGAACATCCTCGCCGCCGAATTTCCGGGTGAACCGGCTGGGCACCGGTCCGCCGCCGATGTTGAACAGGGGGATGCCCCGGCGGATCGCCTCCCGCATCGCCGTCCAGTGAAGCAGCTCGTTGGGGCAGAGTTCCAGATGGTTCGGATCCGATGCCCCGTCCCAGTAATACATCGCGCGCTCGTCGTGCGGGTAGAATGCCGCCCCGATCACCTGTCCCTGGTAGCTGACCCGCACGCTGAAGAGCCGATCGGCGGGCGTCAGGCAGGCCATCAACGACCGCGGCCGCTCGATCCCGTATTGCGGCCAGCGTCCCTTGCGCTGCAGGACCAGGGTGATGTACCGGTAGAAGTCGTCGACGATCGCCCCGTCATCCGTGATCTCCGCCTCGAGGCCGCTCTTCTGCGCCTTGCGGATGCGCGTCCGGCACGTGCCCCGCAGAGCCGCCCAGGCCGACTCTTCGTCGCGGGGCAGCGGGCAGACGTGGGTGACGCTCGGAGCGACCCTGAAGCCCAGCCTGCCCATCAACTGCGGATCCAGCCAGTCGTTCGCCAGCTCCAGGCAGGCAATCCTGTTCGATCTGCAGAGTTTCACCAGGGCCTGCACCAGCTCAGCCTGGGCCACACCGCCGCTGACCAGCGGCCCCATGTACATGCCCGCCTCGGGGAGCGGGCTGCCGTAGACCCGGAGCGACATAACCTTGTTGACCCGCACGGCGCAGAAATAGCCTGCGGCCGATCCGCCCTGCCGGATCTCGAAATACTCAAGCTGGCCCCGAGGATGGATCGTCTGGACAAAGTCCAGCCAGGCGGACTCGTGAAACAGGGTCTTGGTCGCGAAACCCTGAATGTCCCGGTCCCACTCGCTCGGTCGCCCGGGGAGTTGGACGACTTCCAACGTGGTCATGTCCCGGAGCCCTCTGTAACACGTTCATACGCTTGCGCAAATGCCTCGGCCGGGGCAACGAGGGGGCACGCGTTCCAGGAGACCTTTTTACTTCACCCCCGCCAACCCCGCCATGAGGGGATCCCTGAATTCCCGCGTCATGTTTCCCGACACGACGGAAGTCGGGGCTCCTAGAAGGTCCGTCTCGGAACCATCACGACATCGCTGGCCAGCAGTGGGAAATCCGGCGTCTTCCCGTCCTCGATGTCCCTGAGGTTCACGACCAGCTTGCTGCGCAGGTCGTTCCTCCCGGACCTCAGGATTTCGATCTGCTTGCGGTTGGCGAACGGCGTGAGGCCGCCAGCCTCGGCCAGGAGGTCGATGAGACGCATGTTTCGTCTGAGGAGGTGACGTCCCGGGGTGCGGATTTCGCCAATGACGGTGACCCACTGGCTGCCGTATTCATGCACGTTCACGCTGACCTTGGGGTCGATGATGTAGTCTTTCCCCAGAAGGCGCGTGATCTCCCGGCCGATCTGGGGCATGCCCTTGCCCGCGACCGGGACATCCCCGATTAGCGGGAAATCGATCGTCCCGTCCCCGCGCACCTCCAGGGTCCTGTTGAGGTCGGCGTGCCCGAAGACGGCGATGTCCAGCTTATCCCCGGCGCCGACGAGATACTCGGTTGACGCGGCCGCCTCCAGATTCGGCGCCGGCACGCCCCCCTGGAACCGGAGGGTCAGCCCCTGCCCGGCCAGCTCCACCGCGGCCAGGACGCCGTCTCCCAGAGTGAGGCGGATGCGGAGCGCCAGGCCGGGCTTGGGCGTCTGCTCGACCAGCGCCTCGCGCACCAGAGGGCTGTCCAGGGCATAGCGCTTCTTGAGGCGGCTCGAGGCGACCGGGAAATCGATCACCACCTGTCGAGGCTCCGCCGTGGCCAGCGTGCAGATGAATTTTGGCACGGGAACGGAAGTCTTGAGGACGACGATCGCCCCGTCCGTCGATGTCTGGAGAGTGAGGGCTTCGACGGCATCGCCGGGCGGTGGTGCGGTGGCCACGAGGAGGCCCGGGGAAGCCAGGCACAGGGCGAGGCAGGCAGCGAAAACCAATCCGGGAGTCGTGAGCTTCATAGCCACCCCACTTCAAGCCGGAACAGGATGCGGTACAACTCATATTGGAAGGGGTCCGCGCCAACCCCTCCGCTCAACTGCAGGACGTTGGAATCGCGCCTCTCGAAATTGAGACCGGCATAACCTCGCAGGTTCTTCATGAACTGGTGTCCCGTGCCGACTTCCAGCCGGGTCAGCCGCTCTCTGCGGCCAACCCCCGTCAGCGGGACGTACTGGTTGTCCTGGAGCAGGGCGCTGGCGTCCATGAAGGTGTTGCGGCCGATCTGGCGAATCCAGTGGATCCGCCCCTCCGTGGCAATGTAGTAGTTGCTGGCCACGAACTCGCGGCCTCCACTGATGTAAATGGAGGTGGATGGGAACGGCTTCCTCAGGAAGCCGACATCGATCTGGGTGAGATCCGCCACTTGCCAGGTGACGTTGCCCTCGATGGTCGGGCCCTGATAGTTCTGCCCGACTCCGCCTTCGAAATCCAGGGTCTGGTAGCCGGCCGACAGATTCGTCACGATGTTCTGGTTGGCGGTCCGTATGAGTCCGAGGCCGATCGAGCGGGATTGGATGGTGACGTCCGAGACGCCCGTCCGGGTCTGGAGCGTTCTATCGAGCGCGGTATAGCCGAAAAAGGTCGTCGGCTCGCTGAGCTTGTAGTTGTAGCGCCCCTCGATCCTCCGCGTCGTGTAGGTGTAATCCGCGATCTGTCCGACAGCCGTGGAGAGCCCCGTGTAGGACGAATGGGAGTAGCCCGGGACGAGAGAGAATCCTTGCCGCTCCCCCACGCTCACGCCGATCTCCAGCTGGGGGTCGTGGGTCGTGTAATGGCCCAGCCCTACCGACGATCCGTTCCTTTCAACCTGCTCCTGCAGGGAGACGGTGCCATTCACGTAGTGATCGCGGAACGCGAGCGTGATGGCGTGGCCGGTGTGGAACAATCCCTCGATGTCAAAGACGTGGTTGAGCCGATCCTCCGGCTGGAAGTGATCGCTCGTGTAGCCGCGATAGAAGGGCGCGTAGGCCATCCGGATCCGGTTGTCGTCGATGGGCAGATCCGCCAGGATCCGTGCCCCCAGTACATTGGTGCCCGATGCGATGGGGTCGCTGCCGGGCAGATCGGTGCTCATGAACAGGACGTTGTTGTCGTAGGTGTACCCGTAGAACATGGAAGGGTGGAGGATGAAATGGCCGGCGATCAGTCCCTCGCCCACGGAGTCGAAAGTCTGCGCCTGCACGGATCCCGCCAGGGCAAGTGCCAGGAATCCACCCAGGGCGGCAGCCCACAGGTCGCTGCGGGGACAGCGTCCCCGACTCGAACGGTTCACGGCTGGATGACACCCCGGCGGATGGCGTACCGGACGAGGCCGGCCGTCTCGTGGATGTCGAGCTTGTCCATCAACCGCATCCTGTGCGTCTCGACCGTTTTCGGGCTGACGCCGAGGATGACGGCGATCTCCTTGGTCGTCTTGCCCTCGGCGATCAGCTGCAGCACTTCGCGCTCCCGCCCGCTCAGGGGATTGACCCGGCTCGCCTCGTTTTCGAGGTAGGCCCGCAGGAGATCGCGCGACACGCCCGAGCTCAGGTAGAGAGCCCCGCGCGACACCTCGTGAATCGCCTGGATCAGGTCGGCGGCGGCCTTCGTTTTCACGAGGTACCCGTTCACCCCCGCCCGCAGCGCATCGAGGATGTACTGCTCGTCGGTGTAATTGGTCAGGAGGATCTTCTTCGTGCCGGGCGACACCTTCCCTATTTCCCGGGCGGCGTCCAACCCGTTCAAGAGCGGCATCGCCAGATCAAGGATGGCCACGTCGGGCTTGAGCTTCCCGGCCAGTTTGACCGCCTGGCGGCCGTCGGCGGCCTGGCCGACGACATCGAACTTCTCGCGCTCCAGGAGACCCTTCATGCCCTGGAGAAAGATCGGGTGGTCGTCGGCGAGGAGGAC
>JAGYID010000223.1 GCA_018606725.1 Acidobacteriota bacterium
CGATCCGGACGCGGCGCAGCGGCCGGACGGTGCGCCGGTCGCAGAGCAGGTCGAACATCGCCAGGGAGGCGTTCTCGAACAGACGCGGCAGCGTCGCGCCGCGGACCAGGGCGCCGGCATCGGCGGTGTGCTCGAAGAACTCGTAGCCGCGCGGCATCGCTGCAGCCCGGGGCCCGACGCCGGCTCAGCGCCGGGCGCGCCGGCGCCGCGCGGCCCCGCCTGTGGGCGAAGCCACGCGCGTGCCCGTGCGCGGAGCCGCGCGCTTCGCCGGGCGGGCGTCGAGGGCGCGCCGCGCCCAGGTCACCAGGCCGTCCGGGTCGTCAAGGATCTCCCCCGGCACCTCGTAATAGGTCTTGAGAGTCTGCTTCCGGTTCGGGCAGAACGGGCGGGCGCCCCACTTCAGATACTCGCCGACGCTGCGCGCCCCGGTCCTGAAGTACAGCCGGCCCTTGTGGATGATCCCGAAGAACCGGTCGCCGAGCGACAGGCCGTGCCCGCCAAACATCGCCCGGCAGGTCACCGGCCCCAACCCGCCGAGCTGGTCCAGGACGAAGTCCCTGAACGAATCGTCCCTCACGGCCGCCTCCGCCGCCCCGCCCCGCGTCGCCCCGGCTCGGGCCGTCCCGGCGGGCCGCCTTTCGCCGGGGTGCCCCGCCCCGGAACGGTGCGTGCCGCGCCGCGTCCCGCGGCGTCCCCTCCCGATGCCCCGCGCCCCGGCTCGACCAGGGAGAAATCGAGCTCCAGCATGAACGGGTTGACCTTGTCGACCCGCACCCGCGCCGGGTCGCCCACCTTGAAGACGCGCCCGAAGCGCTCCCCCTTGATGGTGAGGGTCTTCTCGGCGAACCGGTAGCCGTCGCCCGGCAGCGTGTCGATCGGCACCAGGCCGTCGATGAAGAACTCCCGCAGCTCGACGAAGAACCCGAACGGATGGACCGAAACGATGAAGCCGTCGAACTCCTCCCCCAATCGCGCCGCCATGAACGCCAGCTTCTTCCACTCGACCAGCTCGTTCTCGGCGGCGTCGGCGTTGCGCTCCAGGCGCGACGACCGCCCGGCCGCCTCGGGCAGGAAGTCCTCCAGCACGGAGCGCTCGCGCGGCTGCAGGGCGCCGCCGGCGAGGACGCGCTTCAGGATACGGTGCACGATCAGGTCCGGGTAGCGGCGGATCGGCGAGGTGAAATGGGTGTAGTAGGAGGTCGCCAGGCCGAAGTGGATATCGCGGACCTCGGAATAGCGCGCCTGCTTCATCGAGCGCAGCATCAGGCGCGACAGGAAGCGCTCCTCCGGCTGCCCCTTCGCCATCTCGACGATCGCCTGGAACGCCGCCGGCTCGATCCCCTCGTAAGGCTTCGGCAGCCGGTAGCCGAAGGCGTGCGCCACCGCGTCGAACTCCTCGAGCTTCTTCGGGTCGGGGCGCTCGTGGATGCGGTACAGGGACGGGACGCGCGCCTCCCACAGGTGCAGGGCGACGGTCTCGTTGGCGGCCAGCATGAACTCCTCGATGAGACGGTGCGCGATGTTGCGCTCCAGCGGCTTGATGTCGATCATCGCGCCGGTGACTTCGAGGATGATCTCCGGCTCCGGCAGGTCGAAGTCGATGCTGCCACGCCGCCGGCGGCGGCCGTTGAGGATGCCGCACAGCTCTTCCATGAGGCGGAAGGCAGGCACCAGATCTCGGTAGCGCTCCATCATCGCCGGATCGCGATCGACGAGGATCTTCGCCACCGCCGTGTAGGTCATCCGCTCGACGGTGCGGATGACGCCGCGCGCGAAGCGGTGGCCGATGACTTTCCCCTGCCGGTCGATGGTCATGATGCAGGACAGCACCAGCCGGTTGACCCGCGGGTTCAGGGAGCAGATGCCGTTCGACAGCGCGTGCGGCAGCATCGGGATCGCCGTGCCCGGAAAGTACACGCTGGTGCCGCGCTCGAACGCCTCGCGGTCGAGGGGCGACGAGGCGGCGACGTAGTGCGCCACGTCGGCGATGTGAACTTGCAGCTCCCAGGCGCCGTCGGCGCGGCGCTCGACGTACACCGCATCGTCGAAATCCATGGCGGTCTCGCCGTCGATGGTGACGATCGGCAGGTGGCGGAAGTCCTCGCGCCGCCGGATCTCTTCTTCTGGTACCTCGGTGGGTATAAGCCCGGCCTCGCGCTGGACCTCCTCGGGGAACGGCTCGCGCAGCCCGTACTTGCGGATGATCGTCTTCTGATCGATCCCCGGCTCGTCCGGGAAGCCGAGCACCTCGATGATGCGGCCGACGGCGGCGCGGCGCTCCTCGGGCGGCCTGAGGATCTCCACCCCGACGACCATGCCGTCCTCGGCGCGCCCGCCACCCCCCTCCGGGATCACGATGTCGGTGCGATACAGCCGGTCGTACGCCTGGACGATCCCCTGGTGCGGGCGGCCGGCCTGGGCGCGGAACACCCCCATGACGCGGCGGCGCGAGCGCTCGAGGACCTTGATGACATCGCCCCGGGCGCGCCCGTCCCGATCGGTGCTGACGACGCGCACCGACACCCGGTCGCCGTCCCCGACGTCCTCGAGCTGGTGCGGCGGGATGTAGACATCCGTGCCCCCGGTGTCCGGTCGCACGAAGCCGAAGCCGCGTGGATTGCGCTGCAGCGTGCCGCTCAGGAGCCGGCTGGGACGTCCTCCGGCGGCGGGGCGCCCGCCGGCCGCGGGACGCTCGCCGGCGCGCCGGTCGCCATGCCCCCCGGCGTGCGCCG
>JAGYID010000006.1 GCA_018606725.1 Acidobacteriota bacterium
GACGAGCGGGTTGGTGATCGCCGCCACGGCGGCGCTCCTGGGCGCCTGCCACAGCGGCAATGTGCCCGAAAGCGACATCGTGCCGGTGGTGGCGAGCGTCACGATGGACCTCCCCGAGCCGACATCGAGTCCGCTGGCCTACTTCAAGCAGGCGGCCGGCGACATCGCCACCGACGACCTGGTGACCTTCGACCTCGTTCTCCTGCCTTTGGGCGGAATGCAATATCGGGGATTCACGCTGGACGTTCAATTCGACCCGGGCAAGGTTCAGCTGGCCGGTCTCGGCGGCGGTCAGTTGGGGATCCCCACGGCGCTCGGGCTCTGCCCGCCTGGCGGAGGCACGGGCAGCGACCCGTGCGACCCGGGCTGCGCATTCAATCTGACCGGGTCGAACGGCGCCAACACCATCGGCCATCTCTTCGTTGGCGTGCAACTGAAATCAGCGTGTCTGTCGTCCCACATTCCGGCGGGCCCGGAAACCCTCATAACCATCGGTTTCCGCGCGGCGGCGCGCATCAGCATCATGCAGGAGGGTCGCATCCAGCTGGTCACAGGACCCGGCAACGGCGATTGCGAAATCCTCGACAACAACACCTTCGGCACGCCAACCGATCTCGGTATTCCGTTCGACGACCGTAACGCGGCCATCGTCACGAACTGAACGTGATCGCGGGGCGCGGTCGGATCGCCGGGCGGGCTCCAGGGTCTTTGCTCCGGACGGCCCGGCCGCAGTAAGATTCCCCCGGCCGTGGCGGCGCACCTTGCACTCAACCGGTCATGGAGGCGCGGATGGAAGACAAGGTGGTGGCGCACTACAAGGACGGCAAGACCCAGCGCGGGTTCACGCAGGATTTCCGCCCGGATGCGGACAGTTTCCACCTGCTGCCGAGCGAGGGGGGCGGCATCCCGACGACGATCCGGCTGGAGGAGCTGAAGGCGCTGTTCTACGTCAAGGACTACGGTTCGATGCGGCGGCAGGTCGATCGCGCCAAGCGGTTCGCGGCGGGCGGCGCCCCCGGCCAGAAGACCATCGTCGAGTTCCGCGATGGCGAGCGGATCTTCGGCTTCACCGAGGAGTACTCCCCCAACAGTCTCGGCTTCTATTTCGTCCCCGCCGACCCGCAGGAGAACAACGTGCGGGTGTTCATCGTCAACTCGTCCGTCAAGCAGATCAAGTTCGAGGGGTGACCCGATGAGGACCTGCCTGCGACCATTCGCCGCGGCGCCGCGCCGGGGCGCGGCCCTGCTGGCGCTGCTGTGCCTTTGCGCCGGACTCTCCACCGCGTCGGCCGACAGCGCCGCCGCCCGCTACCGCTTCGAGGGGAACAAGTGGCTGACGCTCGACCTGGCGGTCGGCGACGTCCACGCCGAGCAGATCAAGTTCGAGTGGCCGGCGACCCTGATGCGCGTCAAGACCGGCTACAAGGCCACGGCCAAGATCAGCAACGGCTCCTCCCGGCAGATCAGCGTCGGCATCGCCGTCGTGCTGTACGACCAGGAGACCCGGCTGATCGGCGCCGGCACGACCGGGACCAAGCTCGGCACCGTCAGCCCCGGCGAGTCGGCCCAGTTCAGCATCGACTTCGACCACGTGACCCAGCGGCTCGACGAGGCGGCCCAGTTCGGCATCGCCCTCGAGGTGCGGTAGGACCAATCCGAGCCGGGGCCTTCCCGACGAGGTGACCTGATGGGGTTTGCCACCGACGCAATCCACGCCGGCGTCCGTCCCGACCCGACGACCGGGGCGATCATGACCCCGATCTACCAGACTTCGACCTACGCCTACGAAGGTCTCGGCAAGAGCCGCGGCTACGACTACGCCCGCACCATCAACCCGACGCGCTCGGCCCTGGAGGAGAACCTCGCCACCCTCGAGGGCGGCCGGGCCGCGTACGCCTTCGCCTCGGGGATGGCGGCGATCAGCGCCGTCATGACCCTCCTGAAGACCGGCGATCACGCGGTCGTCAGCGACAACGTCTACGGCGGCACCTACCGGCTGTTCACCAGCGTCCTGCAGGACTACGGCCTGCAGTTCTCCTTCGTCGACACGTCGCGGCTCGAGACCATCGAGGCGGCGCTGCGGCCGCGGACCCGGATGGTCTACGTCGAGACCCCGACCAACCCGATCATGAGCCTGACCGACATCGAAGCGGTCGCGGCGCTGTGCCGGTCGCGCGGCCTGGTCAGCGTCGTCGACAACACCTTCCTGACCCCGTTCCTGCAGCGGCCGCTGGCGCTGGGGGCCGACGTCGTGGTCCACAGCACCACCAAGTACCTCAACGGCCATTCCGACAGCGTCGGCGGCGCCGCCATCCTGGCGCGCGACGAGCACGCCGAGCGGATCAAGTTCGTGCAGAACTCGGCCGGCGCCATCCTCTCGCCGTTCGACTCCTGGCTGGTGCTGCGCGGCATCAAGACGCTGCCGCTGCGGATGAAGGCGCACGACGACAACGGCCGGAAGACCGCGGCCTTCCTGGCCGCGCACCCCCGGGTCGCGACGGTGCTCTATCCCGGGCTGCCGGGGCACCCCCAGCACGCCCTGGCGCAGCGCCAGCAGCGGGGCTTCGGCGGCATGATCTCGTTCACCCTGAAGGACGAGGCTGCGGCGCCGCGCTTCTTCGAGCGGCTGCGGCTGTGCGCCCTGGCGGAGAGCCTCGGCGGCATCGAGACGCTCGTCTGCCAGCCGAGCAGCATGACGCACGCCTCGGTTCCGGCCGCGGACCGCGCGCGCCTCGGGATCACCGCCGGCCTGGTGCGGATCTCGGTGGGCTGCGAGGATGTCGACGACATCATCGGCGATCTCGATCAGGCGCTGCGGGCGTCGTGATCGCTTAGAATACCGCCCGCCCGCGCGCCGCTTGAGGCGCCCGGCGATCGAGGACACGGGAGGAAGCATGAGGAGGCTGTCTGCGGCTGGCGTTGCGCTGGCCATCATCGGAATGGCCGGCTGGTCCGGAGGGGCCACCGCGCTGGCGCAGGACGAACCGTCGCTGTTCGAGCCGACCCCGACGCCGCCGCCGGCCGCCGCCCAGCCCGAGGCTCCGAAGCTCCCCCCGCCCCCGCCCGTCGCTCCGACCGGTCCGTTGTCGGATCGGCTCGACTACGACCGCTGGCTGTCGATGTCGGCGCGCGAGCGGCAGGTGTTCGTCGAGGGGTGGATCGCCGCCCTGCAGATGGCCGCCGGCCGGATCCGGGAGATCTACCTCGGCATGCCGGTGGCGCAGCGCGAGCCGCAGATGGCCGACTTCGTGCGCGACTTCGCGCCGCGCCGCGGCGCGCCGGTTTATCTCAAGGAAATGGAGACCATCTACCTGACGGAGGCCGGACGGAAGCTGTCGATGGTCGATTGTTTCCTGCAGGCGTTCCGCCGGCTCAATGCGCGCTAGAGGACGGACGGGCGGGGATCAGAAGTTCTCCCGCCCTCCCTTGACCACGCTGCCGATCCAGTTGAGGGCGTTCCGATCGCCGTCGTCGACGTTGAGCGCGATCAGCTCGGGAAGCTCGTAGGTATGCAGCTCGCGCACCGTCTTCTTGACGTCTTCGAGGAGCGCCTGCGTCGTCTTGACCATCAGCAGCTGCTCGGTCTCGCGACAGACGCTGCCCTTCCAGCGGTACACCGACCGGACCATCGGGACGATGTTGACGCAGGCGGCCTCCTCGCGCTCGACCAGCGCCGAGGCGATGTCGGCGGCTTCTTTCTCGGTCGACGTGGTGACCAGCACCAGGACCACTTGAAGATCGCTCACGCCGGTCATTATAGGTGCCGCGTCCGGACAGGGTCAAGGAAGGCGCCGTGATCCGCTTCGGAACTTCGGGGTGGCGGGCGGTGATCGCCGAGGAGTTCACCCTGGCGAACGTCCGCCGGGCGGCCGCCGCGATCGCGCAGGTCCTGCTGGAATCGGGCGCCGCCAGGCGGGGCGCCTTCGTCGGCTACGACACTCGCTTCATGTCCGGCCGCTTCGCCCGCGAGGCCGGCCTGGTCCTCGCGTCGCGCGACATCCCGGTGTGGCTCTCCCCCGCTCCGGTGCCGACCCCGGCGGTCGCCTTCGCCATCGTCAGCGGCCGCCGCGCCGGCGGCATCAACATCACCGCCAGCCACAACCCGCCGGAGTACAGCGGCCTGAAGTTCTCGACCGCCGAAGGGGCGCCGGCCCTGCCGGAGGTCACCCGCCGGATCGAGGCCGCCCTGCCGGATGCCGTCCCGGCGCCGCCACCGGAGGCCGGCCGGCGGATCCGTTCCCTCGACGTGCGGGCGGCGTACTTCAAGGGGCTGTCGCGGCTGGTCCGGATGACGGCGATCAAGAAGGCCCGCCTGCGGCTGGCGTGCGACCCGCGCTACGGGGCGTCGATCGGCTACCTCGACGGCATCCTGGCGAAGGCGGCGCGCTCGCTCGAAGTCGTGCACGGCGCGCCCCACCCGGAGTTCGGCGGCGAGGGGCCGGATTGCGGCGAGACGCAGCTTCGTGCCCTGGCGCGCCTGGTCCGCCGCGGCGGCCTGCACCTGGGGCTGGCGACCGACGGCGACGGCGACCGCTTCGGCATCGTCGATGCCGGCGGGGCGTTCATCCCGCCGAACCTCTTCCTGGCGCTGCTCGCCGATTTTCTTCTGGAGACGCGGCGGCTGCCCGGCGGCGTCGGCCGCTCGGTCGCCACCACCCACCTGCTCGACGCGGTCTGCGCCCACCACGGCCGGCCGCTGTACGAGACGCCGGTCGGCTTCAAGTTCCTCGGCGAGCACCTGATGTCGGGCCGGGCGTTCCTGGTCTGCGAGGAGAGCGCCGGCATGAGCCTGCGCGGCTGGGTTCCCGAGAAGGACGGCATCCTGGCCGGCCTGCTGGCGGCCGAGATGGTGGCGGTGCGGCGCAAGCCGCTCCGGCTCCAGGTCCGCGATCTGTTCGACAAGGTCGGCCCGCTCGTCAGCCGCCGGCTCGACTATCATATGGATGCCGCCGGGCGCGACCGGCTGGCGCGGCGGCTCGAGGAGATCCCTTCGAACTTCGCCGGCCGGCGCGTGACGCGCTGCGACACGACCGACGGGCGGAAGCTGATCCTCGGCGACGGGTCGTGGGTGCTGTTCCGCCCGTCGGGCACCGAGCCGGTGCTGCGCTGCTACGTGGAGGCGCGCACCAACAAGGAACTGGACGCGCTGCTGCAGGCGGCGCGCGAGTACATCGCCTGAGCCGGAGCGTTCCCCGACCCGCGGAGCGCTCCGAAGGCACTGGAGCGATCCTGTGGCCCACATCAGCGACATCAAGGCCCGCGAGATCCTCGATTCGAGGGGCAACCCCACGGTCGAGGTCGACGTGCGGCTGGACGACGGCGCCACCGGCCGCGCCGCGGTGCCATCCGGCGCGTCCACCGGCTCGCGCGAGGCGCTCGAGCTGCGCGACGGCGACCCGAAGCGCTACCGCGGCAGGGGCGTCCTGAAGGCGGTCGCCAACGTCAATACCGTCCTCGCCCCGGCGGTGCGCGGTCTCGATCCCGTCGGCCAGGAGGCGCTGGACGCCCGCCTGCGCGAGGCGGACGGCACGCCCGACGCGTCGCGCCTGGGGGCGAATGGTCGTGCCGGTCGGGGCGGCGTCGTTCCGCGAGGCCCTGCGCATGGGCGCGGAGGTCTTCCACGCCCTGCGCGACACCCTCCACACGCTCGGCCAGCGCGCCGGGGTCGGCGACGAGGGCGGCTTCGCCCCCAACGTCGGCTCGAACGGCGAGGCGCTCGATGAGGTGCTCACCGCCGTCAGGGCCGCCGGCTACCGCCCCGGCGAGGACGTCGGCATCGCGCTCGACGTGGCGGCCAGCGAGCTGTACGAGGACGGCGCCTACCGGCTTGAGGCGGAGACGCCGCCGCGCCGGACGAGCGAGGAGCTGGTCGCCTGGTACGCCGACCTGGTCCGCCGGCGGCCGATCCTGTCGATCGAGGACGGCATGGCGGAGAGCGACTGGGACGGCTGGGTCATGCTGACCAAGGCACTCGGCGACGCCGTGCAGCTGGTCGGCGACGAGACCGAGGACACCTGCATCGCCGACCTGGCGGTGGCGTTCGGTCTCGGGCAGATCAAGACCGGCGCCCCGTCGCGCAGCGAGCGGGTCGCCAAGTACAATCAACTGCTGCGGATCGAGGAGGAGCTGGGCGACCGGGCCGTCTACGCGGGGCGCGGCGTGCTGGCGCCCCGCCGGGCGGCCGGAGGGGCGGGGGGTCGATGACGCGCCATGATGCCAGGACCGCCGAGTCGGGCCGGCCGGCCCCGCCGCCGTCCGATCTGCGGCGCATCGGCCTGCGGATCCTGTTCTGGTTCATCGCACTGTCGCTGCTGTTCAACTCGCTGTTCGGCGACATGGGGCTGATCCAGGGATTTCGGCAGCGCGGCACCCGGGCCCGGCTCGGCCAGGAGGTCGCGATGCTGCGGCAGCAGAACGCCACCCTGGCGGGCGACATCGAGGCACTGCGCCGCGACCCCTACCGCATCGAGACGGTCGCCCGCGAGGATCTCGGGCTGTCCCGCCCGGGTGAGATCCTGTTCCTGTTCCAGAACGGCGATGCCGCCCCTCCGGGCACCGCCCCGTCCACCGGCGCCGTTCGTTGACAAGCCCGCTCGGCGCTGCGATAATGCCCACCGCGTCGCGGGGTGGAGCAGCCTGGTAGCTCGTTGGGCTCATAACCCAAAGGTCGCGAGTTCAAATCTCGCCCCCGCCACCAAAAATCATCCTACAGGTCATGAAGATGCGAAGGGGGTGGCCTCGGCCACCCCCTTTTTTTTCACGACGGCATCATCCGGTCGGTGTAGCGTCGCCTCGCCCGGCGCCAGCGATCACGGGCTCCGATCGGCGCCCGCGACCGCCGCTCAGGACTCGAACAGGATGAGCGGCTTGATGATCCCGTCTTCCTTGGAAGCCATCAGCTGCAGTGCCTTGTCGACCTGGTCGAACTTGAAGCGATGGGTGGTCAGCGGCGTCGGGTCGACGCGGCCGGCTTCGAGCAACCTGATCAGCCGCGACATCCGCTCCCGACCTCCTGGGCAGAGTCCGGTGCGGATCACCTTCTGGCCCATCCCGACGCCCCAGTCGACTCGCGGGATCTGCACGTAGTCCGCGCCGCCGAAATAGCCGGCGATCGAAATCGTCCCACCAGGACGCGTCGCCCTGACGCAGGCTTCGAAGGTCGGCTGGCTTCCGAGGCACTCGATCGCCCCGTCGACTCCGTCCCCGCCGGTCAGGCGGCGGATCTCCCCGACCGCGTCCTGCTTGGTGTGATCGACGACCACGTCGGCCCCGAAGCGCCGCGCGAGCTCCTGTCGCTTCGCGACGCTCTCGACGGCGATGACGAGGCCGGCGCCCAGCAGCCGCGCCCCCACCGTCGCCATGAGTCCGACCGGGCCCTGCGCGAAGACGGCGACGCTGCCACCGATCGGGATGGCCGCGTGCTCCGCTCCCATGAAGCCGGTCGACATCATGTCGCAGGCGTAGACGGCGACATCATCGGGAACGGCTTTCGGGAGGTGCACCAGGTTCGCCATCGCGTCATTCACGTGGAAGTATTCGGCGAAGGAGCCGTCCTTGATGTTGGCGAACTTCCAGCCGCCGAGCATCTGGCCGCACTGCGAGGTGAACCCCCTCTGGCAGTTGTCGCATTTGTAGCAGGGGGTGATGGCGTTGACCGCGACGCGATCCCCCTCCTTGAATCCCTGCACCTCGCGACCGAGCATCGCAACGATCCCGACCGCCTCGTGACCGAACGTCAAATCCCTGCGATCGCCGATCGCCCCCTTCAGCGTGTGCACGTCCGAAGTGCAGACGAGCGCCCGCGTCGTCTTGATCACCGCATCGTTCGGTCCCGCCTCCGGGACCGGCTTCTCCATGAAACCGACCTTGCCAATCCCCTTCATGACGAACGCTTTCATCGTCCTGCCCATGCAACACCTCCATCTTCACGGGTCGCATCACCCGCGCCGCGAGGATACTCCTCCGCGCCTGCCACGCACAGTCGGCTACGCATACGTCGCCGCTCGATCCGTGTTCGAGCGCCGCATGAACCGCGGTGGCGGAGGTGGACTGTGCCGGCCCGCCAGGCCGGATGACACGTCAGGCGGCGGCCAGCTCGGGGAGTTTCTCGAGGGCCTGCGCGGCCCGGGCGTATTCCGCCTCCATCTCTTTCAGCCGGTCAACGGCTCCATCGACCGTGCCGGCGCGCCCGAGCGCTTCGACTTCCTTGCAGAGCTCTGCCATGCCGCTGACCCCGAGGAAGGCGCTGCTGGATTTGATGTTGTGGGCAGCCAGGTACATGGCCTGCGCGTCCTTCGAGTCGATCGCGGCCCGCATCTTCTTCAGAAGTTCGGGGGTATGGTCGAGGTAGAGGCGGACCATGCGACAGAGGACGTTGGGCATCCCTTCCCGCTGCAGATCGCGGATAATCGCCAGCGCCTTCGGGTCCACCGGCGTCTTGCTCCCCGCCGCGCGCGGCGCTGCCGGTGCGTTTCGGCCGGCACGGGGTGCCGGCGCGCCGCTTCCGTCCAGGCTCACCTGCTGCCAGCGCTCCAGCTTCCCCCGCAGATCTTCCTTGCGCACCGGCTTGCCCAGGTAGTCGTCCATCCCCGCCGCCAGGCAGCGCTCGCGGTCCCCCGACATGACGTTGGCCGTCAAGGCGACGATCGGGGTCTTCCGTTCGCGTCCCTGCTTCTTTTCCTGCGCGCGGATGGCCGCGGTGGCCTCGAACCCGTCCATGTGCGGCATCTGACAGTCCATGAAGATCAGGTCGTATTGGTTTTCGGCCGTCTTCCGGAGCGCCTCGAGACCGTCCGACACGGCCTCGACGCTGCAACCCAGCGATTCGAGCATGAGCTGGACGACCTGCGTGTTGATGTCGTTGTCCTCGACGAGCAGTATCTTCGCCAGCCCGGGCACCCGGTCGGGTGCGCCCGAGTGCCGGGTGACGAGCCCCGGCGCGCCGGTCGCCCGCCCCATCACCGCCTTGAGGCATTCGAACAGCTCGATCTGCCGGATCGGCTTGCTCAGGTACCCGTTGAATCCGGCGCCGCGGGCCTCGGCGGCGTCACCGCGGAGACCCACGGAGGTCAGCAACACCAGCTGCACCGAGGCGATCGCGGCATCCGCTTTGATCTGGCGCGCCAGCTCCAGTCCGTCCATCTCGGGCATCATCATGTCGACGAGGGCGAGGTCGAACGGCTCCCGGCGCGCCGCCGCGTCGCGCAGAAGCGCCAGTGCCCGCGGGCCGCTGTCGGCCACGGCGTCCTGCATGCCCCAGGCCAGCACTTGATGGTGCAGGACGTCCTGGTTCGTGGCGTTATCATCGACGATCAGCACGCGCAGCCCATCCAGGGCCCGCGTCCGGTGAGGTCGTGCGGCGCCGGCCTGCCGCGCCAGCCGGACGGTGAACCAGAACCTGGAACCCTTCCCGACCTCGCTTTCGAGACCGACGCTGCCGCCCATCATCTCCGCCAGCTGCTTGGAGATCGCCAGCCCCAGGCCGGTGCCGCCGTACTTGCGCGTCATCGAGCCATCGGCCTGCATGAACGCCCCGAAGATCTTCTGGCGCAGCTCCGGCGCGACGCCGATGCCGGTGTCACGCACGTCGAAGCGCACCATGTCGCCCTGCAGCCCCCCTTCGGCGAGGCGCACCTTCAGGACGACCTCGCCCCGATCGGTGAACTTCACCGCGTTGCCGGCCAGGTTGACCAGGATCTGCCGGAGGCGGCCGGGGTCGCCGCGCACCTCCCGATTGACGTCATCGGTCATGTCGACCGTCAGCTCGATCCCCTTGGAGTGGGCGCGCGGGGCGAGCAGCTCGGCCACGTCCTCCACGACCTGGCGCAGGTCGAAGTCCGCCGTCTCGAGCTCGAGCCGGCCCGCCTCGATCTTCGAGAAGTCCAGGATGTCGTTGATGATCTCCAGGAGGGACTCGGCCGAGCGGCGGACGGTCTCCGCGAAACGGCGCTCGCGGGCCGGCAGCTCCGACCCCAGGAGCAGATCGGTCATGCCGATGACCCCGTTCATCGGCGTGCGGATTTCGTGACTCATGTTGGCGAGGAACTGCGACTTGGCGAGGCTGGCTTCCTCGGCGCGCTGCGCCAGCTCGACGGCCCGCTGGCAGGCACGCTCCAACTGTTCGGTGCCGAGCCGGATCTCGTCGCGCGATCGCGACAGCCCTTCCACCATGGCGTTGAACGACCGGGCGAGCCACCCGACCTCGTCGTGCGAGCGGATGTCGGCGCGCACCGCGAGATTGCCGCGGCCGACCTCGCCCGCCAGCTCCATGAGGCGCCGAACCGGCTGCGCCACCGATCGCGCCAGCCAGAAGGCGCACAGACCGCCGATCGCCATCAGCAACCCGCCCACCTGCACGACGCGCAGCGTCGCCTGGCGGATCTCCGCTTCGATCGACGCGAGCGGCACCTCGAGACGCAGCGTCCCCCACGCCTCCCCGCTCACCCGCACGGGGGCGGACACCTCGAGAGTGCGCGCCCCCTCCGTGGGGACCCGCTCGTGCACGACGATCGTCTCGGGCGGCGTGCGCTCCCCGGCGATGACGGTTCCCTCGAGATCGGGATGCGAGTGGGCGACGATGCGGCCGTCGCGATCGCAGACCATCGCCGCGGTGATCTCCGGATCTTCATGATCGAGGGTGACGACGAACCGGCTGAGGCTGTCCAGATCGTCGGCGGCCAGGGCATCGGAAACGACCAGGGCGGCGGTCCGGGCCGTCGACTCGGCCCGCTCGCGCAGGGTGGTGCGGAACAGCCGGTCCTCGTATCGGAGGGTCATGGCCGCGGGGATGGCGATCGCGAGGATTAGAATCCCCAGGATGACCGCGCAGGTGCGGATCAGCAGACGGTGTCCCTGGGGTCGCATCTCTCAGCAGCCGCCCTTGGAGAGCGGGTAGCCCTGCTCCCCGGGTCGCTTTCCGCCCACCGCCAGGATGCGCACCCCCTGGCCGACCGACGCGGCGGGGACGACCGCGATCGCCCCCGGGGCGCGCTTGACAGCCGCCACCAGCGCTTCGCTCGTCCTCAGCGTGGAGGGAACCGCCGGGATCTCTCCCGCGAACAGTCGCCGGGCCCAGTCGTGCCGCAGCTCCGCGTCGGTCGTGTGATACACCTTCTCCAGCAGGAGGTCCTTCTCCGCCGAGCCGCCGGCCGGCAGGATCAGCACGACCCGCCGCCCGTCCTTCCAGAACTGACGCTCCATCCGGAGGATCAACTGGAGCTCCTCGAACGACGGGTCGGGAGAGTTGTTGGCGGGATTCACGATCACCGCCAGGATTTCCCCCTGGTCCCTTTCGTCGCAGGCAACCGGCCGGCTCAGCGCGGGCACGGTGGCCAGCAGGCCCAGCGCGACGCACCATCGGAAGGTTGCCCTCATCAGAACCCCCACTCAAGCGCCAGGGTCGCGCCCACGGCGCCGCGCCGGTCGATGGCGCCGGTCCCGGAGTCCCTCTCCTCGCCCTGACTGTAGCCCCCCTCGATCTTCAGGGCCCCATGGTCGCCGAGCCCCAGCCGCACGCCGGCGATCGCCTCCCAGCGATCGAGGTCGAGGTCATCGGGGCTGTAGAACGGGTCGTCCTGCTCCATGCTCCGGATGTCCAGCCGTCCATAGGGGACGACGTCGCCGGCGTTGAAGTTGACTTGAAGGTAGCCCGAACGATTGCGAAACTCCTGTGCCGAGGCGATCGCTTCGTGCTCGATCGCGACGACCTCGATCTGGGCCTCGAGGCGGCCGGCCCGGAACTCGCCGAAGATCGTGGCGATCGATTCGCGAAGGTCCTCCGCGCCGATGACCGCGGGGTCGGCCGGGATCCGATCGTGGTGGTAGTTGAGGCCGAGCTTCAGCGTCGAGCTCCCCGGCGGGGCCCACGCGACGCCGGCGTCCCAGGCCTTCTGATCGTTACGATCGGTGGCATTGGTCACTTCGACGCGTTCGAATCCCCGGCCATTCGAGACGACGCCCGTATAGCTCAACGCCCCCGCCCTGCCGCGCCAGGTGCCGCCGAGTTCCAGGCCCGATTGATGAATCGGCAGCAGGCCGCCCTGGTCCTCGAAGCGGGCGACGAACGGCTGGCTGGCGGCGGGCCAGTAGATCCGGCCATGGTGGTAGCGCCGGTTCCAGCGGCTGACCGGAGAGTGCTCGCGACCCAGTTTCAGATAGAAGGCGTCGCTCCGGGCGTAGGCGCCCCAGAGCCGCTCCAGCTCGAACGCCACCTCGTTGGTGTCGTCGTCGAACTCCGCGACGATTTCGGCCAGCGTCTGGAGGTGATCGCTGAGACGCACCGAGGAGAAGAAGTCGAACGAGCCGGTGACCAGCGATGCGTGCGCGGCAGCCGCAGGCGGCCTCTGGTCATAGGTTGCCCCGACGTCCCCGAAGAACTGAAAGGACGCGACGACCGGTCCGTACCGGACGACCATCCCCTGCTCCGAGTCCTCGGGCCCCGACCCATCCGCTTCCGGTGTTTGCGAAGTCGGATCGCAGCGGGCCGCGGTCGAGGGCACCATCAACAGCAGCGTGACGACGGCCACGGGGCAGAACCGCCCGGACTGGCTGGCCGTCATGTTTTTCTCCCGTCCGATTCGACCAACGGTGACCCCGAAGAAAAGCTTCACAGGCGGAAAGATAGGCACGATTCGACGGCAGGCAAGGCGCCGGACGGCTCCCCGGCCGACCCGATGTCAGAACGTTGACGCCGGGGTTTCGCATGGTGGATTGCCACCGCCCGCGGCTCGCTTGACAGACGACCGGACGGGGAGTAGAACACCTGCCCTGTCGCCGAATCCTCCATCGGAGAGGGGCGGGGGAACCAGGTAGTCGGGGCGAAGCGCGTCAGCGCCGGGGACCTTCACACCCGAGCCCGTCAGCTAACCTCGCAGGCGTCGTGAGGGAGGCGCCCATCGAGTTGCGCCCCCGGGAGATGGAGCGCCCGATGGCCCCTGACCGCGATCCGCCCGTCGACCCGCTCGAAGAGCCCTCGCTGCTCGACCGCGCGCTGCGCCGCCTGTCCGGCGCGCCGCGTGACGTGCAGGACCCGCGCGTCTTCCACAAGATTTCCCTGGTGGCGCTGCTCGCCTGGGTCGGCCTGGGCGCCGACGGGCTGTCGTCGTCGGCCTACGGCCCGGCGGAGGCGTTCAAGAATCTGCTGGTCAAGAACCCGGTCACCGGCCGGCTCGAGGGCCAGTGGTACCTGGCGATCCTGCTGGCGCTGGCGACGGCGTTCACGGTCTTCGTCATCTCCTACGCGTACACCCGCGTCATCGAGCAGTTCCCGCACGGCGGCGGCGGCTATGTCGTGGCGACCAAGCTGCTCGGCCGGCAGGCGGGGGTGGTGTCGGGATGCGCCCTGCTGGTCGACTACGCCCTGACCATCACGACCTCGATCGCCGCGGGCGGCGACGCGATCTTCGATCTCCTCCCGCGGGCCGTGCGGGCCAACCTCGATCTGAAGCTCCTGCTGGAGGTGACGGTGCTGACGGCGCTCCTGGTGATGAACCTGCGCGGCGTGAAGGAGTCGGTCGAGGTGGTGATGCCGATCTTCCTGGTGTTCGTGGGCACCCACCTCATCCTGATCCTCGCCGGCATCGGCGGTCACGCGGGTCAGGCGGTCGAGGTGGCGCGTGGCGTGTCGACCGGCTTCAGCGACGGCCTGGGCACCTTCGGCGCCTGGGGGCTGTTCCTGATCTTCATCCGGGCGTTCGCCCTCGGCGGCGGCACCTTCACCGGCATCGAGGCGGTGTCGAACGGCGTCGCCATCATGCGCGAGCCGAAGGTGCAGACCGGCAAGCGGACGATGCTGTACATGGCGGTGTCGCTCGCCTTCACCGCCGCCGGCATTCTGGTCTGCTATCTCCTGTTCGACGTGCAGGGGTACCTGGAGGCGCCGAGCGCGGCCGAGGCCGGCAAGACGCTCAACGCCGTCCTTGCCGACCGGGTCGCGGGCGGCTGGCGGATCGGCGGCATGCCGCTGGGCTGGATCTTCGTGCAGCTGACCATCGCCTCCGAGGCGGCCCTGCTGTTCGTGGCGGCGCAGACCGGCTTCATCGACGGGCCGCGGGTGATGTCCAACATGGCGGTCGACTCGTGGCTGCCGCATCGCTTCGCCTCTCTGTCGGACCGGCTGACCACCAAGGACGGCGTGATCCTGATGGGATGCTCGGCCGCCGCCCTCCTGGTCCTGACCCGCGGCAGCGTCGACACGCTGGTGGTCATGTACTCGATCAACGTGTTCGCCACCTTCTCGCTCACCGAGATGGGGATGTGCCGTTATTGGCTGTCGACGCGCGGCAAGCACCTGGGCTGGGCCCGTCACATCTCGGTCCACGTCGTCGGCCTGGTGCTCTGCCTGACGATCCTCCTGATCATGGCAGTCGAGAAATTCGAGCAGGGCGCCTGGAAGACCCTCCTGATCACCTTCCTCCTGGTGATCGGGTGCGCCTGGGTCCGCCGCCACTACCGCACGGTCGAGGCGCAGCTGCGGCGGCTCGACCAGGACCTGCTCGATCTGCCGGCCGAGGGACCGCAGGGGGGCGAGCCGGATCCCAAGAAGCCGACCGCCGTGCTGCTGGTCAGGGACTACAGCGGCATGGGCCTGCACATGCTGCAGTCGCTCAAAGAGATGTTCCCCGGCTACTACCGCAATGTCATCTTCGTCTCGGTCGCGGTGATCGACTCAGGCTCGTTCAAGGGCAAGGAGGAGATCGCCTCCCTCAAGACGCAGGTCGACGACTCGTTGGCGAAGTACGTGGAGCTGGCGCGGCGACTCGGTTGGAACGCCGCCTCGGCGACCACCGTGACCACCGACCCGGTGGAGGGGCTCTACCGGGTCTGCGCCGACCTTGCGAAGCAGTACCGGCGCGTCATGTTCTTCGGCGGCAAGCTGATCTGGAAGCGCGAGTCCTGGTGGCAGCGCCTCTTGCACAACGAGACCGCCTACCAGGTGCAGCGGCGCCTGCAGTGGAAGGGACTGCCGATGACCGTCATCCCGCTGCGCACCGGGGCCGAGGCGCCGGGCACCACCACCGCAGCGTCCTAACGCGGAACGGTCGGCAGGGCCGGGAGCTGGCCCGGGTCGTGCAGCGTCCCGCCGTGCTCGTTCATGAAGGCGCGGGCCGCCTCGCCCGAGCCGAAGGCGATCAGGCTCGGCATGCAGCGGTCGTAGCAGACCTGCAAGGGATTGCGGGTTTCGTCGACAACCGGCGGGTGGTGCATACAGGGGGTGACGTCGCTCCCCTCGACCAGCCAGGCCGACTCGAACGGCAACGCCCCCCCGCCGGCGAAATCGGTCACCTGGATCCGGCCGGCCCGGTTCCCGGCCTCGGTCTTGTAGTGCAGGGCGCACCGCGGGCAGCAGGCGTGCACCCGCTTGCCGTCCTGAAGCGTGATGGTCGCCACCACCCCGGGGTGGATCTCCCGGTCGCACACCCAGCAATGCTCGGCCTGGCGCACGCAGGCCGCCGGCCCCAGCGCGACCGCGAATGCCACGATAAGCAGTGAGACGATCGATGCCGTCCGCCGCGTCACGCTGCCGATTATAGCCCCCCGGCGCGCTCCGGAAGCGGCAGGGCGGACGGGTCCACGGCGCCCCGCTTCATCTCGAAGTTCCACTTCCAGATCTCGTAGATCGGCGGGTAGATGAGCAGCTCGAGGATGAACGACGTGAACAGGCCGCCGATCATCGGGGCGACCACCCGTTTCATCATGTCGGCGCCGGTCCCCAGCGACCACATGATCGGCATCAATCCCATGAAGGCGGCGGTGACCGTCATCATCTTGGGGCGGATCCGCTTCACCGCCCCGTGGATGATCGCCTCGCGCAGGTCCTCCCGGGTCCGCATCTTCCCCGCCCGGACGGCGTCGTGGTAAGCAAGATCGAGGAACAGCAGCATGAACACGCCGGTCTCGGCGTCGAGCCCCATCAGGGCGATCATCCCGACCCAGACCGCGATCGAGACGTTGTACCCGAGGAGGTAGACCAGCCAGACGGCGCCGATGACGGAGAACGGCACCGCCAGCATGACCATCATCGCCTTCACCGGTGAGCGCGTGTTCATGTAGAGAAGGATGAAGATGAGGAACACCGTGATCGGAACGACGACCTTCAGGCGCTCCCGCACGCGCAGCATGTTCTCGTACTGCCCGCTCCACTGCATCGAATACCCGGTCGGGAGCGCGACCTTGTCCGCCACGATCCGCTTCGCCTCCTCGACGTAGCCGCCGATGTCGCGGCCGGCGATATCGACGTAGACGTAACCGGCGAGCATGCCGTTCTCGTCGCGGATCATGGCGGGGCCGGTGGCGAGGGCGATGTCGGCGATCTGCGCCAGGGGGATCTGCGCCCCCGACATGGTCGGCACCAGCACGCGCTGCAGGCGCTCGAGGCTGTCGCGCATCTCCCGGGCGTAGCGCACGTTGACGGTATAGCGCTCCCGTCCTTCGACCGTGGTCGTGACCGTCTCTCCGCCGATGGCCGACTGGATGATCATCTGGGCGTCCTGGATCGACAGACCGTAACGGGACAGCGCCTCCCTCTTCAGGGTGAAATCGACGAAGTAGCCGCCCGCGGTGCGCTCGGAGTAGATGCTGCGGGTCCCGGGCACCGCCTGCAGGGCGTTCTCGACGGCGGCCCCGATCCGCTCGATCACCGCGAGGTCGGCGCCGTAGATCTTGATGCCGATCGGCGTCCGGACGCCGGTCGTCAGCATGTCGATGCGCGCCTTGATCGGCATCGTCCAGGCGTTGGTGACCCCGGGGAACCGCAGCTTCTGGTCGAGCTCGGCGACGATGTCCTCCTTGGTGATCCGGTCGTTCCAGAGATGGCGCAGCGGAACCTGCAGAAACTCCGGCCATCGGGAGTAGAAGCGCGGCACGCTGCGCCACTCGGAGGGCGGCTTCAGGAGAATGGTGGTTTCCATCATCGAGAACGGCGCCGGGTCGGTCGAGGTCTCGGCCCGCCCCGCCTTCCCGAACACGCGCACGACCTCCGGCACTTCGCCGATGACCTTGTCCATCGTCTGCAGCAGCCGCTCCGCCTCGGTCACGGAGATGCCGGGGAGGGTCGTCGGCATGTAGAGGAGCGTCCCTTCGTCCAGGGGTGGGAAGAACTCCGACCCGAGGCTCAGGTAGACCGGGATGGTGCTCAGGACGAGGAGCAGCGCCGTGACGATCGCGACGGCGGGGAACTTCAGGACCGCCTTGCAGGCGGGCTCGTAGATCCGGAACAGGATGCGGCTGATCGGATGCTTCTCCTCGGGGTAGTAGGTCCCGACGACGACCTGGTGAGTCAGCCCCGCCAGCCACCGGGGGCGGAAATTCATCCGGTCCATGCGGGTGAACAGCATCCGCATCGCCGGGTCGAGGGTGATCGCCAGGATGGCCGCGATCGCCATCGCCAGGTTCTTGGTGTAGGCGAGCGGCTTGAACAGCCGCCCTTCCTGATCCACCAGGGTGAAGATGGGCATGAAGGCGACGGCGATCACGAGCAGCGAGAAGAAGACGGACGGGCCGACCTCCTTCAGCGCGTTCAGCCGGACGGCGTGATAGTCGCCGACGCGGCCGCCGGCCTCCCAGAGCTGCAGCTTCTTGTAGGCGTTTTCCACTTCGACGATGGCGCCATCGACGAGGACGCCGATCGAGATGGCGATGCCGGCGAGCGACATGATGTTGGAGGTCACGCCCATGAAATACATCGGGATGAAGGCCAGGATGACGGCGACCGGGATGGTGACGATCGGCACGATGGCGGAGGGGATGTGCCAGAGGAAGAGGAGGATGACGATGCTGACGATGACCATCTCCATCAGCAGCTCCTCCTTGAGATTGTCGATGGATCGCCGGATCAGCTCGGAGCGATCGTAGGTCGTCACCAGCTCGGCCCCCGGCGGCAGGGACGGCCGGATGCTCTCGATCTTCTCCTTGACCCGGTCGATGACGTTCAGGGCGTTTTCGCCGGAGCGCATGATCACGATGCCGCCCACCGTGTCGCCCTCACCGTCGAGATCGACAACACCGCGCTTGATGTCGGGGCCCAGGCTCACCCGGGCCACGTCGCGGATCAGGATCGGGGTCCCCTTGCCGTCGTCGCCGACCACGATCGACTCGAGATCGGCGACCGAGCGGGCGTAGCCGCGCCCCCGGACCATGTACTCGGCCCCGCCGAATTCGACGAGGCGCCCGCCGACGTCGCTGTTTCCCTGCCGGATCGCCTCGATGACCCGGGTCAGGGGGATCTTGAAGGCCACGAGCGAGTCGGGGTCGACGTTGACCTGGTACTGTTTCTGGAATCCGCCGATCGACGCGACCTCCGCCACGCCGGGAACGCTCTGCAGCCAGTAGCGCAGATACCAGTCCTGGAACGAACGGAGCTCCGCCAGGTCGTGCGCCCCGGAGCGGTCGACCAGGGCGTACTGGTAGACCCAGCCGACGCCGGTGGCGTCGGGCCCCATCTCGGTCCTCACTCCCTCGGGAAGGCGCGGCAGGATCTTGCTGAGGTATTCGAGGGTGCGGCTGCGCGCCCAGTAAAGGTCGGTCCCGTCCTGGAAGATGACGTAGACGTAGGAGAAGCCGAAATCCGAAAAGCCGCGGATCGCCTTCACGCGCGGAGCGCCCAGCAGCGCGGTGATGATCGGGTAGGTGACCTGGTCCTCCATGATGTCCGGGCTGCGATCCCAGCGCGAGTAGATGATCACCTGGGTGTCCGACAGATCCGGGATGGCGTCGAGCGGCACGTTCCGCATCGCGACGATCGCCATGCCGACGACCGCCGCCGTCAGGATCAGGACGATGAACTTGTTGCGGGCGGAGAACTCGATGATCCGCTCGACCATCATCGATCCTTCCCCGGGCTCCCCGCGCGAGGCGGCGCGGGGGACGGGGCGCCCTTGGGCGCGGTCGCGGGAGCCGGAGACGGTGCGGGGCTGGAGGCCGGCGGCGCGGCCGCCGCCTCCAGGGCCGACTTGAGCTTCGACTCGGAGTCGATCAGGAAATTCCCCGAGGTCACGACCTCTTCACCCTCCTTGAGGCCGTCGAGCACTTCGACGCCGTCCGGAAGCCGGAATCCGACCCGGACCTCGCGGGGGGTGAAGTACCCGTTTCCCTGCACCACGAACACGATGTTGCGGGTGCCCGAGGAGATGATCGCGCTGTCCGGCACGATCAGCCGCTCACCCAGGTCGCTCTGGATCTCGACGTCCGCATACATCTCCGGCTTCAGGTTCATGTCGGGGTTCGGGAACTCAAGACGCACCTGGATGGAGCGCGTGCTCGCCTCCAGGACCGGATAGATCAGCCCCACCCGGCCGTAATAGCTCTTCCCGGGAAGGTAGGACAGGGTAACGGTGGCGCGCTGCCCGATCGTGATGAACGGCAGCTCGTACTCGTAGACCGAGGCGATGACCCAGACGCGCGACAGCCCGGCGATGTCGAGAAGCGTCGTCTCCGGCCCGATCTTCTCGCCCTGGGCCACGTTCCGCTGCGTCACGTAGCCGGAGATCGGCGAGTACAGCGTGACGTTGCGCGCCGGCTGTCCCGAGGTTTCGAGCTGGTCGATCTGCGCCGGCGTGAGGTCGTACAGGAGAAGCCGCCGCCGGCCGCTCTCCACCAGATCCTCCGCCCGCCCGGCCGCCTCCGGAAGCGTGCCGCCCGCCATCGCCTTCCGCGCGCGCAATGCCACGACATACTCCTCCTGGGTGGCCAGAAGCTCGGGGCTGTAGATGCTGAGAAGCGGCTGCCCCTGCTCCACCTTGACGCCGGTGGTGTTCACGAACAGGGTGTCGATCCATCCTTCGAACTTGGTGTGGATGTGGTGGAGCATGGTCTCGTCCGCGGTCACCCGCCCGACCGTCCGGATGGTCCTCACGAACGGCCCCCGCTTGACGATGCTCGTCTTGACGCCGATCAGCTGCTGCTTGCGGGGCGAGATCTGAACCCCGGCCTGCCCCTCGACGCTCGTCGCGGCCGCCGGCCCCTCAACGAGCTCGACGGCTTCCATCTCCATCCCCATCGAATCCTTGCCCGGCCGGTCGGACACTTCGTTCGGATTCATGGTCGAGCGATAGACGGTTTTCCGGCGCGGCGCCTGCGGGGCTGAGGCCCGCGCCGGGGCCGCCTCTTCCCGGCCTCGCTCGTTCGGAACCATGCGCATGCCGCAGATCGGGCAATCGGCCGGCCGGTCGGAGGTCACCGTGGGGTGCATCGGACAGTGGTAGAGCGCCTGTCCGGCGATCGGCTTTCCGGCCCCTGTCAACGGGTTCCCGCGGTGGGCCGTCTCCCGCCCGAGGAAGAAGAACGCTCCGAAGCCCAGGAGCGCGACGAGCGCAGTGAGCGTGATCCAGAGGGCAGGGTGCTTAATGGTCGCCGGCATGGTCGCCTCCCTGGCTCCCGGCATCGCCCGGGATCTGGATCAGCTCCCGGTCCAGGAGCGGCTCGAGCGCCGCCACGACCCGGAAGCGATCGGCCGCCTGTGTCGCCAGGTCGATCCGGGCGTTGAACAGGACGGTGAGATCGTTCAGGACGTCGAGGAACCCGATCCGCCCCACGGTGTACGAAGACTGGGCCGACTCGAGGGCGCTCTGCGCCTGCGGGATGACCCCCTGTCCGAAGAGCACCAGCAGTCGATCGGCCCGCTGCATCTGCGACACCAGGTCACGCACCGCCGCGCGCGCGCGCAGCTGCGCGTCGGCCAGCTCCTGCCGGGCCGCCAGAAGCTCGGATTTCTTCTCGAGAAGGGCCTGGGCCTGCTTCGTCTTCCGGTAGACCGGCAGGCGCACGCCGAATGAGCCCATGACCATCGGATCGAGACCACCGCGATCCTGGTAGGACGCGGACCAGACGAAGTCCGGCTTCAGATCGAGTCGTGCCAGCTGCTCCCCCGCCTCGGCTCGCCGGACGGAGGCCGCCAGACCGGCAACCTCCGGAGATGCGGCCACCGCCTCCTCGGCGAGCGCCTCGGCATCGCCGGGGAGCGCGACATCGGGAAGTGCGATGACCGGTCCGATCGCCACGTCGGCGGGCCGCCCCAGCACAGCGCCGAGCTTCACTTCTGCGGCGCGGCGCTCCTGCCTCACCCGGGCGATCTCCACATCCAGCCGCAGGATCTCGGTCTGCGCCTTCAGGACGCTCTCCTGGATCCCCTGGCCCACTTCATAGCGGCGCCGGGAACTTTCGGCCAGCGACTCGAGGTTCGACCGGCTCTCGTCGAGGATGCCGGCGGTGCGGTCGAGTTGGTACAGGTCGGCATACGCCGCCTTGACCGCCGCCGCGATCTCCAGCCGCGTGCGCCTGAGGTCCTGCTCCGATCGCTCGGCATCCCGGAGCGCGACCTCGCTCATCCGGTTCCGTTTCCCCGGGTATTTCACTTCCTGTGTCCAGGTGAGCGCGAGGTAAGAGAACTCGCTCTCGCCGAGGGTGAAGCTGTTGACTCCGTCGTTCAGGTAGGCGATGCCGACCTCGGGGTCGGGGCGTGCCCCGGCCTGTGACGGGACGTGGCGCGCCGCCTCGAGCCGGGCCTGGGCGGCGCGGAGCGCCGGGCTGCCGGCGTCCGCCTCGCGCAGCAGGGCGCCCAGGTCGGCGGGCGGCGTCGCGCCGGCCGCCGCGGCCAGCGCCGGCGCCGGGACGAGCAGAAGAACCAGCATCAGTCTTTTCACGATGTGACCTCGAACGCCTGCGCGGAACCGACCGCGCGGTCGGACGGCAGGCCAGATCAGTTGGATTCGCAGGACGTAATGACGAGCAGGCGTGGAGCGGACGCTAACGCAGAAGGGTGGAGTTCAGCAGGAAGATCGGTACCGCCCTGATGCGGTCGAAACGCGGGGCATCGATCGCCGCGGCGGCGAACCGGAGCGCGGCACCGGACCAGTCGGCCGCGATGTCGGAGGAGATGATCTTCGCGGCGCGCCGGCCGGTCTCCCCGTCCGCGCGCGGCTGCGCCTGCCCTTTCGCGGGTGACGGGGTCAGTCTGCAGCAGCCGGTCGCGGCCGACAGTCCGGCGGCGCAATGCGACGACCGCACGCAACACGGCATCGGTTTCACGACCTGAGTCGTGGCGCACAGCGGCGCCACACCGCTTAACGTCACGATGGCGCTCAAGACCGACAGCGCCGTGAACGACCGCATCCGCTGCATGCGGAGAATATACGCCGATGCATGACCACCGACAAGGGTTTGATGCGTCACCGCGCATCGATCCAAGACTTTAGATGCGCATCAGGGATTCCACCTGCTTTCTGGTTGACAGAACCTCCGTCGCACCGTACAAATCGGCCAAGCCGCCCGGCCCAACATGCTTCGCCTCACGGGTGCCGGAGAACTCCTTCGTCGTCAGCACTTCACCCGTCCGGTTCGCTCGATCCGCCGATCGAGGCGACCGGGCCGAGTCTCGCTCGATGAGGAGGCGCTGCATGCGTCGCACGAACGGTTTCCTGGCCCCGGTGGTCATCGTGGTCGTCGGCATTGCGTCCGCCACCGGATCGTCGCTCGCGCAGTCATGCGGCGGCGACGAGGCCGTTCTCGTGGAGGCCGGCGCGTCGATGCGCTACCGCGCCAACAGCGCAGCCGATGACAGCCCGATCATCCAGTTCGCCTCGGAGTTGAGATACATCGCCAATCTCTCCGACCCGTCGATCCCGGGAGTGAGCTGGACGGCGGAAGGGTTCAACGACTCGGGCTGGACCCCGGGCACCTACGGCGTCGGCTACGAGCTGAGCGCCGGCGGCGCGCAGAATCTGCTTCAGACAATCGTGCCGGCGCACGCCTTCTCGGTGTTCACCCGCGCCCGCTTCACGGTCGACGATCCGACCGCGGTGAATGGCGCCTTCCTCGGCGCCGACTACGACGACGGGGTCATCGTCTGGGTCAACGGCATGGAGGCCTTCCGCTCCCCGGAGATGCCGGCCGGCACGCCGGCCTGGAACACCGACGCCACCACCCACGAATCGAGCAACGCCGCCGTCCCCAACTACGGCACGCCGCGCGACATCTCCGGCTTCGTGCTGCCGGCGCTGCACGCCGGGGAGAACGTCCTGGCGGTCGGGGTCTGGAACAGCGGCGCGGCGGCGTCGACCGACCTGGTGGTGGTCCCGAGGCTGTCGCTGGCGCCGGACTGGACGCGCCCCGATTTCGACGATTCGGCGGCGCCGTGGGCCGACGGCGTTTACGGCGTCGGCTACGACACCGACACGACCGTCAACGCGCTCGCCCTGATCGCCACCACCGTGCCGGAGCACGTCGCCTCGGTGTTCACCCGGACCCGCTTCGACATCGCCGATCGGACCTCCGTTCACAAGCTGTTCCTCGGCGCCGACTACGACGACGGCTACGTCGCCTGGATCAACGGCGTGGAGGTGTTCGGCTCGGCCGAGGTCCCGGCCGGGCGACTGACGTGGAGCACCGGTGCGGAGCTGCACGAGTCGAGCAATGGCACCGCACCGAACTACGGCACGCTGCGCGACATCTCGGCGCGCGGCATCCCGGCGCTGCGCGACGGGTCCAACGTGCTGGCGGTCGGCGTGTGGAACACGGCGACCCCCAGCACCTCGACCGACCTCCTGCTGGTGCCGCGCCTGTCGGCCGGCGAGTCCGACGCCTGCAACGGCCTGGACGACGACTGCGACGGCCTGGTGGACGAAGGATTCCCGAATTTCGATCACGACGCGCAGGCCGATTGCGTCGACCCCGACGACGACAACGACGGCATCGCCGACGGCGTTGATTGCGCGCCATTCGATTCGTCCAACGCCGCCCCGCCGGTGCAGGAGGTCAGGGACTTGCGCTGGACGCGCACCGACATCCGGACCGACGTGCAGTCCTGGAGGGACCAGGGCGCCGGCGTGCGCTACGACCTGGCAGGCGGTCTGATCTCGGCATTGCGGCCGGACGGCGGCGTGGTCAACGGCGCCTGCCTGGGCGACGACGTGGGCGCGGCGCTGTACGACGACGCGCGGGCGAAGCCAACGGTCGGCGACGCCTACTACTACATCGTCCGGGCGGAGAAGCCGCCCGCGTGCGGCACCGGCACTTACGGGGTCGCGACCTCGGGCGCGCCGCGCGCGCCGGTGAGCGACTGCCCGTAAGGCGGCGTCAGTCGCGAAACCCGGAGGGGCCCGAAGCGCGTTGGGAAAGCGCAGTGGGGCCTTGACAAACCGGCATCCTGGGCGTATTTGCATCCGACAGTTGGCTGCGCCCGCGACGCACCCCCCTCGCTCTGCCCGCGGGCCGGAATCCTGTCGGGCACAGATCGAACTCGGGCGAACTCGGGCTCGAACGCTCTCAATACTCGGACACTCTTGAATTCAAGCGGTTTCGAACCATCAGGCTCCATTTCGCCTGACGGGACGACGTGCGGATGGGCCCTACCCGGGCCGGAAGAGAGACTCTTTCCGGAGGCACACTGATGCGGCGTCGAAATGATTCCCCCTGCGCAATGTCCACCCATGCCCCGGCCCGCAGACCGGCAACCCGCTCGCGCCGGACGGTGCCGATCCTGCTGCTCGCCGCCCTCGCCATCACCGCCACGGCGATCGTCTACCAGCGCATCGACGCCGCCGGCGGCAACGCCATCGACTTCGGCGCCGGAGGCGCCGGGGCCGGGAACAACACGAACGCCTATGTGAAGCTCGGCCCCACCGGCGACCCCACCGCGCTGCACCTGACGTCCTTCACGCTCGAGGCCTGGGTCCGCCGCGAGGGGACGTCCCTCGCCACCAGCACCGGCAGCGGCGGAGTCACCGGCGTCCCGATCATCACCAAGGGTCGCGCCGAGAACGACGGCAGCAACGTGGATATGAATTTCTTCATGGGAATGACGACCGGCGGCGTGCTGCTGGCGGATTTCGAGGACACCGCCACCGGCGGGAATCATCCGGTGACCGATACCGCCCCGACGACCGCCATCCCCGTCAACACCTGGACTCACGTCGCGGTCACCTTCGGGTCGAACACCTGGAACCTTTACGTCAACGGCGCCCTGGTCGAGACATTGTCGCTCGGGGCCACGACCTTCACGCCGCGCTTCGACAGCATCCAGCAGGCGGCCATCGGCAGCGCCCTTACATCGACTGGGGTCGCCCTCGGGTTCTTCAGCGGCGCCATCGACGAGGCGCGGATCTGGAACGTGGTGCGGACGCAGGCTCAGATCCAGGGCGCGATGAACTCGGAGATCCTGTCCGCCCCGAATCTCGTGGCCCGCTACGACATGAACGAAGGAACCGGCACGACGGTGGCGGATTCCTCCGGCAGCGCCAACACCACCGGGACCATCATCGGCACCACCTACGCCTGGACCGCCGGCGCCCCGTCGCTCGCCGCCAACGTCGCGCCGAACCCCCCCGTCAACATCACGCCGGCGCCCGGCGCGACCAACGTCGGCATCCCGACCACGCTGGCGGTGCAGGTCTCGGATCCGGACAGCAGCACACTGTCGGTCAGCTTCTACGGCCGGCCGCTGTCGACCAACCCGCCGGATTTCACCATCATCGCGCTGCCGGATACGCAGTACTACGCCAAGACCTACCCGGCGACGTTTAGCGCGCAGGGGCAGTGGATCGTGAACAACCTGGCGTCGCTCAACACGGTCTTCGTGACCGGGCTGGGCGACTGCACCGACGACGGCGACTCCCAGCAGTACGAGTGGGACACCGCCACCGCCGCCTACGGCCTGCTCGAGGACTCGTTCACCACCGGCCTGCCGTTCGGCCTGCCGTTCAGCGTCTCGGTCGGCAATCACGATCAGACGCCGAACGGCGACCCCGGCACGGTCGCCAGCGAGGGGGCCACGACGAACCGCTACAACGCCACGTTCGGCGTGTCGCGCTTCACCAGCCGGCCTTACTACGGCGGCCACTACGGCGCCAACAACGACAATCATTACGAGCTGTTCAGCGCCTCCGGGATGGACTTCATCAACATTTCCTTCGAGTTCGACAACGCCGCGACCTCGACGCTGCGCGACAACGTGCTGGTGTGGGCCAACAACCTGCTCGCCGCCAACCCCGGCCGCAGGGCCATCGTCACGTCGCACTACATCCTCAATCCCGCCGGCACCTTCGGGACGCAGGGTCAGAAGATCTACGACGCCCTGAAGGGCAACCCGAACCTGTTCCTGATGCTCTCGGGACACCTCGACCAGGCGAACCGCCGCACCGACACGTTCGGGAGCGGCACCGTCCATTCGCTCCTCTCCGACTACCAGACGCAGCCGAACGGCGGCAACGGCTGGCTGCGCATCATGAATTTCAAGCCGAACCAGAACAAGATCTACGTCTACACCTACTCGCCGACGCTCAACCAGTACAAGACCGACGCCATCAACGAATTCATCCTCGACTACAACATGACGGCCCCGTTCGCCCTGATCGCCACCAACTCCGGCGTGCCCTCCGGCGGCATCACCTCGACGCCGTGGAACGGCCTGCAGAACGGCACCCCGTACGAGTGGTACGCGACCGTCAGCGACGGCGCCAGCACCACGACCGGCCCCACCTGGATGTTCACGACCGCGCCCAACTGCTTCAACCCGGCGCCCGATGACGCGACCTGCAACGGCATCGACGACGACTGCGACGGCCAGGTGGACGAGGACTTCGTTTCCACCACCGTCACCTGCGGTCTCGGCGTCTGCGCCTCGACCGGCACGACCACCTGCGTCGGCGGCGTGGTCACCAACAACTGCGTGGCGACGACCCCGCCGCCGGGGAACGACGTCAGCTTCAACGGCATCGACGCCTACGTCGACCTCGGCAACGCCGCGGCGATCACCAATTTCGGGACCTCCTCGTTCACCGTCGAGGGCTGGTTCAAGACGCGCTCGATCCCGGCCGCCGACCTGACCGGCATCTTCCGCCACGGCCGCCAGGGGGCGGCGTCGCAGGTGGTCATGCAGTTCGGCGGCGCCGGGGCGCACGACAAGGTCACCGCCTCGGTCGAGGACACCGCCGGGCACCAGGTCGACATCACCCCGCCGGTCGCGCTCGACCTGATCAATGTGTGGAACCACTTCGCGGTCGTGGTCGATCGCTCGGCCAACCAGCTGCGGCTGTACCTCAACGGCAACCTCGCCGGCAGCGCCGACGCCTCGGCCTGGGGCACCAACCCGATCTCCAGCGCCGACAACGTCGTCCTCGGCGCCGCCCGGGTGTCGGGCGGCACCCTGGCGAACTTCTTCGACGGCGAGATCGACGAGGTGCGGATCTGGAACAGCGCCCGTAGCGTCACCGACATCCTTCAGAACTACCGGAAGGAGATCGCCTCGGCGCCGGGTCTGCTCGCCCGCTGGGGCCTCAACGAGGGCGTCGGCACGACGACCGCCAACTCGGTCGGCGGCGCCCTGGGGACCCTGGTCAACGCCACCTGGATCGCCGGTTCGCCGATCGGCGTCGACGCCACCTGCAACGGGCTCGATGACGACTGCGACGGGGTGACCGACGAGGACTACGCCCCCGACGCCTCCTGCGGCATCGGCCCGTGCCGGGCCAGCAACACGCCGAGCTCCTGCGTGAACGGTGTGGAGACGCCGTGCCAGCCTGGCCCCGGGGCGGCGAACGACTCGGTCTGCAACGGCATCGACGATGACTGCAACGGCGCGGTCGACGAGGACTTTACGCCATCCGCCACCAGCTGCGGCGCCGGCGTCTGCACCGCCGCGGGTATGAGCACCTGCGTCGCCGGCGTCCCGGGCGACACCTGCCTGCCGGGCTCGCCGGCCGGCAACTACGGCATGGACTTCGACGGCGCCAACGAGTACGTGACGTTCGGAGCGGCGCCCGGTCTCGGCGCCTCGACGTTCACCATCGAGACCTGGTTCAACCGGCAGGGTCCCGGGGTCGCCACCAGCACCGGCAGCGGCGGCATCACCGATGCCATCCCGCTGGTCACCAAGGGACGGGCCGAGGCCGAGGGCAGCAACGTCGACATGAACTATTTCCTCGGCATCCGCGCCTCCGACGGCGTCCTGGTCGCGGACTTCGAGGACACGGCGGGCGGGGCCAACCATCCGGTCGCCGGCACCACGGCGGTGGCAAGCAACTACTGGAACCATGCGGCGGCGACTTACGACGGCACGACCTGGCGCCTCTACCTCAACGGCAATCTCGAGGCGACCTTGGCGGCCAACCGGACGCCGCGCTCCGACAGCATCCAGCACGCCGCCATCGCCACGGCGATGAACTCGACCGGCGTCGCCGCCGGCAGCTTCGACGGAGTCATCGACGAAGCGCGGATCTGGAACGTCGCCCGCAGCCAGGCGGCGATCCAGGCCGGCATGAGTCTCGAGATCGCCTCGGCGACCGGTCTCATCGGCCGGTTCGGCTTCAACGAGGGCTCCGGCGCCGTCCTGCACGACACCGGCAGCAGCGGCACGAGCGGCGTCATCGCCGGCGGCACCTGGGTGGCCGGCTCGCCGCGCATCAGCGGCCCCGTTTCGTTGACCGACGGCGCCGTGTCGTTCAACGGCACCAGCGACTACGTCACCTTCGGCGCCGCGCCGGCGCTCGGCTCGACCGTGTTCACCATCGAGACCTGGTTCAATCGCAATGCCGGCGGCGCCACGTCCGACACCGGCACCAACGGCGTGATCGCCTATCCGCTGCTGACCAAGGGACGGGGTGAGGCCGAGGGCAGCAACGTCGACATGAACTACTTCCTGGGAATCCGCGCCACCGATGGCGTCCTGGTGGCGGACTTCGAGGACAATCCGGCCGGCAACAATCACCCCGTGATCGGCGTCACGCCGGTGACGACCGGCACCTGGCATCACGCGGCCGCGGTCTACGACGGCTCCGCCTGGCGGCTGTATCTCGATGGCGAGCTGGAAACCACGCAGGCGGTCGGCGCCACGCCCCGGGCCAACAGCATTCAGCACGCGGCCCTCGGCAGCGCTCTTAATTCCACCGGCGTCGCACAGGGGTTCTTCGCCGGCTCGATCGACGAGGCGCGGGTCTGGCACGTCTCCCGCACCCAGTCGCAGATCCTCGCCGGCATGATGACCGACAGCCCGGCCGGCGCCGGCCTTGTGGCGCGCTGGGCTCTCGATGAAGCCGGCGGTACCGCCATCATCGACGCGGCCGGTTCGATCGGTGGCACGCTCAACGGCGGCACGCGCGTCGACGGCTACCCGTTCAACAACTTCATCGTCGCCACCGACGCGACCTGTGACGGGAACGACGACGATTGCGACGGCACGGCGGACGAGGAATACATCCCGACGCCCACGTCGTGCAGTACCGGCTCCTGCTCGGCCTCCGGTCAGCTGGTCTGCTCAGGCGGCCAGACGGTCGACACCTGCCAGCCGCCGGTTCCGACGGCGGAGACCTGCAACGGTCTCGACGACGACTGCGACGGCACCCCCGATGACGGCAATCCGGGCGGCGGCGCCGCCTGCAGCACCGGGCTGCCGGGCGCCTGCTCGGCCGGCGTCACCGCCTGCAACGGCGGCACGCTCGCCTGCCAGCAGACAACCCAGCCCGCGTCGGAAATCTGCGACGGCATCGACAACGACTGCGACGGTTCGACCGACGAAGGGCTCGGCCAGTCGACGTGCGGCACCGGCGCCTGCCAGCGCACCGTCGACAACTGCTTCGCCGGCCAGACCCAGACCTGCTCACCCGGCGCGCCCGCCAACGAGACCTGCAACAACCTCGACGACGACTGCGACGGCTCGACCGACGAAGAGCTCGGGCAATCGACGTGCGGCACCGGCGCCTGCCAGCGCACGGTCGACAATTGCGTCGCCGGCCAGCCGCAGACCTGCTCCCCGGGCACCGGCTCCGCTGAGACCTGCAACGGCCTCGACGACGACTGCGACGGCGCTGTCGACAACGGCAACCCGGGCGGCGCCCAGTCCTGCAACACCGGCTTGTCGGGAGTCTGCTCTGCCGGGCTCACCGCGTGCAGCGGCGGGAGCATCGTGTGCAACCAGACGGTCCAGCCGTCCCCCGAGACCTGTGACGGCCTCGACAATGACTGCAACGGCCTGCCGGACGACGGCGGCCCGGGCGGCGGCCAGACCTGCAACACAGGGGTGCCGGGCGTCTGCGCCCAGGGCGTCACCATCTGCACGCCGGGCGGCCTCGAGTGCTCGCAGACCGTGCAACCCTCTTCGGAGGTGTGTGACGGTCTCGACAACGATTGCGACGGGTCGGTGGATGAGGGCAACCCCGGCGGCGGGATGTCCTGTAACACGGGCCTTAACGGCGCCTGCGCCGCAGGCCTGACCGCCTGCACCGGCGGCTCGATCGTCTGCAGCCAGACGACGCAACCGTCGCCCGAGACCTGCGATGGCACCGATGAAGACTGCGACGGCGCCGTCGACAACGGCAACCCGGGCGGCGACCTGGCCTGCAACACCGGTCTGCCGGGCGCCTGCTCTGCCGGCGCGACCGCCTGCGCGTCCGGCGCGATCGCCTGCCAGCAGACGACGCAGCCCTCGGCCGAGGTCTGCGACGGCATCGACAACGACTGCGACGCCTCGACCGACGAAGCGCTCGGCCAGTCGACGTGCGGCACCGGCACCTGCCAGCGCACCGTCGACAATTGCGTCGCCGGCCAGACACAGACCTGCTCTCCTGGCACCGGTTCCTCCGAAACCTGCAACGGCCTCGACGACGACTGCGACGGCTCGACCGATGAAGGGCTCGGCCAGTCGACGTGCGGCACCGGCGCCTGCCAGCGCACCGTCGACAATTGCGTCGCCGGCCAGACACAGACCTGCTCGCCCGGCACCGGCTCCCCCGAGACCTGCAACGGCCTCGACGACGACTGCGACGGTCAGACGGACGAGGACCTCGGCGTCCTCACGTGCGGCGTCGGAACATGCGCCAGGACCGCTCCGGCGTGCTTGGCCGGGGTGCCTGGCACCTGTTCGCCCGGCCTGCCCACCGCAGAGGTGTGCGATGGCCTCGATAACGACTGCGACGGGCTCACCGACGAGCAGCTCGGCCAGACCACGTGCGGCACCGGCGCCTGCCAGCGCACCGTCGACAACTGCGCCGGCGGCCATGCCCAGACCTGCTCCCCGGGTGTCGGCTCCTCCGAGACCTGCAACGGCCTCGATGACGACTGCGACGGCCTGACCGACGAAGGGCTCGGCCAGACCACGTGCGGTCTGGGCGGCTGCCAGCGGACCGTCGACAACTGCGTCGCCGGCCAGGTCCAGACCTGCTCGCCCGGCGCGGGCTCGCCGGAGACCTGCAACAACGTCGACGACGACTGCAACGGCCTCGTCGACGACGGTCTCGGGCTGATCACCTGCGGCACCGGGGCCTGCGGCAACGTGGCTCCTGTCTGCGTCAACGGCCAGCCGGGCGTCTGCGTGCCGCTGCCGCCGAACCAGCCGGCAATCACCGCCCAGTCCGGGTCGGCGATGAAGTACCTTGCCAACGGCGCGAGCGCCGCGCAGGAAGACACCGTGCTGGTGCAGATCGACACGCCGATGCGCTACCTGGCGAACGCCAGCGACCCGGGTCTCGGATTGTCTTGGACGGGCGAGGCGTTCAACGACGGCGGCTGGTCAAACGGCACCTACGGGGTCGGCTATGAAACGACCCCGCCGGGCGCCGTCAACCTGATCCGCACCAGCGTGCCGGCCGGCACCCTGTCGGTGTTCACGCGCACCACACTGAACATCGCCGACACCGGCCTGTTGCGCGGCCTGTACTTGAGGGCCGACTACGACGACGGCTTCGTCGCCTACGTCAACGGCGTCGAGGTGGCCCGCTCGTCCACCATGCCGGCGGGCGACCCGGCCTGGAACGCAGCTCCGACCTCGCACGAGTCGAGCAACGGCACCGTCCCCGACTACGGCTCGCTGCGCGACATCTCGGCGGCGCTGCCGCTCCTGCACAACGGCGCCAACGTCCTGTCGATCGGGGTGTGGAACATCAACGCCACCTCCACCGATCTGGTGCTGGTGCCGAAGCTGACGGTCGGACTCGACTGGACCACCTTCGGCTACGACGACAGCGGCTGGTCGTCCGGCCAGTACGGGGTCGGCTACGAGACCGGCACGACGGCGCCCGTCGCCACGGCGCTCCTGACCACGACCGTCCCGAGCGGCTCGCTGTCGGTGTTCACGCGCCGCCACTTCAACGTCGCCGACCCGATGACGGTGGGCGGCGTCTACCTGGGGGCGGACTACGACGACGGCATCGTCGCCTGGGTCAACGGCGTCGAGGTGTATCGCTCGCCGGAGATGCCGTTGGGGCCGATCACCGGCAGCACCGACGCGGCGCTGCACGAGTCGAGCAACGGGGCGGCGCCCAACTACGGCTCCCTGATCGACATCAGCACGCGGGCGCGGCCGGCGCTGCGGGCGGGCGACAACGTCCTGGCGATCGGGGTGTGGAACTCCGGCGGCACGGCGTCGACCGACCTGGTGCTGGTGCCGTACCTGTCGCTGGGAGAGTCGGAGCTGTGCAACGGCATCGATGACGACTGCGACGGTCTGGTCGACGAAGGGTTCCCGAACCACGACCAGGACGGCCTGGCCGATTGCGTCGACCCGGACGACGACAACGACGCCTCGGCGGACGGACAGGACTGCCAGCCGTACGACCCACTGGGGTCGGCGGCGCCGCCCGCGGAGGTGGCCGGCGTTCGGTGGATCCGCTCGTACTACGGGCACGTGGTGATGGTCTGGACCGACCAGGGCCCCGGCCTGCGCTACGACGTCGCGGGCGGGTTGATCAGCCAGCTGCGCCCGGACGGCGGCGCCGGCGGTGCGGCCTGCGTCACCGGCGGCGACGATCTGTCGCTGCCCGAGTTCGAGGACCCGCGTTTCGACCCGGCCCCCGGCGCAGGCTACTACTACATCATCCGCTCCGAGAGCAACGCGTGCGGCGCGGGCACGTACGGTCACGCCTCCTCCGGAGCGGAGATCCTCCCGGCGAGCGCCTGTCCGTGAAGCGGCGGGCGGGACTGCGGCCGCCCGGTCGGTCTGTCCGGGCGGGGCGATGAAGGTGGCGCGGCGGACACTCCGCCGCGCCGCTGTGTTCGCCGTTCTCCTGGCGGCTGGCGCTCCGTCTCCGCCGTCCGCGCACGTCGCCGTCGACGCGCAGATCCGGACCCTCGACGTCCGCATCGCCGCCCACCCGTCGGCCGCCGCCCTGCGTCTGCAGCGCGGCGAGCTGCACCGCGCGCACGCCGACTGGCGCGCCGCCGAGACCGACTATCGCGCCGCCCTGCGGCTCGATCCGACCATGGTCGCCGCCGACCTGGCGCTCGGCAGGATGCTGCTGGAAGCGGGCCGCCCGGCCGCGGCGCTGGAGGCAATCGATCGATTCCTGATCGCCCGCCCGGACGAGCCTCTGGCGCTCGTGGTCCGCGGGCGGGCGCTCCTCGCCCTGGGGCGCGCGCTCGACGCGGCCGCCGCCTTCAGCCGCGCCATCGCCCGGACTCCGGCCGCGCGTCCTCCCGACCCCGACGTTTATCTGGAACGGGCCCGCGCACTGACCGCGGCCGGTCCCGGGCATCTCACCGAGGCGCTCGGCGGGCTCGATGCCGGGCTCGCGCTCCTCGGTCCCGTCGCGGCGCTTCAGCTCGCGGCGATCGATCTCGAAGTCGAGCGTCACGACTACGACGCCGCATTGCGGCGGCTGGCCTCCCTCGAGAGCCTGTCGGCGCGCCGGGCCCCCTGGCAGGTCCGGCGCTCCGCCATCCTCGAGGCGGCCGGCCGGAGCGGCGAGGCGCGCGCCGCCTGCGACACCGCCCTCCAGGCCCTCGCGGGCCTGCAGGCCGACGGCCGCGGCACGACCCTGAAGGCCGACCTCGCCGACGAGTGTCGCGCCCGTCTGCGACGGTTGGGCGCCGCACGGGGCGAGCCGGGCGGCGCGGCCGCCGTTCCCGGAGCGGGTGATTGATCATGCGCCGGCGCTCCGTTCTCCTTGCCGCGCTGCTCCTTCTCCCGGCCCTCTCGGGACCGGGCGCCGCCACCTCCACGCTCGTCGCGCTGGGCTCGGCGATGCGCTATCTGGGAAACGCCTCGGACCCGGGGATCGGCCTGCAATGGACGAACGAGGCCTTCGACGATGCGTCCTGGGGCGGCGGCACCTACGGCGTCGGCTATGAGACCGCCCCGCCCGGCGCCACGAATCTGCTGAAGACGACCGTTCCGGCCGGCGCCTATTCCGTGTACACCCGCGCCCGCTTCACCATCGCCGACGTCGGTAAGGTCGCGAGGATCACTTTCGGCGCCGATTACGACGACGGTTACGTTGCCTGGGTGAACGGCGTCGAGGTCGCGCGCTCCGGCTCGATGCCGGCCGGCTCCCCCGCCTGGAACACCAATGCCGCCGCGCATGAATCGAGCAACGGCTCGGTCCCCAATTACGGCACGCCGACCGACATCACTGCGCGCGCCGTGCCGGCGCTGCACAACGGCGCCAACGTGCTGGCGGTCGGCGTCTGGAACAGCGGCGCGGCCACCTCCACGGACCTGGTGCTGGTCCCCTCCCTCACCGTCGACATCAGCTCGCCGGTCGTCCGCGGCCCTTATCTCCAATCCGGCAGCGCCACCGGGATCGTGGTGCGCTGGCGCACCTCGACGCCGACCGACAGCGTGGTGCGCTATGGTCCCGACCCCGCCGGGCTGACCATGAGCGCCGTCGACCCCGCGCTGACGACCGAGCATGTCGTTACCCTGTCGGGACTCGTGCCGGCGACCAGGTACTACTACTCCGTCGGCGCGGCGGCGGGTCCCCTGGCCGGCGGCGACGACGCGACCTACTTCCTGACCAGCCCGGCGCCTGGCGCGCCCCCCCCGATCCGCATCTGGGCCGTCGGCGACTCCGGCACCGCCGACGCCAACGCCCGCGCCGTGCGCGACGCCTACAGCCTCCGGAACGGCTCCGGCACCACCAACGTCTTTCTGATGCTCGGCGACAACGCTTACAACGAGGGGACCGATCAGCAGTATCAGGCGGCGGTGTTCGACATGTACCCGGAAATCCTGAAGCAGACGGTGCTGTGGCCGACGCTCGGCAACCACGACGGCATCACCGCCGACTCCTCGACCCAGAGCGGGCCGTACTACGACATCTTCACGCTGCCGCGCGCCGGCGAAGCGGGCGGGCTGCCGTCCGGCACCGAGGCTTACTATTCCTTTGACTACGGCAACGTCCACTTCATCTGCCTCGATTCAAACGAAACCAGCCGCTCCCCCACCGGCGCCATGCTGACCTGGCTGCAGCAGGACGCCCTGTCGACGGCGGCCGACTGGACGATCGCCTTCTGGCACCACCCCCCCTACAGCAAGGGCTCGCACGACTCCGACACCGAGATCGAGCTCTACGAGATGCGCCAGAACGCCCTGCCGATCCTGGAGCGCGCCGGCGTCGATCTGGTCCTGACGGGGCACAGCCATTCGTACGAGCGCTCGTACCTCATCGACGGTCACTACGGCTCGTCGACGACCTTCACCGGGGCGATGAAGGTGGACGGTGGCGACGGGCGCGAGGACGGCACCGGCGCCTACCGCAAACCGAAGGCCGGGCCGGCGCCGCACGAGGGCGCGGTGTACGTCGTCGCGGGCAGCTCGGGGCAGACCAGCGGCAGCACCCTCAACCACCCGGCCAACTACCTGTCGCTGAACATCCTCGGATCGCTGGTGCTGGATGTGAACGGCCGCCGCCTCGACGTCCGCTTCCTGGACAGCGGCGGCGCCTTCCGCGATTACTTCACGCTCATCAAGGGCCCGGTCATCCCGCCGCCGGTCGCCGACTTCCTCGCCGCGCCGACGGCCGGCGACGCGCCGCTCCCGGTGCAGTTCACCGACCTGTCGTCCGGCGCTCCGACCGGCTGGACATGGGACTTCGACGGCGACGGGACCGCCGACAGCAACGAACCGCAGCCGGTCTTCGAGTATCAGGCGGCCGGGCTGTTCAGCGTGAGCCTCGAAGTGGTCAACGCCGCCGGCAGCAGCGCCAAGTCGAGGCCCGGCTACATCTGCGTGACCTCCGCCGACGGGATGGCCGATGCGGACGGCGACGGCGTGCGCGATGGACTGGACGTCTGCCGCTGCGCGCCGGACCCGGCGCAGACCGATACCGACGGCGACGGGTCGGGTGACGCCTGCGACGCCGACGACGATGGCGACGGCGTCCCGGACGCCGACGATTGCGCGCCGGCGGCCCGCGGTCTTTGGGCACCGCCGCAGCCGATCGGCGACACCCTGGCGGTGTCCACCGGCGGCGGCCTCTCGTGGCTCCGCAGCCTCGGCGCCAACACCGCCAACATCTACCGCGGCACCATCGCCCCCACCGGACCGCATGCGCGCAACGAGACCTGCCTGCTGGCGGAGCGCCCGGAGACCTTCGCGGCCGATCAAACGATCCCGCCGCCGGGCGTCGCCCTGTACTATCTCGTCAGCGGCAGGAACGCCTGCGCCGAGAGCGCCGCGGGGTTCGACAGCCGGGGGAACCCGATCGTCCCCCCGACGGCCTGCCCGGGCCAGGGGCGCGACAGCGACGGTGATGCGCACCCGGACCTCGAGGACAACTGTCCGCTCACCCTCAACGCCGCGCAGGACGACGCCGACCGCGACGGCATCGGCGACGCCTGCGACAACTGCGGTGGCGCGGTCAATCCCGGCCAGCTCGACACCGACGGCGACCAGGCGGGCGATGCCTGCGACAACTGCCCGGCGCTCGCCAATCGCGACCAGGCCGACTTCGACCGCGATCTGCTGGGCGACGTCTGCGACCCCGACGACGACAATGACGGCGCCGCCGACGGCTCGGACTGCGCGCCGCTGGACGGCCGCTTTTTCGCGCCGCCCGGCGAGGTCGGACCGTCAGTCGTCGTCGGACCTGCGATCGACGCCATCACCTGGAACGCCACAGCGCAGGCAACCGCTTACAACGTTTATCGCGGTCGCGCCTCGACGCTTCCCCCGTTCGCTTACAACCACTCGTGTTTCGAGGCGAACTCGCCCGACACGGCGGCGACCGACCCGGATCTGCCGGCACGAGGCGATTTCTTCTATTACCTGGTGAGCGCCGTGAACGCCTGCGGCGAGGGGACGCTCGGGACCGATTCCGGGGGATCCGGGCGTCCAAATCCGGGCGCCTGCCCGTAACGCTGGCGGACCGCGTCTCGTTCCCGCCGAAGATGCCCCTGCTGTACCCAGCGAAGAATTCCTCATGGCGGCGATTTACAAAATGAAACCGCGGAAGCACCCGCGGAAGCACCCGTATTGACACAAGTCCCGTCACGGCGTATAGGAGACTCATCACGAATTGAACCCGTCTGGGGCCGAGCTCCTCTTCTTTCCCCTCGAGCGCCCGGCTCCACTAACACTCGGTGCATTTCGTCACCACGCCCAGTTCGGGAGATTCCGCGTGGCGGAGCGTTCGCGGTGTATCCAAGGGACCCCGGATGACAATCCCGGGAGCGTGCCCGGCGTTCCTCCCCCCTCCCCCCACCTCTTGGTCCCGGTTGGCCCCGGCATAAAGGAGACCTGATGCTCGGTCAAGGTCGACGCGCCCGGCTGTGCCTTGTTTCTTTTTCGGCAATCATGCTGCTTCTCCTGTCTCCGACCCCCCTCGTCACCGGGTTATCAGAGGGTGAGAAACCCACTGCCGTTTCTCCATCGAGCGAGTGGGTCGCGCCAGCGGCCGATGCATGCACCCCGTCCGGGGATTTCGTCCCGAAGGTGGAGTACGGCACCTGGATGAGTTACCGGGTCAATACGGCCTCGGACAATATCTCGAGCGGCGACCTCGTGCTGGTGCAGTGGCACTCTCCGATGACCTATTTCGCCAACTCAATCTCCACACATCTGACCGGTCTCGACTGGATCACGGCCTCCTTCGATGATTCGCAGTGGTACGGCAGCACATATGGGATCGGCTACGACACCAACCCGACTACCAACGCATTGGCGCTGATCGACCAGACAGTGCCGGCCTCGACCCCCTCGGTGTACACGCGCGTGCCCCTCAGCATTACACCCGCCCAGCTCGTCGGACGCAGGGTGCTCATCGGCTTCGACTACGATGACGGTGTCATTGCCTGGCTGAACGGCACGGAGCTCTTCCGCTCACCGCAGATGCCCGCGGGTAATCCCTCCTGGGACACGCTGGCGGCGCTCCACGAATCAAGCAACGGCACCACCCCCAACTACAGCCCGATCCACGACGTCACCGCCACTTTCAAGCAAGCGATGCAGGATACTGGCAACGTTCTCGCGATCGGCGTCTGGAACCGGGACGTGGCGACCGAATCGACCGACATGCTGCTCGTGCCCAAGCTCGTGCTGGTGGGCGACTGGACCGCTCCGGGCTTCGACGCGTCCGGCTGGAGCCAGGGTCAGTACGGCGTCGGCTACGACACCGCGGCACCGCCCAACGCCACCGCCCTGCTCAAGACGTTGGTCGCACCGGGCGCGTACTCCGTCCTGACCCGCGCCACGTTCCATGTTGACCATGCGTCCGACGTGACCGGACTCCGCCTGGGCGCCGATTTTGACGACGGCTATGTCGCCTGGATCAACGGGGTCGCGGTGAACTTGGCATCGATGCCCGACGGCGATCCGGCGTGGAACACGAACGCCATCTCTCATGAATCGAGCAACGCGGCGGCGCCGAACTACGGTTCCCTCGTTGACATCCTCCCGGTGGCGCGACCATACCTGAGGGACGGCGACAACGTGCTCGCCATCGGCGTGTGGAACTTCAACGCCCCCAATTCGAGCGACCTGGTGCTCGTCCCCTATCTCGACGTCCGTGAGTCCCCCGAAATTTGCGATGGCGCCGATAACGACTGCGACGGCCTGATCGATGAAGACGCCACGGATCCCAGCGCCTGGTACCGTGACGGCGACGGCGACGGCTACGGCGATCCGGGCCAGACTCAACAAGCCTGCGCCCAGCCATCCGGCTACGTCTCCGACAACACCGACTGCGACGACACCGACCCCGCCGTTCATCCCGGTGACTTGGAAGTCTGCGACGGCAAGGACAATGACTGCGACGGCGCCATCGACGACGGCACCGACCAGCCGACCACCTGCGGCGTCGGCGCCTGCGCGTCTATCGGCGTCATCGCCTGTGTGAGCGGCGTCCTGCAGCCCGATACCTGCACCCCGGGCACTGGCACCGCCGAGACCTGCAACGGCCTCGATGACGACTGCGACGGCGCCGTCGACGACGGCACCGACCAGCCGACCACCTGCGGCGTCGGCGCCTGCGCTTCGATCGGCGTCATCGCCTGTGTGAGCGGCGTCCTGCAGCCCGACACCTGCACCCCGGGCACTGGCACCGCCGAGACCTGCAACGGCGTCGATGACGACTGCGACGGCGCCATTGACGACGGCACCGACCGGCCGACCACCTGCGGCGTCGGCGCCTGCGCGTCTATCGGCGTCATCGCCTGTGTGAGCGGCGTCCTGCAGCCCGACACCTGCACCCCTGGGACCGCGGTCGCCGAGACCTGCAACGGCCTCGATGACGACTGCGACGGCGCCATCGACGACGGCACCGACCAGCCGACCACCTGCGGCGTCGGCGCCTGCGCCTCCACCGGCGTCATCGCCTGCCTCAACGGCACGCTGCAGCCCGATACCTGTACCCCTGGGACCGCGGTCGCCGAGACCTGCAACGGCCTCGATGACGACTGCGACGGCGCCATCGACGAGAATGGCGCTGCCCTGTGTGACGATACCGACCCCTGCACCGCCGAGTCGTGCGAGGGGGTCGCCGGCTGCCGGTACGATCCGATTCCACCCGGCACCGGTACCTGCCCGGGCGCTCCGGTCACGGTGACGATCACGCCGTCCCGGACAATGCCGACGACCGGCAGCCAAATCGGAGCGTGCGTACAGATCGACATGGGGACGACGGGCGAGAGCCTCGGGAGCTACGGACTGAGACTATCCTGGAACCCGACGGTGCTGGCATACGCCGGCCACACGGGTGGAACGATCCCGTTCAGCACACCATCCGCCAACACGAGCAACGCGGCATTGGGCGAGCTCCGCTTCGCGGACGCCGCCGACGACGGCGTCGGCGCCGGAGGCACTGTCTTCGTCCTGTGCATCAACTTCGGCGTGATCGGTCCGGCCGGGTCCGGAACGACGCTCGACATCGAGCTCACGTCCCTGTTCTCGTCCGGGTTCACGAATCTCCAGCCGACCGCAGTGGCGATCGATGCGTCGATCAATGTCAAACACGGCTGCATCATCGGCGACGTGAACGGTGACGGACAGGTCAATTCGGGCGACGCGCTCCTGATCCTGTCGTACGAAGTGGGGCTCCCGACGGTCCCGCAGGCCGTCCGCGCCGCCATCGCCGACGGGTGCGGGGACGCCAGCGGCGACGGCCTGACCGACTCGACGGACGCGAACATCGTGCTGAGCTACGAGATCGGTCTGCCGATCGATCCGTCGCTGCCGATCGGGCAGGAGAACCGCACGATCGACACTTGCCCGGTTTGCACGATCGGTGCACCCGTCAGGCCTGCGGCCGCGATGGCGGCGCCGGCAGTCTCAACCGGTGATGCCGTGTTCGCAAGCGTCACCTCGTCCGTGAGCAAGCCGAAGCGCAACGCGGAGTTCGAGATCCTGGTCGCGCTCGACTCCGGGACCGCGCGGGTCGGCAGCTACGGCGCGACCCTCGCCTGGGATCCCAAGCTGGTCGAGATGGTGGGCGTGGCCGGCGGCCGGACGCCGGGCTTCGATGCGCCGGTGGTGAACCGGTCGGCCTCGGCCGCTGGCTCACTGCGCTTTGCGGGCGCGAGCCCGTTGGGCGCCACCGGCCGGGTGGAAGTGGTGCGGGTGACGCTCCGGGCGCTCCGAGCGCTTCCGAAGGTCGATGACGCGTTCAGTTTGTCGTTCAGCTCTCTGGGGAGCCCGGGCCCGGGGTTCGAAAACCTGTTGCCCCGGGTCCAGGTATTGTCGGAGGGGCGATGAGAGGGGCGGGTGCGACAGGTGCGATCATTGCGTGGAGACCCAATTCGAGAAGGAGAAGCCGATGAGACGGATCGTGGGTGTCCTGTTCGCGTTGGGCTTGATGGTCTGGCTGGCTCCGGCGGTCGAAGCGGCACCAATCGCGCCCATCCCCGGCTCGCCATTCATCTTCCCGGAGGGCGGGGTCAACTCAAACGTCGTGCTTCTGCATCCGAACGAGCGGAAGCTCTTCGTCACGAACCAGTCTAGCTCGGAGATTACCGTCCTCGATGTGGCCCCCGATGGAACGTTGACGTTTTTCGGCAAGTATCCGACGCTTGTTGGGGTGGATATCGTCAGCGCGCCCACCGGCATGGCGATCAACCCCGCCGGTGACCGCCTCTACGTTACAACCTTCGCGACAGGCGTGGTCAACGTGCATGGTATCGCACCGGACGGTTCCTTGACGCAACTCCAGTCCATCAGCCTGGGAACTCCCAGTGCCGCCCTCAACGGCATCGTGTATGTATCGCTGCCCGGCGCAGGAGACTTTCTTTATGTCGACAATCAAGCTTCAGGCACGAACACGGTCACGGTGTTCGCAGTCGGGCTGGATGGTCTACTGATCCGCCTCAGTGTGGTCCCGACCGGCGGCGCCGGGGGCGGGGGCGGGTACTTCGCCGCGCCCAACGCACGTTCGCTGCTGGCCGAAGGCATGCGCTTGTATGTCGTGAACGGCGGGTTGGCAAACGCCGGGTCCAACGACATCTCCGCCTTCGACATCATGCCCGATGGGACGCTGGCTGCGATTCCAGGATCACCCTTCCCGCTTCCAGCTGGTACACGGACGTCTGGATCGATAGCCGTGGACGCCGGACGGGCCAGGCTGTATGCCGGTTTGGACGGAGGTCGACTGGCGCGGTTCGACATCACACCCGGGGGCTTCCTGCTTCCAACGGGAGTCTTCCCGACAGGGCTCACAAGACCCATAGACGGTCTCGAGCTCCATCCCTGCGCGCCGATCCTCGCAATCACCGACGACTCACCGACCGCTACCTCCAGGGTCGCCTTCTTGGAAACAAATCTTATGGCGCCCCTTGCGGGAACACCGGTTTTGACATCCGCCGATGAAACTGTCGGGCTGGACTTCAATGCCGACGGCTCCCTCTTGTTCGTCGGCCAGGCAGAACCCGTCACGACCGTGAGCGTCCTCAACACCTCCTTGATCCCCGAGACCTACTGCCGGCCCCCGGGCGTGCATGCCTCGGTGACGGCCTCGAACAACCGGCCGGCCGAGGGCAGCCGGATCAGCGCCTGCGTTCACCTCGACATGGACGGCACCGGCGAAGCGCTCGGCAGCTACGGGGCGAGCCTCGCGTGGGACCCGGGCGTGCTCCGGTATTTTTCCTACACCGGCGGGACGTTCCCGTTCGACACACCGTTCGTCAACATCGCCAACGTCGCTGCCGGCACGCTGCGCTTCGCGGACGCGGACGCGACCGGGGCGAGCGGCGAAGTGTTCGTGTTCTGCGCGACGTTCGACGTCATCGGGACGGCCCCATCCACGACGCCTCTCGATCTCGAGCTGACGTCGCTGTTCGCCGCCGGCACGTTTGCCGATCTCCTGCCCGGGGCCTTGGTCGCGGATGGCACGGTTGCGGTCCTGCCGGCGTGCACGATCGGGGACGTCAACGCCGACGGTGGGATCAATTCCGGCGACGCCCTCATCCTGCTGGCCAACGAGGTCGGCCTGCCGCTGCCGCCGCCGGTCCCGAGCCTGATCGCGGCAGGGTGCGGGGACGTGAACGGCGACGGGATGACGAACTCGACCGACGCCAACATCATCCTGTCGTACGAGGTCGGCCTGGTGCGGGCGGAGGACTTCCCGCTCGGGGACTCGAACCGGACGTTCCAGGAATGCCCGTTCTGCGCCCCGTCCGCTCCCGCGCTGGCGGCGCCGGCCCTGGCATCCGCCGCGATAACGGCGGAAGAGGTCGGCCCGTTGACGGTGCGGATCACGAGCTCGGCGGATCATCCAAAGCGGGGTCTCGAGTTCGAGGTGACGGTGGCTCTCGACGGCGGCGGAAACGGACGCAGCATCGGCAGCTACGGCGCGGTCCTGCGCTTCGATCCCAGGGCCATGACGTTCCTGAACGCGGCGGGCGGACGGACAGCCGGGTTCGAGGGGCCGATGGTCAACCGCTCCGGCGCCGCCGGGGGCGAGATCCGCTTTGCCCACGCCAGCCCGGAGGGGGCGTCGGGGACGGTGGAGCTCCTGCGCGTCCGGTTCCGGGCCTTGCGGGCCCTGCCCGATCCGGGTCGCGTTGTCGGGGTCGGCTTCACTTCTCTCGCCGCCCCTGCACCGGGGTTCGAAAACCTGTTGCCTGGCCTCCAGGTTGACGGGATACTCGGCAAGGCGAAGAAGTGACGGGAGAGGCACGGAGGTCCGCGCGTTGAAACACTGCGTGATCGTCCTGGCCTGCGCCGGGGCCCTGGGTACGACGGGGGCCCTGGCGCAGGTCCGGGGTGAGATCGTCCCGGCCCGTGGCGTCGCCGAAACCGGCGGACTCTACCGGGTCGGCATCGACGTCGACATGCTGAAGACCGGGAAGCTCCTGGGGAGCTACGGTGCCGTGCTTCGCTGGGACCCGGCGGTCCTGCAGTACGCCAGCGATTCCGGTGGCCAGTCTCCGTTCAGCGGGGCGGTGGTGAACCGGACGGCGACCGCGACCGGGACGCTGCGCTTCTCGGCCGCCGCCCCGGAAGGGGCCCCCGGCCACGTCAACGTCTTCAACGTCACCTTCCGCGCCGTCGCCCGGTCGTGCGTGAACTCGTTCCTCGACCTGGAGTTCACATCGCTCTCCACGGCTCTGACCTTCGAGAACCTCCTGCCGCAGTTGACGGTTGTGGATGGCACGGTGAGCATCATCGACGAGTCTCTGAACCTCATGGTGAACGACGAGGTGGCGACGATCCTGACCTGGGACGCGGTGCCCGGCGCGGTCACCTACGACGCCATCCGCGGCCGGCTCGGCGGGATGTCGCAGGACGCCGTAACCATCCACCTCGGCCAGGTCGTCTGCGTCGAAAACGACTCGCTCGACACCACAACCGGAGAGGGGTCCGAGCCGGCGCACCCCGATACCGAAAGCCCCGCACTGGGCACGGGCTTCTTCTATCTCGTCCGCTTCAACGACGGGTTCATCAACGGCGGGTACGGCTTCAGCCAGGGGTGCGAGCGCCAGCGGGTGGCCGACGGCGGAGACTGTCCGTAGGCTCGCCGGGCAGGCTGATCGCCGACTCACGTTCCACGCCTGTCCGCCGCCGGCGCTCCTCTTTTCCGAGGCGCGCTTCAGCGCCCGCCGATCACCCCCGACACCGACTTGGAGGGGGTCATCAGGAAGTCTTCGCTGAGGGAGATGCCGACCCGCCCGCTGTCGAGGAGCGCGTGCAGCGGCGCCTGGGCCGACAGCTCCCAGTCGCCGTATCCGGGCGCGTAGCGCTTCGTGGGGATGAGGTCGTGCTCCTTGAGGAGGAGCTCGGCGCGCCGCTCCATCTCGAGACCGAGGGCGATGGCGGCGCTGCTGGCGAAGGCGTCGGCCAGCAGCGCGCGGCTCAGGTTGTCGGCCGCCAGCATGCCGCGCAGCCAGTCCTCGATCGGCTGGCCGACGGTGGCGGCGAACAGGACGGCGTGCCGGCAGCCGGCCAGCCGCTCGCCCAGCGACCGGCTGGCCGAATGGAGAATGCCGCCGATGACCGTGCGGCCTTCCCCTATCTCGACATCGAACAGGCCGTCAACGGCGGCGGGCGCCAGCAGGCCGCGACCCTCCTCCATCACCTCGTCGATCAGCTTGGAAACCCGTTCGGAAACCTGCGCCGGCCGGCGGTAGCCGAGCCGCAGCAGCACCATCGGGCGCCCGACGGCGATGGCGATGTCCCGGGCGATCCGGGTCTCGGGGCGGCTCACATCGTCGCGGCCGGCGGGGTCGCCGCTCACGCCCGCGCGGCGGCTGGCAGCGCCTCCATGCCGAATTCCCTCGACTCGCGCAGCACCACGGCGTCGAGGGCCCGCACTATCTCGTCCGGTAGGCGGAACGGCGGGCGCGCCAGCAGGTCCTTGACGACCCCCTTGGCGCGCTCGTAGTCGGAGACGCCGCCGCCTCCGGGCAGGGCGCTGCTGCGGTCGAGCACCTTGCCGGGGAGCGTCGCTTCCTCGCGGAACAGCTGCAGGGTGGTCGGGTGGCCGAGGAAGTGCCCCTTCTCGATCGCCTCGGGCAGCAGGTCGAGGGCCATCTTCTCGTGCCGCTGCCGGATGCCGTCGATCAGCCGGTACGCGAGGCCGCAAATCTCGTTGTCGATCACCAGCTTTTCGAGACTCTGGCAGGTGATGAAGTCGAGAATGCCGACCCCCGAGACGACGTTGACCCCCGCCAGCGCCGCCAGGATCACCCCGGTGCCGGTCTCGTAGCCGGCCTGCGCGTCGACCAGCTTGCTGTCCGACAGCCCCATGTAGGAGTGGATCGGGAAGCCGAAGCGCTTGCCGATCTGCGCGTAGGCGGTGTCGATCATGTAGGTTTCCAGCGAGCCGAACGGCGTCTGCCCGCCGCGCATGTCCATGATGCACGGCGCGCCGCCGTACACCACCGGCGCGCCCGGGCGGACCGCCTGGGCGAGCGCGATGCCGGCCAGGTTCTCCGCGGTGTGCACGACGAGCGTCCCCGACATGGTCACCGGCCCGGTGGCGCCGGTGAGCGGCACCGAGATGATCTCCGAGGGGAAACCGTGCTTCGCGGCCTGCATGATGCTCTCGGAGGTCAGGTCGCTCCAGCGCAGCGGCGACGACGGGCAGGCGTCGAAGATCACCATCGGCTTCCCGGTTGCCGCCGCCTCGGAGCCGCGCACGATCGTCATGATCTCGAGCATCATCGGAAACGATTCCCCGCGGAACAGCCCGGTCACGATCGGCTTGTCGCAATGCTGTACCGCCAGGTAGAGACGGAAGAAGTCCGAGACCTCGTTCGGCACGTCCTGCGGCACGACCGAGGTCGACTGCGCCTTGATGTGCTGCAAGTGCTGGACGAGGCGGGCGATCTGCACCGCGTCGGAGGAGGTGGAAGCGCGAGTGTGACCGTCATGCTGCAGCATCTTGATCGCCGCCGAGCCGGGATCGTAAGTGACGTTGTCGCCGCCCACCTCGATGAACGCGTCGCCGGTGACATTCCAGAGCTTGAACGACTTCGGCGCCGTGGCGATCGCCTTCTCCACGAAGTCGCGCGACAGGAAGGCGCGCTCGCGCGCCTTGTCGATCCGCTGGCCGTGCTCCCCGAGGAGGGCGAGCGCCTTCGGGTGCTCGAATTGCAGACCGAGGCGGCTGAGGACCTCGAACGCCTCGTCGATGATCCGGTCGATCATCTCCTCCGACAGCATCTGGAGGCGCGGTCGCATGACCGGCAGCAGGCTCACCGTGGTCCCTCCTCTCGCAGGGCAGGAGCGGTTCGTTCGCCGACCGCCCCGCGCAGCATGGCGATGAACTCCGGCGTGGTGCCGCAGCACCCCCCCAGAATGTTGACGCCGTAGGTGGCGATGACCCGCATGTCGGCGACGAACTCTTCGACGGTCTGCTTGTAGGACATCACCTGGTTCTCCAGCACCGGCTTGCCGCGGTTCGGCTGCACGATCACCGGCAGGTCGGTGCTGTCGCGGATGATCTGCGCCAGCTCCAGGAACACCGGGCTGCCGTGCGAGCAGTTGCTGCCGACGATGTCGGCGCCATAGTCCTTCAGGGCCTGCATGCACTTCGGCACGGTCTCCCCCATCAGGGTGAAGAAGCCGCGCGGATTCTTGTCGAAGGTCATGCAGACCGACACGGGCAGGTCCGGCTTGATCGTCTTGGCGGCCCGCAGGGCCGACAGCGCCTCTTCGAGCGAGTACATCGTCTCGATCGAGATCAGGTCGACGCCGCCGTCGGCGAGGCCCTGGACCTGCGCCGCGAAGGAGGCGTCGAACTCCTCGCGCGTGAACTCGCCCATCGGTTTCATGAACTTGCCGATCGGCCCGACATCGCCGGCGGTGTAGCGGCCCGGCGGGCAGAGGGCTTTGAGGTTTTTCGCCGCCAGGAAGTTGGCGTCGTAGGTGCGGTCCTGCAGGTCGCGCTCCGACAGCTTGATCGGCGTGCCGCCGAAGGTGTTGGTCTGCACCACGTCGGCGCCGGCGTCGTAGTAAGCGCGGTAGACACCGTCAACGACCTCCGGCTTTTCCCAGTTCCACGGCTCGGGTGACTCGCCGTCGAGCAGGCCGAGCCCGAACAGCATGGTCCCCATGCCGCCGTCGTAGATCAGCAGCCGCTCCCGTGCCGCTCGATGGATCGGTGCTACGCCCCGTCCGTTCATCCGCGCCTCGCTCCCCGTGCCGTTCTGTAAAACCGTGGACCGCCGGAGGATGCGGACATGGTACGCGGGAGGCGCCGCGGAATCAATCACCCGTTGGCGTCCGCCTCCGCCTGCTCCACCGCGGCCTCCACCGGATCGGCGCCGCCGGTCCCGGAGGAGGCGCTGGCGAGGACGAAGGCTGCGCCGATGATCAATCCGGCGCCGGCCCACTGCAGCGGCAGCAGCCGTTCACCCAGAAACAGGGCCGCCAGCAGGATGGTCCCGACCGGTTCGAAGGTGCTGAGGATCGAGGTGACGTGCGGCCCGACCCGCTTGATGCCGACGACGTACAGGACGAACCCGAACACCGTCGAGCTCAGCACGGTGCCGAGCAGGGCGCCCCAGGCGGCGGCGCTCTGCGGCAGCTCGAACCAGCCGAGAGCCAGGGCGCCCAGATCGGAGGCGGCCGCCGCCCCGGTGATGATCATCGCGCCCGACAGCACCCCCGGCAGGCCGGCCGTCAGCCGGTGCAGGGCGATCAGGAACGAGGCGTACCAGACGGCGGCGGCGAGGGCCAGCAGCGCGCCGCCGGCGTGCGCCCTGCCTTCGATCGGGCCGGCGCACAGCGTCGTGCCGACGAGCGCCAGCGTGATGGCGGCGAGGCGCCAGGTCTCCGGCCGGCGTCCCGTCCGGGCCCAGGTGATGATCGCCACGAACGCCGGCATGGTGTAGAGCAGCACCTCGGTCAGGCTGGCCGGGATCAGACGCAACGCCGCGAAGAACAGCACCGCCTGCCCGGCGTAGCCGAACACGCCCCACAACAGCAGGCCGATGACGCGCCGGCGCGGCAGATCGGCCACCGCCCGGCGCAGGCGCGGCACCAGGAAGACCCAGGCCCACAGCATGGCGGCGCCGATGGTGAAGCGCGTCGACAGAAGGGACGGCAGCGACAGCCCCGCGGCATAGGCCATCTTGCCGAAGATGCTGAGGGCCGAATAGCAGAAGGCCGAGCCGATGACCAGGGCGAACCCGATCAGATCGACGCGCCGCTTCGTCCGAGTCTCCAGGCTGCGCTCCTGAGCGGAAAGCGGCGATTATAGCGGCAGGGGCATGCTATCGTTCCGGGCATGGCGACCAGCGCGGGCGCGGGTCTGTCGACGGCGACGGAGGCGATCCCGGCGGCGCGCCAGGCGGCGGCGGAGGCGCTGCGGCGCGCCGGGGTCCCCCGGGCCGACTGGGGCGTGGCCTTCGCCACCACGGCGCACCGGCCGCATTTCGCCGCCATCCTGGCGGAGATTCAGAAGACCCTCGGGACGGATTCGATCGCCGGCTGCAGCGCCTGGGGCGTGCTGGCGGGCGCGGAGGAGATCGAAGGGCGCCCGGGGGTGGTCGTGCTGGCGGTGCGCTCCGACCGGATCGCCGCCTCGACCCTGTTCGCGAGCCTCGAGGCCGAGCGTCTCGACGAGGCGGCGCGCCAGATCGCCGGGGCGGCAGGCGGGGCCGGCTCCCCCGGGAGCCGGGCGGCCGCCGGGGCGGATGAGCTGCTGGTGCTGCTGCCGGATCCGTTCGCGACCCGCCCCGATCATCTGCTGGCGGCGCTCGAACGGGTCGCCCCCGATGCGGTGGCGGTCGGCGCCGCCGCGTCAGCCGATCCGTCCCTCGACCACACGTTCCAGTTCTACGGTCGCAACGTCGCCACCCGGGCGGTCAGCGGCGTGCGTCTCGGCGGCCGGCTGCGGCACGCCGTCGGCATCACCCAGGGATGCCAGCCGCTCGGCGAGCCGTGCCGCGTCACCCGCGGCGAGGGAAACGTCATTCTCGAGCTCGATGCCCGCCCGGCCCTCGAGGTGCTGCGCTCGCGGCTGCCGGCGGGTCTGCGGGATTCCCTCGCCCGGCTCGCCGGTCACCTGTTCGTCGGCCTGCCCCCCGACCCGGCGCAGGCGCGGATCGAGCCAGGCGAATATCTGGTGCGCCATCTCGTCGGCCTCGATCCGGAACGGGGCGCCCTGATCGTCGGATCCACCGTGCTCGAGGGACAGTTGCTGGTGCCCGTGCTGCGCGAGGGCGGCGCGGCCCGCGAGGATCTCAAGGACATGCTGCGGCGCCTCGGCGCCGCGATGGCCGGCGCCACGCCGCGCTTCGGTCTTTACTTCAATTGCGCGGCGCGCGGCACCTCGCTGTACGGCCTGCCGGGCATCGATGCGGCGTACCTGTCCGGCGCGTTCGGCGAGCTGCCGATCGTCGGCTTCTTCGGCAACGCCGAGATCGCCCCGCTGCGCGGTCGCAATCGCGTCTTTACCTACACCGGTGTTCTGGCGCTGGTCGGCGAGGCGCCGTGAAGCCGCCGGCGATCCAGAACGACATCGTCGCCTTCCTGCGCGCCGCCGGTGCGCCGCGCAGCAGTCGCGACCTGGCCTCCCGCTTCCTGAAGATCGAGACCGGCGACGAAGAGACCTGCCGGAAGCTGCTGGCGCCGTTTCTCGGCGGCGTCCCCGGCGTGGCGCACCGCCCGGGCGAAGGCTGGACCTGGTTGCGGCCGGCGCCGGGAGAGCGACCGGTCGCCGCGACCGACGCTCCGGGGACGGCCGGAGCGCAGTCGGTGCCGGGCGCGCCGGAGGCGGGCGAGGCGCCGGAGGCCCTCGACGACGCCGGGACGGCGACGCTCATCGACTTCGTGGCGCTGGCCGTCGACGGCGTCGGCCCCGGCGGCAGCGGCGGCGCCCGCGCCGCCAGCGTCCTCCCGGTGCTCGCCGGCGAGCCGTGCCAGGAGGAGCACTTCCCGGCGGCGGCGCTGGAGGACGGCAGCGAGGAGATTGCCGGTCCCGGCGTGGCGGGACATCCGGCCGGCCTGACGGCGGACGACCTCGCCGCTCTGGCCGAGACCATCGGCGACCTGCCGATCGTCTGTCACCGCGTCGGCCGGGAGATCGAGCCGCTGCGGCGCATGTGCGCCGCGGCCGGCACGCCGTTGCAGACCCCGGTGATTTCGGCGGCCAAGCTCGGGCACCTGCTGCTCGGGTTGAAGGCGAACCACGCCACGGTCGATCTGGCGGCCGCCCTGGGCGTGACCTCGCGCGGCCCGGACGACTGCCGCGGTCGCGCCCGCCTGGTCGCGGAGGCGTACCTCCTCTTGGTGCCGCGCCTGCGCGCACGCGGCATCACCACGCTCGACGCGCTGCTGGAGTACCAGGACATGCCGGCGCCGCCGCTCGACCTGGGCGGCTACGCCTTCACCGCCGCCGACCTTCAAGAGTTGCCGACCTCGCCGGGGGTGTACCGCTTTCTCGATCGCGACGGCGCCGTCATCTACGTCGGCAAAGCCAAGAATCTCCGCGTCCGGGTCGGCTCCTACTTCGTCCCGTCGGCGCGCGGCACGGCGAAGGGGCGCGCCGTGCTCGCGCAGGTTCACGCCTTCGCGATCACCCCGGTCGCGTCGGAGCTGGAGGCGCTGCTGCTGGAGGCGGCGCTGATCGAGGAACACCGGCCGCGCCTCAACCGCCAGTTCGAGGTCCACGAACGGCCCGCTCCCTATGGTCCCCGCCTCAACCTGGCGGTCGTCCTTCCGGACGTCACCGATCCCGGCGGCCCACCCGCCACCGGCACGGTGCATCTGCTGCGCGGCGGCCGCTACCTCGGCCGCCACCCGGGCCTGCCGATCGGTGCGGGGGCAATCGCGGGGGAAGACCGCTGGCGTGACGCCCTGGAGCGGCTGACCGCGCTCTATTTCGGAGCTCGCAGCGGGGACAGGGCGGGACGCGCCGGCGGCGGCGGGGCGGAGGGCGGAGCGGCCGGGCAGGAGGTCGACTGGCCGCTCGTGGCGTCCTACCTCGGCAGACACCGCGACGAGGTCAGCTGGCTCGACGTCGACGAGTGCGCCTCGGCCGAGGAGGCCGGGCGCAGGCTGCTCACGCTGGCGCGCGCCCTCGGGTCGGGCGCCGGGCGCGTCCTGGCGCGCTGAATCTCCACGCTCCGCCAACGTCTTGACACCCTGCCGGTTCGGTCACCTCCGCCTTGCGTTCCGGAAGGATGTTCATATATTGGCCTTGGCCGGACCCCCGGGCCTCGCAGGGAGACGGATGGCGAATTCAGCGAAAATCCTCTTGGTGGACGACGATGCCACCGTGCTCGACCTGGTGCGCGAAACGCTGGAGGGCTGCGGCTACTCGATCGACACCGCCACCAACAGCCAGGAGGCGCTGCAGAGCGTTCGCAAGGGCGGCTACGCGATGATCATCCTCGATCTGCTGCTGCCCGACATGAACGGCTTCATCCTGGCCCAGGAGATCAAGCGGATCAACCCCGATCTCTCGGACAAGATCCTGTTCATCTCCGGCATCCTGTTCGGTCAGAGCACTGTCGATCACCTCGGCTCGATCGGCGCCGGTTTCCTCAGCAAGCCGTTCCAGATCGAATCGCTGATCGAGGCGGTCGGCAAGATCGCCGGCGGGCGCTCGAACAACTGAGCCGCCGGTCCGCTCTTCTATCCCCAGATGATCACGGCAGCTATCTCGGATCGACCGGGTCGCCCGCCTGGCGGGCGGTATCGGCCATGGCCTCGATCTGCTTGTCGAGCAGGTAGGCGCGCTTCTTGAGCTCCAGGATCAGCGGTCGCGCACCGGTCCGGTAGCCGAGTCGCGGCGCGAACGCCTGCGGATCCCCCGCGAATGCCGACTCCGAGAAATCCACCTGCTCGATCTCGTAGTCGATCTCGGCCTGCAGCAGCACCCGCGCGGTGCGCAGCCGGTTGTAGACCGGCTGCCACTCGGAGCCGACCGGCGGCGCCCACAGCTGCGGCCCCGGCGCCGCCGGCGCCCTCTGCATGGCGAGCGGCGGCAGCTTCTTGAGATCCTCGTTGGTGTAGGCGCCCGGCACCTGGATGTTCACCAGATCGGCGTTGGTGTACGCCTGCTGGCCGAAGGCAAGCGCCGGCCACAGGCAGATCAGGACTGCCCCGATACGTCTCATCGCTCCTCCCGACAGCGCCCGGGCTGCGCTCGACGGAGCCGCGACCCGTCCCTTCCTCCCGCGTCCGCCGGGCTCCGGATGGTGCCCGGCAGGTGAGTTGTGGCGCTAGGTGCCCTTCCATATACGACGAGAGGAGGCGTCGGGCAACCGGATTCTCGGGCCGTCGTTCGCGCCAAAGCCTTGCGAGGCTAGGGTTCCATTGAAACAGGCGCTCGGCGCCCAGGTCCCTCCGGGCGCGGCGCCGCGGCGGCCGGCGCTTGGAAAGAGCCACGGCTGCCCGCTATAATGCCCGCCTTTCGCCGGAGCCCCGATCATGCGGACATCGATGAAGCGCATCATGCCGTTGCTGTGTGCCCTGCTGCCCGGCATGACCGCGGCGGCGCTCGCCGCCCCCGGCGTCCCGGATGTACGAATTCTGGACAACGGGCTCCGGGTCGTCCTCCTCGAGGACCACGCCCTGCCGCTGGTCGCCGCCAGCCTGTGGGTGCACGTCGGCAGCAAGGATGAGATCGAAACCTCGGCGGGATACGCCCACTTCCTGGAGCACCTGGTGCCGCGCACCGGCAATGCCAAGGGGCCGTTCGAATACCAGCGTTTGGCGCACCGCTGGGGCGGTGACCTGGCGGTACGGGCGAACTACGACCGAACCTACCTGACGATCAGCGGCGTTTCGTCCGCCCTGCCCGACATCGTCGGCGCCCTCGCCGACATGGCCCTGCGCGCCTCGCTGGACGACAAGGAGATCGACCTGGAGCTCGGCTCCCTGCACCAGGAGATCAAGACCTACTACGACGAGCCGGAGTCGGTCGCCTTCCTCGAAACCATGCGCCAGACGTTCCCGGGGCACATGTACCGCTTCCCACCCCTCGGGAATTTCCGCACCCTGGGCGCCCTCAAGCACGAACCGCTCGCCGCCTTCTACCGAAATCTCTACGTGCCGAACAACATGGCCCTGGTCCTCGCCGGCGATTTCGATCCGGCCCGCGCCGCGGCGCTGATCGATGCCGCCTTCGGCAAGGCCCCGAAAAGCTTGACGCTGGCGCCGAAGCCGGGGCCGCCCGCCATGTTCACCGGGCACATCGACCCGATCGAAAAGCGCCTGGCGGTGACGCAGACGTGGGTCAACCTGTCGTTCGCCGCGCCGGGCTACCGCCACCCCGATCGTCCGGCGTTCGAGCTGCTGACCCGGATTCTGGGGGACGCCGGCGGCGGGCCGATCGCGGCGAGCCTGCAGCGGGATCGGCTCGCCTCCGCCTCCCGCGTGGCGTACTACCGTCTGGAGGACGCCGGCATGCTGTATGTCGGCATCCAGCCGGCGACCACCGAGCTGTCGTACGACGCGGCCCGCGACGCGCTGCAGGAGATCATCGCGCTCAAGAAGCGGACCTGGACGCCGGAGGAGATCCAGCCGGCGATCGATCGCCTGATCCGCGAGGCGCGGCTGCGGCACGAACAGCTCACCGACCTGGCCGAGACGCTCGGCGAGGCGGCCCTGTTCGGCGGCGCGCGCTATGCCTGGAACCTGCCGGAGGCGTACAGGGGCCTGACCCCCGAGGACCTCCGCCGCGTGGCCGCCAGGTACCTGGTCGTCGAGAATCTGAGGGCCGTCCTGATCCTGCCGGCTGCGGCGGCACCGTTCGCGCGGGAGAAGCAGGACGATTTTCACGACCTTCTCGACACGCTCGGCGGCCTGACGAGTGCCTCGGCGCACACGCCCGCTGCAGCCGCGCCCCCGGAGCGGGCCGCCACCGCGCCCGCGCCGACGGTTGCAGGTGGCGCCGCGATGCCAGCCTCGGCCCCGGCCGGTGCGGTGACGCCCGCCGCTTCCCCCGCCGGACCCGGTTTCGAGCGCGTTCTGTATGCGGGAGACGACGCCTGGAGAGTCAACGCGGAGGTCTGGGGCAACCCGCGCGACGCGCGCACTCTGAAGGCTGCCGAGCGCACAGTCCTCGACAATGGCTTCACCCTTCTGGTGCAGGAGGACCATCGCTCCCGGCTCGCCGCCGTCTCCCTGATCCTGCGCGCCGGCACCGCCGACGACCCGCCCGGCAAGGAGGGGTTGACCACGGTCGCCGGACACCTGCTGACGCCGGCGACCGCCCCGGCCGGCTGGGGCGAGTTCCGCCGCACCTCGACCCGGGCGCTGCTGGCGCCCGAAGTGCAGGTGACCCGCGAGTTGGTGGAAGCGCGCTTCGTGGTGGCGCCCGAGGACGCCTCCCTGGCGCTGCCGCTGTTGGCCTCGGCGCTGAAGGAACCGAAGTTCAGCCAGGGCGCCTTCGATAAGTTCCGCCGCGGCGCCGCCGACGCCCTGCAGCAGAGCGGCAACGATCCGGCTTATGTAGCCCTCGAGCTGTTCCGCCAGAAGGTCTATGCGGGCCACCCGTACGGACGGCCGGGCGATGGCACGCCGGCGGGACTGCTGGCCCTGACCCGGGACGACGTGACCGCCCTCCAGTCCGCCAATTTCCGCCCCGAACGGGCGGTCCTGTCGATCGCCGGCGATGTCAGCGCGCCGGAGCTGGCGCGCCAGGTGAAGAGCCTGTTCGGCCCCTGGAAGCCGGCCAAGCCGTCTGCGGCAGGCGGCGCGTCACGCGAAGACGCGCCGGGCGGCTCGGCGGCGCACCCGACCGCCACCGCCCAAGCGGAGGCCGGGAGGTTCACGCGCGTTCTCGCCGTCAATCGCTGCGAGGTCCTCGTCGGCGTTCCCGGCGTGCCGCTCGGCCACGCCGACTTCGGCGACCTGCGCGCCCTCGGGACGGTGGTGGCGCTACGGGCCTTCGATGACATGGTGTTCGGGCGCCGGGCGGCGTTCTCGGCCGTCGCGCTCCCGGAGGGGTTCCGTGACGGCGGCGCGCTGGCGTTCGAAGTGGCCGCCACGCCGAACCGCTGCGATGAGGCGGCCTTCGATCTGCAAAAGCTGCTGCGGGCCCTCGCCCTCGAGGGGTTGACGGCCGACGAGGCCCGGGACGTGGTGCGGGTTCAACAGGGGAAGGACGCGGCGGCGATCATGGGGGTGCTCGCCACGGCGAGCGGGCTCGGTTATCGCGAGGCGACCGGGCTCGACGCCGTCGGCTACCGCCGTTCACTGGCGCAGCCCGAGGCAGCGCCGCTCGATCGACTGAAGAACGCCGCCGGACGATACCTCAAGCCGGACGCCTGGATCACCGTGCGCGTCGGGCCGCCTTCCCCCTGAAGGCATACTCGCCGCTGCGCCCGCCGCTCTTCCTCAGCAGCCGGAGCGGCCCGACGGTCATGGCGCGATCCATCCCCTTGACCATGTCGTAGACGGTCAACAGGGCCGCCGCCACCGCCACCATCGCCTCCATCTCGACGCCGGTGCGGGAGCGGGTGCGCGTCGTGGCCTCGATGTCGACCGCCCGGCGCGCCGCATCGAAGCGCACCTCGACGGCGACGTGGTCGAGCGGCAGTGAGTGGCACAGCGGGATCAGATCGGCCGTCCGCTTGGCGGCGGCGATGCCGGCGAACCTGGCCGCCGCGACGACGTCCCCCTTCGCCAGGGCGCCGGCGCGCACCGCCGCGAAGGCGGCGGCGCTCATGGTGATGGTGCCGCCGGCGGTCGCCTCCCGCGCGGTGACCGCCTTGCCGCTGACATCCACCATGCGCGCCCGCCCCGCCGCGTCCAGATGCGTCAGGCGGCGCGCCGCTCTGATGATCTTCATGCGCCCGTCTCCCGCTCGCCGGCGCCCGGATGCCGGCGCGCCTGCCAGAGTATGACCCGCGCCCGGCGGAGCGCGCAACCGCGTTCAGGAGCCTGTCCGGGTATTGGGCGCTTCCGGGTTAGAATCCCGTTTTCGGAGGAATGGCCGTGGTCACGCGCACCCCGGCGGGCGCCCTCGCCGCCAGCCGCCCCTACGCCCGCATCATCCGCCGTTTCGTGCGCAAGGGCGCGCGTGACGAGGCGGCGCGGCTGCTCGACCGCATGCACCCCGCCGAAGTGGTGCAGATCCTCCGGACGCTGCCGCCGGCGGAGCGCAAGTCGTTCACCGAGATCCTGCTGTCGCACGAGCGCGCCGGCGAGGTGCTGGCGGCCCTGCCGGAGTCCCAGGTGGGCGAGCTCCTGTCGCAGGTGGGCGATGACCGGGTCGCCGCCCTGCTGTCGCGGCTCCCGCCGGACGATGCCGCCGACCTGATGGGCCTGCTGCCGCCGGAGCGCGGCGACGCCGTCCTGAAGCTGTTCGACGACAAGACCGCCGCCACCATCGATCGCCTGATGACCTACGGCAAGGAGACGGCCGGCGGCATGATGACGACCCGGTACGTTGCGCTCGACCGCCACATCCGCGTCAGCGAGGCGATCGCCCGCATCCGCAGCGAGCCGGAGGCGGAGATGGTCTTCTACCTGTACGTCATCGACGAGTTCGGCCGGCTCGAGGGAGTGGTGTCGCTGCGTCAGCTGGTGCTCGCCAAGCCGGAGCAGGAGCTGCGCGAGATCATGAACCCGAAGACCCTGCGCGTGCGCACCGATCAGCCGCGCGCCGACGTGGCCGAGATGATCAGCCACTACAACCTGCTGGCGATCCCGGTCGTCGACGCGGGCAACGTGCTGGCCGGCATCATCACCGTCGATGACGCCATCGACGCGATCACCGACGAGACGACGCGCGAGATGTACCGGCTCGCCGGCCTCGACACCGAGGACCGCGTCGCCAGCCCGCCGTTCGACTCGGTGCGCCGCCGCCTGCCGTGGATGGTCATCAACCTCGGCACGGCGATCCTCGCGTCCTGGGTGGTGTGGCTGTTCGAAGGATCGATCGCGCAGGTGGTGACCCTCGCCACTTTCATGCCGATCGTCGCCGGCATGGGGGGCAACGCCGCCACCCAGACCCTGACCGTGATCATCCGCGGCATCGCCCTCGGCGAGATCGACTTCAGCTCGGCGCGCCGGGCCATCCTCAAGGAGGCGACGGTCGGTCTGTCGATCGGCGTCCTGACCGGTCTGCTGATGGCCGTCGTCGCGATCCTGTGGAAGGGCAAGCCGATGCTCGGGCTGGTCATCGGGCTGGCGATGGTGACCAACCTGTTCGTCGCCGGCCTCATGGGCGCCCTGATCCCGCTCGTTCTCAAGCGGCTCGGGCTGGATCCCGCCGTCAGCTCCTCGGTGCTGGTGACCACCTTCACCGACTGTTGCGGCTTCATGGCCTTCCTCGGGCTGGCGACCCTGCTGATGCCGTACCTGCTCTAGGGGCCCGGGAGACATCGTGGACGATCTGCGCTCCGACACCGATCTGCCGCCCGGCATCCGCTACGACCCCGACCTGGCGGTGCACGAGCCGGCCATGCCGCCCGCCGATCCGGGGCCGCCGTCGCGGCGGCTGTCTCCCCTGCTGCTGTTCCCGCTCGGGCTCGCGGCCCTGGCGCTGCTGGTATACGCCCTGTTCGGCCTGGTCGCCTCCGAAGACCGGCGCTCGCGCGACTATCTGGAGGAGATCCGGCTGAACCGCGGCGCCGCGTGGCAGTCGGCCTACGAGCTGTCGCGCCTGCTGCCGGGCGAGGCGGCAGCCACGCGCGACGCCCGTTTCGCCACCGACCTGCTCGGGCTGTTCGAGGAAGCGCGCGGCGCCGACCCCCGCGTCCGGCGGTACCTTGCGCTCAGCCTCGGGGAGCTGCGCGATCCGCGCGCCGTGACGGCGCTCGCCGGCGCCCTGGCCGACGCCGACGTCGAGACCCGCCTCTACGCCGCCTGGGGCCTCGGCGCGATCGGCGATCAGCGCGGCGTCGCCGCCCTCCTGCCGCTTCTCGAGGACCCGGAGGCGGATCTCCGCAAGGTGGCGGCCTACGCGCTCGGCTCGCTGGGCGGCCCGGATGCCGCCGCCGGCCTCCGGCCGCTGCTCAACGACCCGGTCGATGACGTGGCCTGGAACGCGGCGCTGGGGCTCGCCCGCCTCGGCGACCCGACCGGCGCGCCGCTGATCGCCCGCATGCTCGACCGGAGCTATCTCGCCTCCGTGCGGCGCCCCGATGCCGACGGACGGCCACGACCGTTGTCCCCCGGGCAGATGGAGGAGGCGATGCTCAACGCGCTGAAGGCCGCCCCGCTTCTGGGCGAGCGCGCGCCGCTGGAGGCGATCGGCGCGCTGCGCGACGGCGATCCGAGCCTGCGCGTCCGCCAGGCCGCGCTCGAGGCCCTCACTATGCTCGACAACGTCAATCACTGAACGCCCGCGATCATGGGGCGGCGGCGTGCGCCTCGCGGGGCACGCTGCGCGCCGGCCCCGCGAGG
>JAGYID010000040.1 GCA_018606725.1 Acidobacteriota bacterium
GGTCGGCGCATGGTTCCCCTGCTGCACCGTGATGGCGACGGTCGCCGAGCCCTTGGCCCCGCCGTTGTCGGTGACCGTCAGCGTGGCCGTGTAATTGCCGCCCGACTGGTACGTGTGCGACGGGTTTTGCAGCGTCGAGGTGCCGCCGTCGCCGAAGGCCCAGGCGTACGAGGCGATGGTCCCGTCCGGGTCGCTCCCCGAGCCGGTGAAGGCAACCGCCAGCGGCGACACGCCCGTCGTCGGGGTCGCCGAGGCGCTCGCGGTCGGCGGCTGGTTGGTCCCGACCGTGACGTTCACGGTGGCCGAGCCGGTGGCGCCGCCGTTGTCGGTGACCGTCAGCGTGGCCGTGTAGTTGCCCGACGACTGGTAGGTGTGCGACGGGTTCTGCAGCGTCGAGGTGCCGCCGTCGCCGAAGGCCCAGGCGTACGAGGCGATGGTCCCGTCCGGGTCGGTCCCCGAACCGGTGAAGGCGACAGCCAGCGGCGCCGGCCCGGAGGTCGGCGACGCGGAGGCGCTGGCGCTGGGCGGCTGGTTCGCCGGCCCGCTGACCGCGATCTGAACGGTCGCCGTGCCGGTGGCGCCGCCGTTGTCGGTGACCGTCAGCGTGGCGGTGTAGGTCCCCGCCGACTGATACGTGTGGGTGGTGACCTGCTGGGTCGAGGTGCCACCGTCGCCGAAGGCCCAGGCGTACGAGGCGATGGTCCCGTCGGGGTCGCTCCCCGAGCCGGAGAATCCGACCTGCAAGGGGGCGGTGCCGGACATGGGACTCGCCGACACGCTGGCTGTCGGTCGCTGATTGCCGCCTCCGGTGACCGTGATCTTCACCGTCGCCTTCCCCTCGGCCAGATCGGCATCGATCACGGTCAGGGTGGCGGTGTAGGTGCCGGCCGACACGTAGGTATGGGTCACGTCCTTCACCTTGGCCGAAATGCCGTCGCCGAAGTCCCACGCATAAGCGACCCAGACGCCGTCCGGATCGGCCCCGGTCCCCGCAAAGGTCACCGACAGGGGCGGCGACCCTGACATCGGAGTGGCCGACGCGGTGGCGGTCGGCACCTTGTTGTCGGGCTGGAGGGGATTGTGGCTGCAGCCTGCCGTCATCGACACCGCGAGGACGAGGAACGCCCCGACCGCCGTACTGCGGCCGACCGATCCGGACCCGGGAGTGAGACTTTGCAGGGCCGACATCTTCGCAATCCCCCCTTCATGAGAAATCCTGATGGCTTGTCTACGAGCAAGACGCGTACCTCTGGAATTTGACGGGAATTCGGAGAATTGACGGCCGGCGGCTACGATTTGGCAATTCTCGATCACCAAACCGTCATCCCGCAGCCGTCGGCCCGAGACACTTTCCGACTGGCGGAGGATTCTCTCCTCTCGCGCGGATGGCCGATTCCCTGTCATAATGCCCCGTACAGCGCGCGCCTGCCGGACAGTCCGGCGCCCGCCGCGCGGCGCTCGCCGGGCGGGACGTCCTTGCCTGCGCCATGACCGGCAGCGGCAAGACCGCGGCGTTCCTCCTGCCGATCCTGCACAAGCTGATCGACCGGCCGCGCGGCGCGACGCGCGCCCTCGTGCTGACGCCGACGCGCGAGCTGGCAGCGCAGATCCTGGAGGACCTCAACGACATGGCGGTGCACACCCCGCTCACCGCCGCGGCCGTCATCGGCGGCGTCGGGATGGGGCCGCAGGAGCACGCCTTCCGGAGCGCGGTCGACGTCATCATCGGCACGCCCGGCCGGCTGCTCGACCACTTCCGCGCACCCTACGCGAAGCTCGCCGCGCTCGAGTACCTCGTCCTGGACGAGGCGGACCGGATGCTCGACATGGGTTTCATCCCTGACATCCGCCGCATCCTGCGCCACCTGCCGGCGCGCCGGCAGACGCTGTGCTTCAGCGCCACCATGCCGCCGCCGATCGCGGCGCTCACCCGCGAGATGCTGCGCGACCCCGCCCGGATCAACCTCGAGCGCCAGTCGGCGCCGGCGGTCGGGATCACCCAGGCGGTCTACCCGGTGCCGCGCGAGCTCAAGTCCGCGCTGCTGCTGACCCTGCTGCAGCGGGGGGAGATGCAGGACGCGCTCGTTTTCACCCGCACCAAGCACCGGGCCAACCGCCTCGCCGAGCACCTGGTCCGGAACGGTATCAAGGCTGAGCGCATCCACGGCAACCGCTCCCAGTCCCAGCGGACCGCCGCGCTCGCGGGGTTCAAGGCCGGAGTGCACCGCGTCCTGGTGGCGACCGACATCGCCGCGCGGGGGATCGACGTCGAGGCGCTCGGCCACGTGGTCAACTTCGATGTGCCGGCGGCCCCCGAGGACTACATCCACCGCGTCGGCCGCACCGCCCGGGCGGAGTTGACCGGCAGCGCGTTCACGTTCGTCTCCCCCGACGAGGAGGGGGACTTGCGGGGGATCGAAAAGGCGGTCGGCAAGCGGCTGCCCCGGGTCATCGTTCCCGACTTCGACTACAACGCCCGGCCGCAGGGGCGCCTCGAGGTGCCGCTGGCGGAGCGCGTGGCCGGCTTCCGGGCCAAGAAGGCCGAGGATCGAGCCCGGGCCAAAGCCAGGGCGGAGCGCCACGCCGGCCACGCGGGGGGAGGACACCCCCCGCGCCATCATTCGGCCCGGCCGCCGGGGCACTCGCAGCAGCACGCGCCGCGGGCTGCGGGAGGGTCGCACCACACACCGCGCGCGGGGGGAGGCTCGCAGCACCACGCGCCGCGCCCGGGGGGGCACTCCCAGCATCATGCGGCCGGGTCGGCGGAGCCCGCCCCTCAATCGGGCTCGCCGGGGCACCCGGGACCGGGCAATGGGTCGGGCGCCGGACAGCGCGACCAGCATCGCCGCCCGCGCCGCCTGGGTCGATGGGGCCGGCCGGTGCGCTAGAATCCCCCCTCTTTTCGAGGAGGAGGATCATGAAGCGAATCCTGGCCCTGCCGCTCGTCGTCCTGGTCGCGCTGGCGGCCGCGCTCCAGGTGGTCACCGGCTTCGGGGCGGCCATCGCGGCGCCGCCCGCGGCCGGTCCGCTCGCGGCCGCCGCGGCAATGCCCGCGGCCGGCGCGAAGCCGTTCAAGGTCACCTGGCTGGGGCACGCGGCGTTCGAGATCGTCTCCCCGGGCGGCACGCACCTGCTCATCGACCCGTTCCTGAAGCCGAATGGGAAGACGCCCCCCGAGTTCAAGGACCTGTCGCGCTACAAGCCGAACGCCATCCTGGTGACGCACTCGCACTTCGACCACACCGCCGATGCGGTGGAGATCGCCAAGGCGAGTGGCGCGCCGGTGATCAGCGCCTACGAGTGGGTGGACGGGCTCGACATCCCGGCGGCGCAGAAGCTGGGCGGCAACGTCGGCGGGACGTTCACGGTCGGCGATGTCGCGGTGCACCTGGTGCCGGCGTCGCACTCGAGCGCGCCGAGCGGCCGGCCGATGGGGTTCGTGCTCACGTTCGCCGACGGCCGCTCGCTGTACCACACCGGCGACACCTGGATCTTCGGCGACATGGCGCTCATCCAGGAGCTGTACCACCCCGAGGTGATCCTGCTCAACGTCGGCGGGGGCTATTACGGCTCGGACCCGAAGACCGCGGCCCTGGCGATCAAGAAGTACTTCACGCCGCGGGCGATCGTGCCGATGCACTTCGCGACCTTCCCGGCGCTGGCGACCGAGGCCGACGTCACCGCCGCCTTCAAGGGCGATGCGCGCCTCGTCATGATGACCCCGGGTCAGACCAGGGAGTTCTAGAACCGACTGGGCCCTGGCGGTCCCGGAGCGGCCGGTCCCGAACGGCACGCGCGCCGGCTGAGCACGGCGACGGCCGGGTCGCACCGGGAAAAGGCACCAATGAAAGCGCCCGTTCTGATCGCCGCCCTGCTCTTCGCCCTCGCCCTGGCGCAGTGTCTCTACTACTATGGACAGCTCCCCGATCCGATGGCGTCGCACTTCGGGGCGGGCGGCCAGGCCAACGCCTGGTCGTCCCGGGTCGAGTTCTTCTCCGTCTACCTCGGCGTCACCCTGTTCACGCAGATCGTCATCCTCGGGCTGGCGTTTCTTCTGGTGCGCATTCCGGATCGGTTGTTCAACCTGCCGAACCGAGACTACTGGTTGATGCCCGAGCGGCGGCAGGCGACGCTGGCCTACATCCAGCGCCAGATGGGCTGGTCCGCCGCCGCGGTGATGGTCCTCATGCTGGTGTCGCTGCAGCTGGTCATCCGGGCCAACCTCTCCGGCGGCGGGCAGATGGAAACCGGCTGGCTGTGGCCCCTGCTCGGCCTGTTCATCGCCGCGATGCTGGCGATCCCGATCCGGATCGTCAAGCGGTTCTCGAGGCGGTGAGGCTGCGCCCGGCGGCGCCGCGGACTGTCGGGGCCGCCGGTGGTCCCGCCTCGATCCTGTCCGCCGGTCTGCTGCTGTTGTGCGCCTGCGCCGGCAGCGCGCCGCCCGCCGATCGGGTCGAGGACCGCAAGGAGTACTACGCCATCGTAGGCGCCTCGGGCCAGGAGTTGCGCTGGGCGTTGGGCCGTCTGGGGCCGATCAACGACAAGGGGACGCGCGTCGACGCGCTGACGCGCTGGGAGATGACCTACACGTTCGGCCACGCCGAGCGCGGCGGCGGCTGCCGGATCGACGCGTTCGAAACCAGCGCGACCATCACCATGGTGCTGCCGCGCTGGACGCCGGGCCCCGGCGCCCCCGCCGCCCTGGTGAAGCGCTGGGACGAGTATGCCGCCTGCATCGTGCTGCACGAGAACGGCCACCGGACGATCTACCTCGACGGCATCGCCGATCTGCGCCGCCGCGCCACCGCCCTCGGCAGCTTCCCCGCCTGCGAGGCGGCGACCGGAGCGCTCGAGCGCGCCGCGGCCGAGGTGCTACGCCGCATCCAGGACGGGCAGGAGGCGTACGAGGAGCGGTCCGACCACGGCTACAAGCAGTGCGGGCATTTTTTCTGAGTCGCGCCGGCCGCCTGGCGTGACACGACCGCCGCTAAGTGGGATCGCTCATCAGGAAGATCTGCGGTCGGACGTCCTCCTCGGGCGTCTCGTGCCAGTAGCGCACCAGGATCTTGTAGACCATCAGGGCCACTTCGCCCTCGCCGACCAGCAGATAGCGGAGCGCCTGGGTCATCAGGTTTTGCCCGGTGAGGCCGAGGAACAGGGTGATCGGGTCGAGCAGCTCGCTGATATACGCGATGGTGTTGGCGATGGCGATGGCACCCGTCACCTCGATGACGAAGTCCTCGCCGGCGCGCCGCACTCGAAGCCGCAGCGGGGCGAGGAACTCGCTGCGGTTGTCCATCAGGGCGACATGGATGAAGGCGAGCGGCCCCTGGATGCGGTAATTCGCGCGCAGCCCGGCCGCCTTCTTCGTCTGCTCGTCCTGCGTCGCGGTGCGCACCGGGACCAGGTTCACCTTCTTGCCGACCATCGTCTTCCACAGCGCCGCCGACTCGTCGTCGGCGAAGCGGATCCCCGAGACGCGCAGCTCGGTGGCGCGCAGGGTACGACTGGCGGCGCCGGCGCCGAGGATGCCGAGCACGAAGATGCTGGCGATGATGACGCCGTCCGGCCGCGCCAGGACGTTGTCGACGAGCGTGTACGCGAAGACCAGCGCCACGATCCAGAAGTAGGCGCTCTGCGCCAGGATCGGCGCGCCCTTCACGACCCCGGCTGCCCGGGACTCTTTCCACAGTGCGAGCGCCACCGCGAAGGCGGCCGACAGGATCAGCACCAGCACGCCGGTGGCGTAGGCGCCGCCCTGCGCCTCGACGTTGGCGCGGAAAATCAGCGTCACCACGGCGCAGACGGCGAACAGCAGCACCACCATCGGGCGGCGGTAGGTCGTCCATTGCGGCGCCATGCCGAAGCGCGGCAGGTAGCGCGGCACCAGGTTAAGCAACCCGGCCATGGCGGAGGCCCCGGCGAACCCCAGGATGGCGATGGTCCACAGGTCGTACAGGGTGCCGAAGGCGTGCCCCAGGAGCCCGTGCGCCAGCCAGGCGAGGGCGCGGCCGGCGGCCGGCCCCCCCTCGGCGTAGGCCGCCGGCGGGATCAACAGCGTCGTCACCAGGCTGGACAGGATCAACAGCACGCTCATGATGAGGGCCGCCGCCAGCAGGAGCCTGCGGGTCGATCGGATGCGGCCGTGCGGGACGCGGCCGGTCGCGTCCTGCGGGGCGGTCGCGTCCCCGGGACCGCCGTCGACCAGCGGCATGACCGACACGCCGGTCTCGAAGCCGCTGAGACCGAGCGCCAGCTTCGGGAAGATGAGCGCCGAGGCCAGGAGGAGCGCCGACGTATCGCCGTGCAGGCGCAGACTCAGGCGCCAGGCGCGCAAAAGTTCCGGGTGGAGGGCGATCTCGACGAGACCGCGCGCCAGCACGATCAGGTTGAGGACGATGTAGGGGACCGCCACCAGCCTCGCGACCCCGATCGCCTCGCGGAAGCCGATCAGGAACACGACGGCGAGCAGCGACAGCAGCCCGAGAGTCAGCAGCAGCCGATGATCGCCGATGAACGGCCGGACGAGCGGGTTCTCGACCGCGTGCTGCGCGGCATCGGCGGCCGACAGGGTCATGGTGATGACGAAATCGGTCGCCGCAAACCCCAGGAGCGCCAGGACCAGGATCTTGCCGCGCCACTCCGGCAGCAGCGACTCGAGCATGGCGATCGATCCCTGCCCCGCGTAGGAGCGGCGCGCCACCTGGGCGTAGACCGGGACGGCGCCGAGCAGGGTGACCGCCACCAGGATCAGGGTGGCGATCGGCGACAGCGCTCCGGCCGCCAGAAGTGCGATGCCGGGCTGGTAGCCGAGGGTCGAGAAGTAGTCGACGCCGGTGAGCCACAGGACCTTCCGCCAGGAGTGCCGCCCCGCGTGCTCGTCCGGCCGGTCCAGCGGCTCGCCGGCCAGCAGGAAACGGCCGACCCGAGACTTCGGCGGGCCGCTGTTGGGCAGCGGCAGAGGCGGGATGTCGTATTCGGCGGTCATCGGCCCTTTGCGGGTGTCATCGGTCCTCTGATACAGTCGCGTCCGCGATGCAGCCGGTCAAGTCTTCCGGATGGGGATTCTTCATCGCCGGTTCGATTGGGCTGATCGCCGGCGGCATCCTGCACATGTGGGGCCAGTTCGGCGGCGGCCCGCCCGGGCTGGCGCGCGCCGCCGTCGAGGCGGCGATGCGGGCGACCACCTCCACGCTGATGGGGATGACCTACAGCCTGTGGGGGGTGATGCAGTGCTGGGGCGTCTACTTCGGCGCCCTGGCCATGTTCGCGGGGGTGCAGAACCTGGTCGCCGCCGCTTTCGTGAGTCACTCGCCGATGGCCCTGCGCTGGCTCGCCGGCGCCAGCGGCGCCTGTGCCGCCATCCTGCTGGCGATCGCGATCCATTTCCGGATCGCGCCGCCGATCGTCACCTTCAGCCTGGTGTTCGCCTGTTTCGCCGCTGCGGCGGCGCTGGCCTTCAGGGACGGAGACGGCGCCTAACCGCGGCCCCACAGGCGAGGCGCAGCCCCTGGCGCCTAGCCTTTACCGATGTCGCGCAGCACCTCGTGCGCCGAGTTCCAGCCGGGGGCGCCCCACACGCCGCCGCCGGGATGTGTCCCGGAGCCGCACAAATAGAGGTTACGGACGGGGGTCCGGTAGTCGGCGTAGCCGGCCATCGGACGGAAGGCGAACAGTTGATCCGGAGTCATAGCCCCGTGGTAGATGTTGCCCCCGGTGAGGCCGAATTCCTTCTCGAGATCCTCCGGCGTGTAGACGTGCCGCGCCATCACCGCCCGCGGCAGATTGGGCGCGTAGCGGGCCATCTCGGCGACGACCCGGTCGGCGACCGTCTCTTTCATCCCCTCCCAGGTGCCGGACGCGAGGTGCCGCGGCCCGTATTGCACGAAGCAGGTCATGATGTGCTTGCCCGGCGGCGCCACCGACGGGTCGCTGACCGAGTGGATGCAGGCCTCGACGGTCGGCCGGGTCGAGAAGGCGCCGCGCTTGCAGTCGTCCCAGGCCTGTTCGATGAAATCGACCGTCGGGGTGAAGTTGAGCAGCCCGCGATGCTGCGGGCCGGCGCTCTTGCCCGGCATGGCGGTGAAGTCGGGCAGCTCCGACAGCGCCAGGTGCACCTTGAGGGAGGCGCCCAGGTCCTTGAAGCCGCGCATGTGGCGCTCGAACTCCTCCGGCAGCGAGCCGGATGGCAGCAGCTCGAGGAAGGTCCGGCGCGGCGTGGCGTTGCTGACCACCACCGCGCAGCGCACCACCTCGCCGCTCTTCAGGCGCACCCCGTCGATCCGCCCGGCGGCGTCGAACTCGATACGGGCCACCGGCGCGTTGACCCGGATGGTCACGCCGCGCTCCCGGCCGGCGTCGGCCAGCGTGCGGGTGATCGTCCCCATGCCGCCGACCACGACGCCCCAGACGCCGACGGAGCCGTCGACGCCCCCCAGCACGTCGTGCAGCAGCAGGAACGCCGTCCCAGGCTGGTGCACGCCGCCGTAGGCGCCGATGACCGCCTGCGAGCACAGGAACGCCTTCAACTCCTCGGACTCGAACCACATGTCGAGCACGTCGGCGATGCCGAGCGACGCCAGGCCGACGAACATCTGCAGGTCGGCGGGCGCCAGCCGGCGGGCGGCGAGCCCCATCTGCAACAGCCCCCACAGGTCGCGCGGCGAGCGTCCGTCGATGCGCGGCGGCGGCTTCAGGACCAGCGGCTTGATGAAGGCGCCGATGCGCTCGAGGGCGGCATGGAAGGCGTGGTACGTTTCGGCGTCCTTCTTCGAGAACTTGGCGATCTCCTTCGCGTCGTCGTCGTTGCCGCGCAGGGTCAGCGAGCGGCCGTCCGGGAACGGCACGAAGAACGCGGGATCCTGGCGGATGACCCGGTAGCCATGGCGCTCGAGCTCGAAGCGCTTGACGATGCGCGGCAGCAGCAGGGTGCTGACGTACGAGGTCGAGGAGACCTTGAAGCCGGGGAACAGCTCCTCGGTGACGCAGGCGCCGCCGACGATGCCGCGCGCCTCGAGGACGGTCACTTGATGCCCGGCCTCCGCCAGCAGGTTTGCCGCTACGAGACCGTTGTGTCCCGCGCCGATGACGACGATGTCGCGCGCCGGCATGCATCCTCCTCCCGAAACTGTTCGAGCCGCCGAACCTCTTCGTGCCGCTGAAACTCCTCGAGTCGCGCCCGGCAGCCTGCCGGGTCGTGGCGCATCAGCCAGTCCTTGCGGCTTCAGCCGACCGCCATGAAATGGAACCACCCCCCGCCCGGATCGCCACCCGGAAAGCCGAGCAGGTGCAGACCGTGCTCGACGGACCAGCGCGCCGCCCGCTGAATCTCGGCGGCGACCGCCGCCGGCTCGATCCCCGCGCCCGCGGCAATGCGCGCTTCCGACACGGCGTGATCCATGCCGAGGACCAGCAGCGCGCCATCGACGTAAAGCCGGATAATCTGCGGCCAGCGCTCGCCGCGCGCGACCGCCGCTTCCAGCTCCGCGCACTCGCGCGGCGAGAGTGATTCGAGCACGATGGGCTCTCCGAGGGGACCGGAATCTTATCACGCGATCGCGGACGCCGCGTCCGCGCCGGCGCGCACCGCATCGCGGCCGGCGCACGGTGCGAAACGCCCGGCGCGGGCGCCGGGCCGATCGGCGCACCGGGCGCGGCGACTGCGTCGCACATCGTGGGACCGGGTGCCGTTACGGCATCCGGCGATCGAGCGACATGGCGTTACGGCATGGCGCGCCCGAGAAATATGCGATCAAAGGATTGACGGTCAAATCCGCGCCGTGCTTAGATCAGCGGCAGATTCGACCGACAGTTCACGATCGCGCCATGCGAGGAGTCCACCGATGAACGTGCGCCCGAAGATCACGATGCTGACGGACAAGGACGTCAGGGCCATCCACGAGGCATCGCTCCAGATCCTCGAGCGCGCCGGCTGCCTGTACGACAACAAGGCGGCGCTCGACATCCTCGAGGCGCACGGCGAGAAGGTCGACCGCGCCACCGGCGTCGCCTACATTCGCCCGCAGACGGTCGAGAAGTGCATCAAGACGGCGCCGCGCCACTTCGTGCTGGCGTCGCGCGACGGCAAGAACGACGCGGTCATCGACGGCGTGCAGATGCACCACATGACCGACGGGCAGGCGTCGTTCACCCTCGACGAGAAGACCGGCGAGCGCCGCACCTCGACGCTGCACGACCTGTGCCTGTCGACGCTCCTGGCGGACGCCCTCGACCCGGTCAAGGTGATGTGGTCGACCGTCTTCCCGACCGACGCCTCGACCGACAAGCGGGCCCTGTTCGAGACCGCCGCCTCCTACATGTGGTCCGGGAAGCACTTCCAGATGGTCGGCGGCGTGCAGGACCCCGAGGACGTGCCATTCATCCTGGCGATGATCGACGCGGTCTGCGGCGACCGGCGCAAGCAGCGCGACCGCCCGATCTTCTCGATGGTCACCTGCCCGGTGTCGCCGCTCAAGCACGACGAGGCGATGACCGAGGCGTGCATCGCCCTGGCGAAGGAGTGGGTGCCGATCGTCTTCTGGCCGATGCCGCTGCAGGGGGCGACCGCGCCGATCACCGTCGCCGGCACCCTGCTGCAGACCAACGTGGAGTTCCTGTCGGGCGTGGTGCTGTACCAGCTGGTGCAGCCCGGGCTGCCGATGATCTACCCGGCCGGGCCCGAGACCCTCGACATGAAGACCAGCCTGGCGTCGACCGCCTCGCCCGAGGGGATGCTCCTCAACCTGCCGTTCGCCCAGATGTGCGACTTCTACCAGGTGCCGTACATGGCGGGCGGCATCTGTTCCGACGCCAAGATCCCCGGCATCCAGGCCGCCTACGAGAACATGGGCACCGGGATGACAGCCGCCCTGTCGGGCTGCGACCTGCTGGTCGGCATCGGCATCATGGAGGACGGCAACACCCTGTCGTTCCCGCAGATGGTCATCGACGAGGAGATCTGCAACATCCTGTCGTTCATCCGCAACGGCATCGATGTCTCACCCGAGAGCCTGATGGTCGACGAGATCATCCGCGTCGGCCACTCCCCCAACCACCACCTCGCCGAGCCCTCGACGATGAAATTCCTCAAGTCGGGGCAGGCGTACTGGCCGAAGATCTCCTTCCGCGGCACCTACGGCGACTGGAAGCGGCGCAACAAGGACGAGGTGCAGCTGGCCCGCGAGCGGATGAAGCTGCTGCTCGACAACCACGAGCCGCCGGCGCTGACGGCCGAGGTCCAGAAGGAGCTGCGCAACATCCTCGTCAGGCGGACCGGGTTCGCGCCGAACGACCCCCGCATCGAGGGCGTCTTCCGGCACCCCTGGAAGGACCGACCTGTCTAATGGTTGTCGGCGCCCCGCTGCCGACGCCGGACCGCCCTGCCCAACGCGATCCATCGATTCGACCGACAAGAAAAAGGGGGGGCCTTGCGGCCCCCCTTGATGCTTCTGGAACCCCGCCTGGACTACGGGCAGGCCACCGGCGCAATCCGCAGCGACCCGTCCGTCCGCCTGCCGAGGATGGTGCGGATGCTCGCATCCGTCAACGAGCTGTTGTGACCGACCAGGAAGTACAGGCCGCTGCCGCTGGCGGGCGTGTTGTTATCGGTGACGCTCACCGTGCCGCCAACCGGGGTCGCCGTGCCGACGTTGCACTGCTGCGTGACCAGGGTGGCGAGCGTCGTGTCCGGCCTGCTCGTGGCGGGGTTGATGACGCTGCCGCGGAATGCGTCGTAACCCTGCATCGGCGTCACCTGCGGCCGGGCCGTCCAGCTGATCGTCGTGACCCCGGTCCCCAGGACGTTCGTCAGCCGGATGTCGATGTCCATGCTGTCGCCGGTGTAGACCTTGACCGGCTGGGTGGCGCCGGTCAGCGAGGTGCAGGCGGTGTCGCTGCTGCAGCGCGCGATGACCTGGTAGGTCGCGTCGGACGTCGGCGCGTCCTTCAAGGTGGCGTTCGTCGAGAAGTCCTGGATGATCGCCCCGTCCTTCAGGAAGCGGTACTCGGTGACGCCCCGCGCGCAACCTCCCGGGTTGGTGGTGCCGGCGGCGGAGAACTGCAGCGTCTCCCCCTTCTCGATGAAGCCGTCGTTGTTGGTGTCCTGGTAGGTCAGCGACACGACGTAGCCGCGATCGCTGCCGGCGGTCGTCTCGATGCAATTGTCCGCCGCGGTGGCCGGGCAGGTGCTCGCCGGCGCCGTCTTGGTGTCGGCCTGCGGCGACGCCTGCGCGTCGATGACGCCGGTCAGCCTGATGTCGTCCACCCACCAGCCGTCGTCATCGAGCCTGTTCTCCCAGGTCCTGGCGTACGTCTGGTAGTCCTGGGACGGATTGTCGAAGTCGAACTCCCAGCCCTGGGCGATCCAGCGGATCTGGACGCGGGCGCCGAGGTAGTTGACGAGGGAGAACCTGGTCCTGGCCCACAGCGCCCCCTCCGCGGGCGCGATGGAGGCCTGGTTGGCCGCCGGACCCCGCTCCGAATCCTCGGGGTCGTCCGGCGGGTTGAATGCGCACTTGTACATCGTGTTGGTGCCCCAGGCGCTGCCGCAATGCGACCAGACGCCGATCGGGAAGCACATCGTCTCGCGCACGCCGCGCGGCGCGTACGGCTGGTCACCGGTATCGGTCGGCGTCAGGTTGCAGTAGGTGAGCCGCGATCCCCAGTGGCTCCAGATGTAGGGGATGTGGTCGTAGACGTTCTCGAACGGCACCAGCTTGTCCCACACGCCCCAGCTGTCGGTCGCCGGGTCGGGGTTGCTGTCGACGCGAATCTGCACGTCGCCGTAGTCGACCGCCTGCCCCGCCGGAATGTCGGCGCACTGCGTGCCGCACGACTCATCCATCATGTCGGCGATGTGATAGAAGCTCATCACCAGGTCGCCGGCTGCCGGCAGCGGCGTCAGGTTCACCGGCCGGGTCATGAACGCGGCCAGCTCGCGGAACGAGGTCGTGTCGCCGATCCGGTTGGCGGCGTCGACGTGCTTGCCCCAGTGCAGCGAGTTCTGGCCGCGGTGCGCCAGGCCGGCGCCTGCCGGGGTCGTCATGAAAGATATGCTGTTCGGAGCCGAACCGCCATAGTGCGGCACCGGACAGACGGCGCCCGGCGGGCAGTGGATGTGCCAGTCCTGATCGTGGTCCGGATCGACGCGGCATCCCGGGTCCTTCGGCGGGACCTGGTAGCCGGCGCAGCCGATGCCGCCGAGGTTCTGGCGCAGCACGCCGTCCGCCGATCGGACGAGGATGCCGATCGTGTCGTTCGCGAGCCCCTGGGCGCCGTCGCTGATGTCGACGGACCCGCTGCCGTCCAGGTCCGTATCGAAGTTCTCGACCAGCCAGCCGTCATCGCTCGTCCCGGTTTGGCCGTCCGGCCCCACGATCTTGTTGACCACGGCGCCGATCGGCAGGTCGAGATCCATGAGGATCGTCACGCCGACCCTGCTGGACGTCCCGATCGCCTCCCTGGAGGACATGTTCAGGGTGAACTCCCCCTTCGCCTGAACGTTGGGCGTGGACTGCAGCGTCTGCGACGCGACGAATTCGAAGGGACGGCGCTGGCCGCCGATGTTGGCGGTGTCGACCGTTCCGCCGACCGGCAGGCTCCCGATGGCGACCGCCGGCTTGGTGACGCACTGCACGTCGCTGTCGCCGGTTGCCAGGTAGAGGGTCGCGTCGGTCAGGCTCACCGGGCCGCCGTTCTTCACGACCACGGTCATCTCGCAACGCTCGCCCGTGTCGCAGAACGGGTCGCAGTTCGCCAGGCAGGCCTGGTTGGTGCCGCAACCCGCGCGGCAGGCGGCGCCGTCGCCGTTGAGATCGCGCACCGTGATCGACTGCACGATCAGGTTGGGCAGCGGCACCTTGGTGCACTGGACCGCCACCGCGTAGGAGAGGGCGTCGTCCGGCAGGCCGTTGTTGTCCCCGTCGACCATGAACGGCGAGTCGCAGACGTCGCCCCGGCCGTCGTTGTCGGTATCGAGCTGGCGGGTCGTCCCGACGATGATCGGCGGATTGTTGACGACCGGGCAGTTGTCGACCCCGTCGGTGACTCCGTCAACGTCGAGATCATCATCCGTCGCCCCGCAGCCGCCGCTGTTCACCGTCCCGACCCGGACGCAGACCTCCGGTCCGAAGTTCACGGTGCAGGTGCACTGGGCCGTGGTCCCCAAGCACAGCTTGGTCGGATCCTCGGTGCAGAAACCCGACGACGGGCAATCGGCGTCGGTCGTGCACGGAACGTCGCCCGAACGATTGCAGGAGCCGATCGGCAGGGTCGCCGGGTGGGCGCCGACGCAGTCGCCGTCGCAGACGTTGCCGATTCCGTCCTGGTCGCTGTCGAGGTCGAACGGGTCGGCCGTCCGGACGCATTTGTCATTCTTGTCTTGGACGCCGTCGCCGTCGCGGTCGGAGGACTTGTCGCACGCCACCCCCCTGCCACCCGGGCCGGCGATGGTCTGCAGCGGGTTGTAGACATCGGGACAGTTGTCGAGGGAGTTGACCACCCCGTCGAAGTCGATGTCGTCCAGGTCGCAGCGGTCGCCGACCCCGTCGGCGTCGCCGTCGTCCTGACCCTGACCGGCGATGGTCGGCGGATTGTAGACGGTGGGGCAGTCGTCGCAGACATCACCGAAGCCGTCCAGGTCGGTGTCGGTCTGCGTCGGGTTGTAGTCAAACCTGCAATTGTCGACGCTGAACGCCACGCCGTCACCGTCCAGGTTGTCGAAATCGTTCTGGGCGACGACCGCGTTGCCGTTGGCGTCGCACAGCGGGTCCTGGTAGAAGAACTGCATCGACGCGTCGTTGGTCGACACGAACAGCGCGGTCGGCACGTCGACGGTCTGGGTGACCTGAATGCTGCCGACGAACAGACCCGGCGAGACCTCCGGGATGCTGAATGACTTGCGGGGGTGCAGGGCGGTGATCGTGCCGGTGCTGAACTGGCGCGAATCGCTCGTCGAGGACGCCAGGACGATCACCGAACCGGCACCGGCCCTCTTCGGGTCATTGACGGTCACGGTGATCGACTCGTCGCACTCGTACAACGCAGTGCGGTCGACCGACAGGGTGGCGCACTGCTGCCCGGCCGGCACGCTGCTCTGGCAGATGTTGCCGGCTCCGGTGCAATCGGCGTTCGTGGTGCAGATCGTACCGGTCACGGTGCAGGTGCGGGTCTGACACAGGTTGCCGGTTCCGGTGCACTCGGCGTTAGTTGCGCAGGTCGTGCCGGTAAGGCTGCACTTGTTCAGGTAGCGGTTGCAGGCCGGAGCGTGCGTCGGCTCGGTCGGATGCGCCGCCGTCGGGAAGGCGCCCTCGTCGACCGGGTGCCGCTCGTCCCATTCGAACACCACGTCATCGATCCCGAAGCCGTAGTCGGTCAGGTTGTTGCCGGTCTCGACGTTGAAGAAGCCGATGCCGATCTGCCAGCGGACGCCGGGGTTGACCGTGAACGGCGTGATCCCGGAGGTTTCGAAACCGCCGCCGATTTCGATGAGCGAGGCGAATCCGGAGGCGTAGCCAATCAACTGCATGTCGAAGTTGCGGGCCGGGCCGTTGTCGGAGCGCGTCGTGTCGTTGGTCCACGGGACCGGATTCGGCGGAGGCGTCGTGACGAGCGGCGCGTTGGCGAGCGGGTACGGCAGCAGTTCCGGTTTGGCCGTCGGGATCGGCGAGAAGCTGTTGCTGTTGTCGTTCGTCGTGAAGGCGGTGAAGCCGCTCTCGTCGCCGGTCAGGTTCTTGCCCTGGCTGCTGACGCTGCCGTCCGGGTCCATGAGCGGGCCGAAGGTGCGCTGTCGCAGCCCCTGGTTCAACGGGTCCGTGCCGACCCCCTCGCCGGTGTTGATAAAGCGCGCCACGTTGTAGTCGGTGCCGCCGTAGAAGATGTCGAACTCCTGGCAGAGCAGGCAGTTGCCGGTGTCGTCATCGACGTTGTTGTCGACGTTGAAGGTGCCGCCCGTGCTCGAGTCGCGGGTCTGCATCATCATGTTGAGGCCGAAGCGCTGGAACTCGGCGGAGTACGGCAGGCCGCGCGAATCGTTGAGCTGATGGACCTTGGCGATGATCGGCGACACCAGGAAATCTTCGATGAACTCCGTGCCCTGCGGCGTGGCGGGGTTGAACGCCGTCTCGTGGTTGTCGCAGACGCTCGTCCCGGTGCCCGCCGCGCCGTCGCCCGTGTGCCAGATCCCGGCACCCTGGTTCTGGAAGCCGTTGGCAGGGTCGGAATCCGGCACGGCCGACTGGAAGCCGCACAGGCCGTTGCGCGCCCATTCCCACGTCGGCGACGCCGGCGCTGCTCCGGGGCGGCTGTAGGCCAGGCGGAAGGTGTTGAAGCTGCCGTTGTTCCGATCGAAGTTGAACGGCGCCCAGTCCGGCGCGGTGGCCGGTGCCGGCGCGGTCCCGCGCAGGAATCCGAAATCCAGAGCGTTGTTCGGAATGACGTCGAACTCGCCCGTATCGCGCAACCCGTTGCCGTTGAGATCCTCGCCCAGGGTGTTGGTGATCTTGCCGTTCGCATCGCCCGCGACGAACATCGTGTCGAACATGATGTCCTCGTCCGGAACCACGACGCCGATGAACGGGTCGACCACGTCCGGCTTGTCGATCTGGAGGTTGCGGTTGAGATCGCGGATCTCCCGCCCGCCGTTGACGTAATCGGTCGAGTAGTGGAACGACTCATTGTCGGAGTTGAGCGCGTGCCGGAAGGAGAACGTCTGACGCGGCAGCTGGATGTTCCCCGAGTTCGCCTGCAGCGTCAGCGTCATATCGACGATGCGGCTGGCGACCGGAATCGCGGTGAGCGCCGCCTGATCGATCTTTAGCGCGAATGACACGCCGGTCAGCTGCCCGCCGGGGATGCGCCCCATGTTCTGCGGGGAGTTCAGGATCCGCACCGCGGGCGCGCCTGCGCCGGCGGCGGTCAGGAACGCCTTGACGTCGGTCAGGTCGTGATCGAGGTTGAGATTGCCGAAGGCGACGGAGTAGAGGACGTTCTCTCCCGCGTCCATGTACTGGTCGCCATCGCAGCCGCCGCTGATGGCCGACGCCTGCGTGCCGTCCTGATTCGGAACCTGGATTTCACCGGCCGCCAAGCTCGGGGTGCAGGAAATGCGCGCCGCGCCGACCGCTTCCCGCGGAGTGTCCGCGTAGCGCACGCGGACGGTGTACGGCTCGTCGTTCGCGAGACCGTTGGTCTCCAGGATGCCGTTGAACGGGCCCGCCGGCTTCCCCTCGCGCAGCGGGATCTTCGGCGAGGAGTAGGCGTTCGACGAACCGGCGGTGAAGGTGATGCCCTTCTCGGTGTCAATGACGATGCCGTTCCGGGTCAGCACTTCGAAGGTGGCCGCCGCGCCGACCGCGCTGGCGGTCGTGCCAATGTCGAAGATGCTGGCGCGCACGTCGTCGGCGCAGCCGTACAGGCTCTTGTCGAGGGTGGCGGTGCTCCCCGGGAACTGGTGCGCCGCGCCGCTCCAGGTCTGGCTGCCGCTGCCGATCACCGGCCCGGCGATCACCAGGCCGTACGGCTGACCGTTGGCGTCCAGGTAGGTGTCGGCATCGAAGTCCTCACCCGGGTCGAGGCGGCCGTTGTGGTTGGCATCCTCCCCTTCCCCGGTCGGCTGAGCTCCCGTCAGCACGGTGATCTGCCCAGTCGTGGCGCCGCGGGCGCCCTTCTTCACGCGCACCCGCCAGTTGCCGACGAACAGCTGCGAGTCGGCCGGGTTGCCGTCGCCGTTGGGATCGGCGCTCAGGTGGACCGCCTCGACCGGGTTGCGGTAGTCGCCAACGTCGGGGATGCCGGTCCCGCGGCCCTGGCTCCACTGCCCGGTCTTGATGCCGCTCTGCTGATAATTGTTGCCGTCGTAGACGATGTCATCCCCGCCGACGTCGAGAACGCCGTCCGGGCCGGGCGATTGAACCTCGAGGTCGAGGTCGTTGACCAGCAGCCCGCCCGAGCCGGCGAGGCTGGGCGGGTCGGGCCAGGCGACCGCCACGCGCAGCTGACCGCGGTCGACGATCGCCGCCGCACCGGATCCGGCGCGCGTGCTGTCGGAGTCGACCCGGAAGATGTGATCGATCGCCGTCCTGGCGTTGTTGATCGCCAGCTCGCCGGTCGCCAACTCGTCGTAGACGATCAGGCCGGCCGCCGGGTACTCGAGAGTGTCACCGGCTCCGACGCTCTTCCCCTTCGGCCAGTTGGCAAGCGGCAGAACCGAGGTGACCACCGGCCGGCCGTATCCCTGCTCGCTGTTGCCGATGATGCCGATCGTGCCGAGATTGATGGCGCGGGCCTGGCCGACCAGCCTATCGGCCGGCGTCGGGTAATCGCCCTCGAGGTTCTCCTCGAAGTTCGCCGAGGCGACGATCGCCGCCTTCACCAGCGCTCCGGACATGGCGGGGTTCCGGTCCAAGGTGGTGCGCGAGCCGGTCGGGTAGAAGCCCTGCGCGAAATAGTCGCGGATGATCGCCGCCACGCCGGCGATCTCGCCGGAGGCGTACGAGGTCCCGAAGTTCATGTCATCGAGAATCGCATCGACCGGACCGAGGTTGTCGTTGTCGCGGCTGCGCCAGACGGCGACCGAGGCGGTGTTCGGCCCGAAGAAGAAGCCGGTCACGTCGATGCCGACGCCCAGGATGATCGGCGCGGTTCGCAGCGACGCGGCGGTCGCCGGACCCTTGGAGCTGAAGTTCGCCGGGTTCTCCTCGAGACTCGTGCCGAGCTCGGTCTGCACATCCTGGTAGTGGGCACCGACCGACACCAGGTTCTTGGCGGTGGCCGGCGGCGACACCTGGATCGCATTCGGGTCGGCCGGATCGTTGTTGGCGCTGTTGCCGTCGAACAGGTCCGGATACTTGTTCTTCTCGGCATGCGAGATCGACGAGGTGAAGTACTGGATGCGGAAGGTGCCCTGGTTGCCGACCGGCGCGAACACCATGTAGTCCCGGTTGTTGACCAGGAAGGTGTCGATGTCGGCCGCCCCCTGGGGATAGGTCCCGTCGGTCACGTTGTTGAGCAGGGTGTCGAAGTTCGGGACGCCGAACGGCATGACGTGCAGGTGCACCTCGTTGCCGCCGCCGGTCAGGCCGGCGCAGCTGCCGGTGCCGCCGGTGATCGGGCAGATGGCCAGGGCGAGACGCTGCGCCAGGCTGATCGGATCGATGTTGCCGCCGCGCTCGACCAGGTCGTTGATCGTGCAGACGCTCTCGGGCGCCGCGTCCTGCATCAGAATGCGCGCGCCGCGCGCCACGCCGTCCATCTCGAGGTTTTCGACCTTCGGCCGGTTGTTGTAGATGTGCTTGGACGTGCGGAAGCCCAGGGAGGTGCCGTCCCCGGCGACGACGCCGGCCACCACGTTGCCGTGCGTGCCGCTGCCGGAGAGGGTCCCGTCGCAGCCGTTGCCGTTGTCCGCGCCCACGTTCTGGACCGAGTGAACTTTCCGGTGGGTCGGGCCGGGCGTCCCGGGCAGGGTCGCCGACTGGGCGAACTGCGCCGAATCGTACGAGATGCCGTTGTCGGTGACCGCCACGATCTGCGGCGGCACGAGGTCCGGGTTGGAAGGATCGTTGATCCGCCGGCCGTCGGCGTTGGTATCGAGGCCACCGCCGTCCACCCCGGCATCCTGATAGGGCTTTTGGAACGGCAGGTTTTCCTTGATGTTGCCGACCATGGCCGTCGTCGGGGTCTCGACGTTCATCAGCATGTAATCGGTCAGCTCTTCGATGAACCGCAGGCGCGGGTGTTTCGCCAGGCGGGCGATGTCCCGGTAGTCAACTTCCGCCTGCAGCGACAACCCGTCGAGACCGAAATCGGTGACCGGAGTCTTGGCGAAGCCTTCCACGACGCGGCGCGCTTCGGCGAGGTCGGTTCCCCGGAAGAAGGTCGCCACGATCTTGAGCTTGGGGTCCTCCGCCCGGTCCTTCCTGATGACCGGCTGCCGGGCGAGGGCCGTCGACACCCTGAATAGACCGTCCCACGGCAGCGACGCTTCGACGAACCCGGCCTTCGCGACCGCCTCGACGGCCGACGCCGGAACTTCCGCCAGCACCGCCCGGGAGGGGATGGAATCGTGGATGACGACGCCCATGCCGCGCAGCCTGGCCTGGATGTCGTCCATCGTCTCGTTGCGCAGGGCGTCCTCGGAGATCTGCAGGGCATTGAACCCGGCGACGATCTCGCCGCGCCGGCCGGGCTCGCCGAGCGCACGGCCCTGGGCGCCAGCCAAGAGCGGCGCCTTGCCTCGCAGGGTGCGGATTTCCCTGGGGTCGATCAGGCCGAGCGACGTCTCGATCGTCCGTCCACGATCGGACGGCGGGACGTCCCAACGCGCCTGCAGACTGCCGAGCGGCGAGCGTCCCTCCGGTCGCGCGTAGCCGACCGGCAGCGGATAGCGCCGCATGTACTCGAGCTCCATGTTCTCGGTCACGCTGAGACCGCCGCGCCGGGCATTGGCCGGACCGCGGTCGGCCCTGACCGCCAGGCCGAAAAGTGCGACAGCCGCACTGACCAGAAGAAGCGCGGCGGCCACGCTCGTCAAGGATCGACGCTTGGTGACAGAGCCCATCGGAAACCTCCCCAGATTGGAAGATGTCATTGGCGAACCGGATGATGATGAGGAAGGACGAAGCCTACGGTTCAGTGCGCTCAAGACACCTGACCTGTTCCGTCGCATAACCTGCTGTTGAACCCGCGATCCGGTGGCGGACCCACCGGCCGCGGAACACACCCTGACGCACCCTCATAAAGGGTGCGCAGGCATTGAGCGCCATGTACGGCGAAATTCACCGGCTGTCAACTTCAATACGTAAAACTTATTGGGCGCTTGCTGGACGCGGGGGAGACGGGGTAAGAGGCGGGAAGGGCGAAAACTAGTGTTTTACAGTGTGGTCCGAAGCAGCCCGGATGGCGTCTTCCAGGATATCCATGCCCTGCTCGAAGAGAGACCTTTCGATGTTCAAGGGCGGCTGGATCCGGACGAACCAGGCGATGTTGTCATGTATGTAGTAGAGACCGTTCCGCAGGCAGTGCCGGTTGACGTCGCGGGCCGCCCCGAAGTCCTTCTGGCGGCTGTCCCGGTCCTTGACCAACTCGGCCGCGAGCCACAGCCCCTTGCCACGCACCTCGCCGAGGATCGGGTATTTTTCCCTCATCTCGACCAGCCGCCGCAGGCCGTACTCGCCCAGCGCGGATGCGTGCTCGAAGATCTTGTCGCGATAGAGGATTTCGATCGTCTTCATGCCGGCGGCGCAGGCCGCCGGATGCCCCGCATAGGTGCCGGCCAGGAACGCCTCCGCCCCGTCCAGGATATCGGCCCGCCCGGCGACCGCGGCGATCGGCATCGACCCCCCCGACAACCCCTTGCCGATGACCAGGAGGTCGGGCTCGACACCCCAGTGCTCGAAAGCCCACATGCGGCCGCAGCGACCGAAGCCGCTCTGGACTTCATCGATGCACAGGTACCAGCCGTGCCGGTCGCACATCTCCCGCAAGCCGGGCAGGAAATCGTCGGGCGGCACCCAGACGCCGGCCTCCCCGACCACCGGCTCCACGAGCACCCCGGCGATCTGGCTCGCCGGCACCTCGTAGGTCAGGATGATCTCTTCGATGTAATCGAGCGTCGCCTGGCCCGCTCCTCCCGATCGCGAGCGCAACGGGGTCCTGTAGGAGTAGGGATACGGCGCGTACACGAACCCGTTCACCAGCGGCGCGACATCCTCACGCAGGTCCGACTGCAGCGGCCCCGCCGCCATGGCCCCGTACGACAGGCCGTGGTATTGCCCGTAGAACGACAGCACGAACGGCCGGTGGGAGGCGCGCCGCATGATGCGCAACGCCGCCTCGACGGCCTCGGTGCCGGTGGTGAACAGATAAAGTTTGTCGGTGCGCGCCGGGCAGACCGGCAGGAGCTTGTCGGCGAGCTGCATCCGCTGGATGTTGTTGGCGGCGGAGGTCCAGCAGACGACCCCCATCTGGCGCATGGTGGCGTTGACCGCCTCGACCACCTCCGGGTTGCAGTTACCAACGTTGTTGGTTCCCCAGCCCGATCCGAAGTCGATGTAGCGGTTGCCGTCGACGTCCTCGATCAGCGAGCCCTCGGTGCGGGCAGCCACGAACGTGCGCTCCGCCTGGTCGACGAAGCCGCGCGGGAACACCGCCGCCTCGCGCGCCAGCCACCGGCGGCTCTCGGGGCCGGGGGGCGGCGTTTTGATCAGTGGCACGCGGGGTCCGGACGACATGGGGGGGATTATAGCCGAACCTCGTCGGCGTCAATCTCCCGTCGGGGCCCGGCGCCGGGCGGGACGATCGAGCCACCCCTGCACCATGGTGGCGTAGCTCTTCAGCCTCTCGGGGTCGGCGGCCGCCAGATCGCGGGTTTCGCCGGGGTCGCGGGCGACGTCGAACAGGGCGTGACGCCCATCCGACCCCCAGTGGATCTTGTAATCGCCCCGGTGAAGCGCCACCAGCTTGCGGTTGAAGCGGGACAGGTCGCTGCCCGGGAACAGATCCGCCATGACCTGCAGGAAATCGATCGGCGGCCCGACGAATTCGCCCACGATCGGCGCGTCGGCATCGCGTCCGGCCGGCTCGATGCCGGCGCCGGGCAGCGGCACCGCCTCCACCGCCGCGTCGGCGGGGGCGGCGACCCCCGCCAGCGCCAGCAGGGTCGGGAACAGGTCGTGCATCTGCGCCGGCCGGCCGATCGACTGTCCCGCCGGCACGCGGCGCGGATAGCGCAGGACGAGCGGCACGTGCAGGAGCGTGTCGTGGACGCTCATCTTGTGATCCATCAGCCCGTGGTCGCCGATATTCTCGCCGTGGTCCGCGGTCACCGCCAGGATCGTGTCATCGAGCAGACCATCGTCCCGGAAGCGCGCCACGATCTCGCTCAGCCGCCGGTCGGCGTACGCGATCTCGCCGTCGTAGAGGTCGTTGAGGATCGTCAGGTCGTCCGCCGACAGGTCGGAACGGCCCATGATGAAGCGCATCTCGTCGGGATGCCCCAGCCGGCTGAGGCGCTCGACCCGCGCCGGATCGACGCCGGACCGCAGGAACCTCGATCGTTCCGGCTCCGGCGGGTGATACGGCAGGTGGGGCTCGAAGTAGTTGATGAACATGAACAGAGGGCGCGCCCGGGCTTCGGGATTGCCGCGCCGCCAGTCGAGGAACCGCAGCACCTTGTCGTTGGTGAGGGTCGCGCCGGTGTCGGCGCTGCCCGGCAGGACCTCCCGCCAGCTCTCCGCCCAGGTGTCGAACCCCTGTTGAAAGTTGTAGCGCGACCCGAGCCAGGGGTTGGCGGTGTAGCCGACCGTCTGATAACCGGCGCCCCGGAACAGCTCGGCGAGCGTGGTCGCCTCGTCCGGCAGCCGGAGCGACCCGCAGTCGGTGTGGTGCAGCGACGGGTACTGGCCGGTGAACAGGCTGGCGTGCGCCGGCACCGTCCACGGAGCGGGCGAGAATGCCTCGGTGTAGACGGCCCCCTCGCGCGCCAGCGCCGCGAGATGCGGGGCCGTGGGGCGGGCGTAGCCGTCGAACGGGAAGCGATCGGCGCGCGCGGTGTCGATGACGATCAGCAGGACGTTCGGTCGCGACGTCCCCCCGCAACCGGCGCACGCCGCAAGGACGAGGAGAGCGCAGGCGATCCGATTCAGCAAGGCGCCGCATGGTAGCATGATCGCCGCCCGCCCCGGAGAGCACGCGATGGGTCCAGTCGGCGCACCGGCGGCGTCGAATCGGCGGCTGGAGCGCTTCGGCGTGCCGGCCCTCCTTCTCGTCGCCGCCCTGGCGGTCTACGGTCGCACGCTCTCCTTCCCGTTCGTGCTCGACGATCAGATGGCGATCGTCCGCAACGACTTCCTCAAGGCCCCGGGCAACCCCCTCCTCTTCTTCGTCAGCGATTACTCGCGCGGCACGGAGTTCGGTCCCGGATACTTCCGGCCGCTGATGATGCTCTCCCTGTGGCTGCAGGGGACCACCCTGGGGTGGCATCCGTGGCACTTTCACTTGATCAACGTGCTCCTGCACGCCGCCGCGGCGATGGCGCTTTTCGGCGTAGCGCGCGGGCTCGGTTGCAGGCCGGGCGGCGCGTTCTTCGGGGCGCTGCTGTTCGTCATCCACCCGGCGGCAAGCGAGGCGGTCGGATCGGTCGTCGACCGGTGCGACATCCTGGCCGCCTGGCCGTACCTGCTCGGCTGGCGGACCCAGCTCGACTGGGAGGGCGGCCGGCGGCGCGCGGCGCGCGCCGTGGCGCTCGTCGGCTCGTTCGGCCTTCTGGCGATGCTCGGGAAGATCAGCGCCATCACGTATCCGGTCATGATCGCTCTCACGGCGCTGTTCTTCGATCGCCGCGCCGGGCCGGCCGGCGACCGGGCCGCGCGGCGAGTCCGCATCGTGCTCAGCGCCGCCGCCCTCGGCGCAGCGATCGCCTTCATCCTGCTGCGCTCGGTCGCCGTCGGCGCCCTGCTGCCGGATACCGGGAGCGACGCGGCCTCGGCGGCGCGCGGTGCCAATCCGCTCTTCGGTCTGAGTCAGCCGGAGCGGACCTGGGCGGCGCTTTACGGCACCGGCCGGCTCCTGCTCGGCATGATCTGGCCGGCCCGCATCTCCGCGCCGCTCGAGTTTCTCCCCGGCCGCCCGTCGCCGCTCTCGGGGCCGCTCGATCCGGGCGTGCTGCTGCCGGCCGCGGCGCTGGCGCTGCTGGGGGCCGCGGGTCTCGTCGGCTTCGCCCGGTCCCGCATCGCGGCGCTGCCGCTCGCGATGACGCTCCTCAACCTGGTGCCGGTCTCGAACCTCGTGGTGCTGACCTTCACCTTCGTCGCCGCGAGGTTCATTTACCTGCCGTTCGCCGGGCTCGCCCTCCTGGCCGCCATCGCCTGGGATGGCGCGGTCGCGCGGCTGGAGCGGCGTCGGGTGATGGAGAAACATGCCCGGCGCAGCGCTCCGGACCTCGCCGCCGCCGCGGCCGGCGCGCTTGTCCTCGCCCTCGGGTCGACCACCGCGCTGCGAGTCGGCGACTGGGAGAGCGAGGAGGCGGTGGTCCGACACTGGCCCGAGCAGTACCCGTGGTCGGCGATCGGCTGGAACCATCTCGGCCTGGAGGCGTTGCAACGCGCCGACCTCGACGAGGCGCGCCACGCCTTCGAGCGCTCCGTGGCGATCGACCCGGATAATCCGGTGGTCCTGGCGCGGCTCGGGGCGATCCTGCTGCGTCAGGGTCATCCACAGGATGCGGCGGCCCGCCTCCGCCGGGCGGCGGATCTCGCCCCCGCCGACGCGACCGTCCGGATCGACCTGTCACGGGCGCTCCTGGCCCTCGGCCGGAAGGACGAGGCGGTCGCGGTGGCGAGCGAGGCCTGGTCGCTGGCGCCCGCGTCTCCCGGGTCCGGGCTGGCGCTGGCCACCGCCCTGTTCGAGGCGAATCGCTTCGACGACGCGGCCTGGCAATTCCAGTGGCTCGTGGCCGGAAGCCCCGGCGACCTCCAGCTGCGCCAGGGGCACCTCCTGTCGCTCTATCGCGCCGGCCGTCTGCGCGAAGCGGAAGCGGCCGTGGCCGATGCGTCCCGCCGGCTGCCGGGCGAGACGCTGTTCGACCTCTGGCAGGCCCGCCTGGCGATGCGCGCCGGCCACAAGGACCAGGCGCTCGACGCGCTCCGACGCGCGCGCGCCCGCGGCGCCCCGGTCGACACGTGGCTGCAGAAGGTCGACGAGCTCCGCCCGCTCCTCTCCGACCCCCGCGCGGGCATCACGCACTGAATGCTTCGCGGTGCTCGGGGGCGGCCCGGAGTGGGGTTGGCGGGGACGCGGTCGTTGCGCCCGGCTACGGCACAGGACGCCGTACAGGCGCAACGCCGCTCGTCGCTCCCGCGCCCGGCCGCCGAACAGCGGCGGCTTGCGGGCGCGGTCCGCGA
>JAGYID010000128.1 GCA_018606725.1 Acidobacteriota bacterium
TCCGTACCGCGGCCGTTCGCCCATGTTGAGAAACCACTTGATGCTGCCGATGAATTCACGGAGATCCCGCCGCGTGAACAGCATCGTGTCCGGGCCGAGGAGCAGCGCCCGCCACGACCCGGAGGGCGCGCGCGCTCGGCGTACGAGATCGACGAGATGGGTCACGAAGACGCCGATCATCAGCACCGCCGCGACGCGATGGATATAGCCCGCCGTCTCGAAACCACCGAGCAGGCGCGACAGCAGGCGGGCCCACCCGGTATAGGAGAACTTGAGCGTCAACCCGGTGAGCGCCAGGCTGATGAAGCTCAGGATCATGATGATGTGCAGGGCGCGGCTGAGGCGCGAGAAGCGCCGGAACTGCAGCTCCGGCTTCTCAGTGTCCATCGGGGCCCTCGTCCTCGGGGCCGGAGGTTTCCGCCGAGAGTCGCTCGCGCCGCATCTGCAGCGCCCGCGGCAGCCACAGCAGCGTGTGCAGGCCGCCGAGGATGAAGGTGCCGACCAGGAGCGAGGTCATGCCCCAGAAAGCCCAGCTGCGACACCTTCCCGTGGTACGTGTCGAAATAGGTCCGGGCGATGTCCTCATGGCACCGCCCGCACTTGGTCATGATGTCGAGCTTGAAGCCCGTCTCGTCGGTCCGGCGGATGGTGTGCGCCGTATGGCAGTCGCTGCACACCGGCAGTTCCTTGTCGGTCTTGCCGACGCGCGTTGCGTGAATGCTCTGCTGGAACTGCTCCGCGATGCCGTGATGACACCGGCCGCACGTCCCCGGGATGTTCCGCGGGTTGACGCTCGAGGCCGCTTCCGATTTCGGGAGCACGCTGTGGGCGGTGTGGCAATTGGTGCACATCGCCGTCACGGTGAGCCCGCTCTTCATCAGGCCCTTGCCATGGATGCTCTCGGTGTAATGCTCGATGATCTCGTGCTGGCTGCCGGTGTAACGGACGGCCGCCTTCTGGCCCTCGCGATGGCAGCGCGCGCACAGGCCGGGGACGTTCGTCGGAAAGGACGCCGACTCGGGATCGACCTTGCCGAGGACGACGTGGGTGCCGTGACACTCCTTGCAGCTCGGCGCATTCGGATCGTCCTTGGCGATCAGCTGGCCGTGCGTGCTCGCCTGGAACTGCTGGCCGATCTCCGCGTGGCATGAGGCGCAGTCGACCTTGCGGGTGATCGTCTCGCAGGGCCGCAGGTGCGAGGCGCTGACGCCCGCGTGACACTGACTGCACGATGTCCTGGCGTGCCGCGAGCGCAGCAGATCGGCGGCGCGCACGTATAACGAGCGGTCGTCCCCGGAGGCCTTCAGTTCGGGGGCGGCGTGGCAGCGCATGCAATCGGCGTCGGCCATCCCCTGGTCGTAGAACACCTTCCGCACCTTGTGCGGCTGGTGGCAGTCGACGCAGGCGGGGAGGGTGTGCGCCTCCTTCTCCCACAGCTCGCCCTTGATGATCTTCCGGTGCACCAGCTCGATCTCGGCGTGGCACTTCGTGCAGGTCGCCGCGATGTTCCGCCGCGCGATGGACGAGGCCGGATCGGTGTGCGGCAGGATCGAATGCGCCGTGTGGCAGGTCGCGCAGTTCGGCGCCACGATCAGTCCCTTCTTGAGCAGACCCTCGCCGTGGATGCTCTCGGAGAAGTTCTCGAGGATGTGATCCTGATGGATGGGCCGCTGGCGCTGCACGGGCGCCCCTTCCTGGTGGCACCTGCCGCAGACGAACGGAACCTTCATCGGCGCGACGGCCGACCGCCGGTCCCCTACCTTCGCGATGTCGTGCGACCCGTGGCAGTCGGCGCAGGACGGCGCCAGCGCATCGCCCCGCGCCAGCGCCCGGCCGTGCAGCGACTTGGCGTGCAGCGCCTGCTCCGCCTCGTGACAGGTGCCGCAATGGACCGGCGCCAGGTCCTCCGCATGAGGCAATTCCGCCCCGGCGAGATCGGCGTGGCAGGACGTGCAGTCCAGGGAGGAGTGCACGGAAGCCGCCAGCGTCTTCTCGTCGATGAAGACCGACATCGAGCGTCCCTTCCGGGCGCCGGTGAGAGAGCGGTCCGAGTGACAGCCGAGGCAGTCGCTGTTCTCCTGCGCGAACGCGGTCGCAACGATCGGGGCGAGCGTGGCGAGCCCGGCGATGAGGAGGGTTGCGATGACGAGGGATGGGCGCGGTCGCATGCGAGGCTCTCGATCCGACTGCGAGGGGAGCGATGGCCACGTTCGCCGACCACCGCGGCCGCATACGATACCACATCGACCCGGCTCCCGCCGGGCCGCACCCGGAGCCTACTTCTCGGAGCCCGACGTCTCCGACTTCGGCTTTTCGGAATCCGTCGCGTCGGTGTGTTCCGCCTCCGGCTTGCCATTGGAGGCTTTCGACGCGGCGGCCCGGGGGTTCTTCGCCCTCGCCTTCGCGGGCGATGCCTTCGCCGGTCCCTTGACGGTGGCCGGCGTCGAAGCGGCGTTCTGGCCGGCTGGCGGTGCGGAGCCGGCGCGCTGCCCTTGCCCTTCGTGCGACGCCTGCCCGTTGTGCTGCTCCTGCCCGTCGTGCTGCGACTGTCCGGCATGCGCCGCCTGCGATTCGGGCTGCGACGGCGCGCCGGAGGGCGCCGGCGCCTGGCGGGTGGCAGGCCCCTGAGTGGCCCGCTCCACCTTGCGCTGGCGTTCGAATACCTGCTGCAGACGCCCCGGATGATCCTTCGGGCCACGGTTCTGCGTCCCGGGCTGCCCGGTCGACGGGGGCGGGCCGGACGAGTCGCGCGACGCGCGGTCGCCGTCCCTGTCGGCCGGCTCGGAATCGCGCGGCGCGTCCGCCGGCTCGGACCAGTCACGCGGGTTCCCCGGATGTTCCCTGTCCTGGTGCCCCGGAGGCACCGGCTGTCCCTGCGCCCCGCGGCCGCGGTTGGCCTTCGGCTTGAAGACGACGAACTCCTGGCCTCTCACCTTCCCGCCGCGGTCGGCGCCGGGTGCCTCGGTCGGCATGACGCGGTAGCGCGGGATGGTGCGACCGACGGCCCTGCCGACCGTCTCGACCTTCACGCTCTGATTGATCACGCGGTTGTCGACGTAGGTGTAGTTCGTGACGTTGTGGGTGACCTGGATGAGCGTGACGTTGCGCGCCGGCGGTGCGACGTAGGTCCGCAGGCCGGGATCGCACATGTGGCGCGTCTCGACGAAGTGCCACGAGTTCGCGTTGATGGCGACGTTGATGTTGATGCCGCCCCAGTCGAGGCCGATCCCCGCCTGCCAGCGGACCTGCGACGGGAGCGGAGCCCAGCCGACGTAGCCGCCGCCTTCGTGCCAGGCGACCCAGGCGGGCCCCCACTCGGTGCCGGGCACCCAGACCCAGCCGTAGTTCGGCGTCAGGTTCCAGCGACCGTAGTGATAGACGGCCCAGCCGAAGTCCTCGTCGGAGGCCCAGGTCCAGCCGTAGTCGGTGAGGACCCAGTGGCCGAGCGAGTATGGCCGCCAGCCGGCCGGGAGGTTGTAGGGGGACCAGACCCAGCCGGAACCGGACAGATTGACCCACTGGCCGTACGGCGCCAGATCGTCGCGGAACGGCGTGTCGTCGTCGCGGTACGGCTGGCTCTGCTCGAGCGCCGGCTCGACCGACCCGGCGCGCGGATCGACGTAAATCGGCTGATAGCTGGTGCTGACGCAGGCCGGCGCCAGAGCGACGCCGATCAGGACGATTCCGAAGCCCAGGAGCCTCATGTTCATCAGTGCTCTCCCCGAGGTCAGAGTCCGAAGTCCACGGCGGCCCCGCCCGGAAGTGACCGGGACCACCAGGGAATATAGGCATTCCAGAGGAACTCGCCACGCGGAACGGGCGACGGCTTTATGACGCTCGGGACGGTTTTCGGCTTATGATGCCCGAATATCACTTATCCCCCTGACGAGAGGTGTCCCATGAGACGAGACGCGTTCCGAACTGCCACGATCGTCACGCTGCTGTTGCTCGCCGCCTGGGTGGAGGGCGGGCCGCCACCGGCCCATGCGGCCCCCGCCGCGCCGCCGGTGACACTGCGCGTCATGAACCTCAACATCTTTTATGGAGGGGACGAGCTCAATCTGCAGAATGGCAACTGGTGCCTGCGCCCGGATGGATGTCCGGAGACGCTCGCCCAGGTGATCGAGGCGATCCGGGCGGCGAACCCGGATGTCGTCGGGCTCGAGGAGGCGGAGCGCAACACCCGCCCGATCGCCGAGGCCCTCGGCTGGCATTACAGCGAGCGGATGCAGATCGTCTCGCGCTACCCGCTCATCGACCCGCCGGGTGGCGACGGCATCTACATCTTCGTGCAACTGTCTCCCGGCCGCGTCGCGGCGCTGGCCAACGTTCATCTCCCCTCCGACCCGTACGGACCGTACCTGGTGCGCGATGGCGCCGGCCTCCAGGAGATCCTTGATCTCGAAGCGTCCGTGCGCCTGCCGGCGATCCAGGATCAGCTGCGCGTCCTGCCGGGACTGGCCGCGCGCGGCATCCCGGTGTTTCTCACCGGCGATTTCAACTCGCCGTCGCATCTCGACTGGACGGCGGCGGTCGACGCGGTGCGGGATGTCGTGCGCTACCCGATCGACTGGCCGGTGAGCCGCGCCCTCGCGAACGCGGGGTTCCGCGATTCGTACCGTGTCGTGCATCCGGACCCGGTCGCGGTGCCCGGCTTCACCTGGACGCCCGGCGGTCCCGAGTCGATCGCCGACGAAGTGCACGATCGCATCGACTGGGTGCTGGCGGCCGGTCCCGCCGCGGCGCGCGCCAGCACCATCGTCGGCGAGGTCGGCAACCCGGACGTCGGCGTGCCGATCGACCCGTATCCGACCGATCATCGCGGCGTGATCTCGACTTTCGACATCGTCCCGGGTGAGGCGCCGATCCTGGTTGCGGTCGGGAGCCGCAGGGTGTTCGCCGGCGAAGATCTGTCGGTCGTCTACCACGCCCCGGGCCGGCGCGGCGAGCGGGTGGCGATCGTGCCGGCCGGCGGGGCGGCGACCGCGGCCGTGGCCGAGCGCCCGATCGAAACCGCGTCCCGCACCGACGGCACTATCGTGTTCGCCACCGCCGGACTCGTCCCGGGAGCCTACGAGGCGGCGCTCGTGAGCGCGACCGGCGGAATCCTGGCCCGCAGTCCCTTCTGGCTGTATGCGCCCGGCACGCCCACCGAGGTCGTCACTTCCAAGGACGTTTACGCGGTCGGTGAGCCGATCGGGGTGTCGTGGCGCAATGCGCCGGGGATGCGCTGGGACTGGCTCGGGATTTTCTCGCCGGGCGAAGTCGACAGCGGCCCGATCGCCACGACCCGCAACTCGGGTTACGGCGGCAACGGGCATTACGAGCTCTACATCTACACCCGCACGGCGATCGAAGGATCGGGATCGTTCGGGCCGGAGGCCTTTGCCGGCTATGTCACCTGGCCGCTGAAGACGGGAACCTTCGAGATCCGGCTGCTTCTCGACGACGGCTATCGCTCGGTCGCCTCGTCGGCGCCGTTCAAGGTCGTCCAGCCGTAGCGCGGGGGTCGGACGGGATGTCGTCGTCGGGCAAGCCCCTCACGGCGCGGCGGGTTCTTGCCGCGCGCGCCGTGGCGCTGGCGGCCGACGCGCTGCAACTCGGGCTATTGCCGCTGTTCGTCGAGGGGGCGCTGTCGGTGGTCAACGACGTCCTCGACGTCGTCGTCGCCGGCGTGCTGATCGCCCTGGTCGGGTGGCACTGGGCATTCCTCCCGGCCTTCGTCGTCGAGCTGGTCCCGGGTCTCGACCTCGCCCCGACCTGGACCGTCGCCGTGTTCATCGCCACGCGCAAACGGGCGGGATGACGGCGACCGCGACGCCTGGAATGACGGGGAAAACGGACGCGGTCGTGTGGAGCGCCCCGGCTCCCGCGGTGCGCCTGCTGGCCGGCCTGGGCGCGATCAAGCTGCTGCTTCACCTGGCGCTCGCCGGGCGCTACGGGTACTTCCGGGACGAGCTGTACTTCCTCGACTGCGGCCGTCATCTCGATTGGGGCTACGTCGATCACGCGCCGCTCATCGGCCTGTGGGCCAGCCTGGCGCTTCTCTTCGGCGGGTCCCTGCCGGCGCTTCGGGTCCTCCCGGCGCTGGCGGGGGCGTTGCTGGTCGTACTCACCGGCCTTCTCGCATGGCGGCTCGGCGGCGGGCGGTTCGCGCAGGGGCTGGCGGCGCTGGCGGTCCTTGCCGCCCCGATCAACCTCGGCATCGACAGCATCCTGTCGATGAACGCCTTCGAGCCGCTGTTCTGGATCGGGTGCGTCTATGCGCTCGTCCGGATCATCCAGACGGGAACCTCACCACTCTGGGTCGCCGTCGGCCTCCTGCTGGGGCTCGGCCTGATGAACAAGCACTCGACGGTGTTCTTCGCCATCGCCGTAGCCGCCGCGCTGCTTCTCTCCCCGGAGAGACGCGCGCTGCGGACGCGCTGGCCCTGGCTCGCCGCGGCGGTGGCCTTCGCCGTGTTCCTTCCGAACCTCCTCTGGCAGATCGGTCACGACTTCGCCACTCTCGAGGACCTGCGAAACGTCGCGCGGGAGGGCAAGAACATCGTGCTCGGGCCGCTCCCGTTCATCGGACAACAGATCGTGCTTCTGCACCCGGTCCTGTTCCCGCTCTGGCTCGGGGGGCTCCTGGCGCTGTTCTTCGGGCGCCGCGGCCGCTACCGCATGCTCGGCTGGGTCTACCTGATCCTCTTCCTGCTGATGTTTGTGATGAAGGGGAAGAATTACTACCTGGCGCCGATCTATCCGATGCTGCTGGCGGCCGGATCGGTCGCATTGGAAACCGGCCTGGCGCGCCTGCGTCCGACGACCGGCCGGCTGTGGCCGAAGGCTGTCATCGTCGTCCTGGTGGCGGCCGCGGGGGCGCTGACCGCTCCGCTCGCCCTGCCGCTCCTCCCGCCGGAGAGGTACGTCGCCTACGAGCGGTGGCTCGGGCTCGCGCCGCCGAAGACCGAGGTCCATCATGACGGTCCGCTTCCGCAGTTGTTCGGCGACCAGTTCGGCTGGGAGGAGCTGGTCGCAGAGGTCGCCCGCATCTACGACGCGCTCACGCCGGAGGAACGCGCCCGCACGGCGATCTTCGCCAACAACTACGGCGAGGCGGGAGCGATCAACCTGTTCGGGCCGCGCTACGGCCTGCCCCGGGCGATCTGTCCCCACCAGACGCATTTCCTCTGGGGTCCCCGCGATTTTCGCGGCGACATGGCGATCGTCCTGCAGACCTCGCGCCGGGATCTCGAGACCGACTGCGCGTCGGTTGAGGAGGCGGCCGTCCACTTCCATCCGTGGGGGATGGCCGAGGAGAACAGGCCGATCTACCTGTGCCGCGGTCTCAGAACCCCACTGCCGGACCTCTGGCCGCGGCTGAAGCACTGGAACTGATCGATTGAGGCGGGAGGATCGGCTGGCGCGAGGACTCCGCGTGGATATATTGGCCGCGATGATCAATCGCCTGATCGCCCCGCTTCTGCTCGTCTTGCTCACGGCCTGCGGTGGGGGTTTGCCTCGTCAAGCCGAGGCGCCGACCGCCCCGGCGGAGACCGCGCCCCGGGCGGACGCCGCGCCCCCGGCTCAACCAACGGAGGCGCCCCTGTCGGCATCCGAGTCCGCGGCGCCCGCCGGGCCGGACGACGGCTGCCCCGATCGGTTCCCGGCGGGGGCGGCGAAGATCCTTCAGGAGAGGGGATATCGCTATCGAGTCGACGCGGAGGCGGCGCGACAGGTGGTCGCCGACGATTTCGACGGAGACGGCGACTGCGACGCCGCGGCGATCCTGACGGGCGAGGGCAAGGACTTCGACTACCGGCTGGTGACCGCCCTTTCGGAGCCCGGGGGAGCTTGGCGCGTCGACGATGTCCACGGCTGGTCCGGCTCTTACAGCGGCCGCCCCTGGATCGTTCCCCTTCCCGCCGGGGCGTACCGGAAGGAGCGGTACGGCCTCGATCTGGGGCCGTCCGAGGTCGATGCGATCGACAGCCCGAGGCCGGGATTCCTGGTCAACAAGGGGGACGAGGGTGGAGGGGCATTCTTCTTCGACGCCGGGAAATTCAGCTTTGTCGGGCAGATGAACGAAATGCAAAAGCGCGGGGCGCTTTTCGGCGAGATCTGCGAGCGGCTGCTGGAGACGCCGCCGGGAACCGATCTCGCCGAGGTGGAGCGCGCCATCGGCGTCGGTCCCCGGCGGCGCTTACAGGCGTGGGGTCCGACCAAAATCCCGCTCATGAACTACTCGACGAGCGACGACCTGTGGGTCAGCCTCGTCGTCGAGGACGTCGGCGGCGGGAAGTACGCCTATCGGGACGTCCACCTGGTCGATTGGCGTGGGCGGAGGTGGGAGAAGAAGCGCGACAAGGACGGCGAACACAGTCTCCTCTTCTTAAACGAAAGGTCCGGCGAATGAGCGGAGGCAGCGACGTGCGAGGGCGCGCTCGACGACTCGCCTTCGCGGCGGCTCTCCTGGCAGCGGGGTCGCTGAGCCTCGCGAGCGACCGGCTGCCGGAGGCGCCGGCGCCGCTGCCGGGGTTCGGCCGGACCTGCGAGATCCTGCTCGGGTTCCGGGACGGCGCGGGGATCGATGCCGTCGAGCGGGCGATCGGCCTCGACCCGGCGACGCGCCGGGTGATCGGTGACGTGCGACGCGTCGGGCCCCTTCTGCGCTACAAGCGGAGCGACGGCCTGGTCGCCACCTTCAGCGCCGGCGCCCGGCCGGCCGACCCCGACAATCCCCATGATCGGCTCGTC
>JAGYID010000041.1 GCA_018606725.1 Acidobacteriota bacterium
ATACGTTTCGGGTCCTCGCCGCTGCGGGTGCCCGTCATGACGGCCATCTGCGCGGTCTCGCGACGAACCCCGGTGAGAAATCCGGGCTAGGAGCCTGTCGGAGCATCGGGCTGGGCCGCGTACCGGACGCGGTCTCCGGGCCATGTTGACTCGCGCTCGGACGGCGGCTTAGGATCGACGCGGTCCCGGGGGACCACGTCATGGAAGCCCACCGCAGTCTCGAGCGCGCCCTCCGGCTGCTGCAGAAAGCCTACGAGCGGCAGCGATCGGGTGATCTCGAGGAAGCCGCCCGGCTATACAAGGTGTCCATCGATATCCATCCCACCGCCGAGGCGCATACCTACCTGGGCTGGACCTACAGCTTCCTCGGACGCTACGACGAGGCGATCGAGCAGTGCAAGATCGCCATCCGGATCGATCCGGAGTTCGGCAACCCTTACAACGACATCGGCTCGTACTTGATCCACGAGGGGCACGTCGACCAGGCGATCCCGTGGCTGGAGCTGGCCAAGAAGGCACGGCGCTACGAGCCGCGGCACTTCCCCTACCTGAATCTCTACCGCGCCTACATGAAGATGGGGCTCCTGGACAAGGCGCAGCGCGAGCTGCAGCAGGCCCTGTTCATCCAGCAGACCATCGAGATGCAATCCGGCACATTCGATGAGGAAACCGGCGGCACGGTGAACTAGTGTCGCGTCCCCGAAGTGTTGTTAACGCCGAGGCGGCCGATGCGCCCGGACCGCAAGGCGCGACGAGGGCGAATATCGGGCATATTCAACCGGGGACGCGACACTAGCGTCCGCGGCGGCTCCGCGGCCGGACCCCGTGGCAGGATCCTAGGGGAAAACGCCCAGCTCGTTGTAGGCGCGCGCCACGCGGCCGATCGCCACCGCGAAGGCGGCTGTGCGCAGATCGCCGAGACGCTTGTCTTCCTGAAGCGCCTGGCGGATGTCACGGTAGGCGCTCTGCATCGTCCCTTCCAGGCCGGAGTTGACCAGATCGATCTCGTCCGGGCCGCCCACCAGGTCCTTGCGCATCCGCTCGGGGAAGCGGAGCTGCGACATCTGCTCGATGCTGGTGACCAGCTTTTCGCGGTTGATCTCCTCGAGCCGCTTCTCCATCCGCCCGTAACGCATGTGGGAGAGGTTCTTGGTCCACTCGAAATAGGACACCGTCACGCCGCCGGCGTTGAGATAGATGTCGGGGATGACCATGACGCCGCGCGCGTTGAGCGCCTCGTCGGCGCCGGGAGTCGTCGGTCCGTTGGCCGCCTCGGCGATCATCTTCGTCTTGACGCGGCCGACGTTCTCGAGGGTAATCTGGTTCTCGAGCGCCGCCGGCACCAGGATGTCGCACTCGATTTCGAGCACGTCGGCGGCGCCCGGCAGATCCTTGGCACCCGGGAAACCGATCAGGTTGCCGGTCTTCGCCCGGTGCTCGATGAGGGCGGCGATGTTGAGCCCGTCCTGGTTCACGACGCCGCCGTTGACGTCCCCGACCGCGATGACCCGGCAGCCATCCTCCTCGGACAGGAACTTGGCGACGTGGGTGCCGACGTTGCCGAACCCCTGGATGGCGACGCGCTTTCCTTCCAGCCCGCCGGTGATGCCGAACTTCTTCAGATCATCTTTGAACTTGAACGCCTCGCGGATGCCGTACTGCACGCCGCGGCCGGTCGCCTCGCGGCGTCCGTGGATGCCGCCCTGCGAGATCGGCTTGCCGGTGACGCAGGCGAACGCGTCGGTATCCTCGCCGTGGGTGAGCGCGTCGTAGGTGTCGGCCATCCAGGCCATCTCCTGCTCGCCGGTGCCGAGGTCGGGGGCGGGGACGTTCAGACCGGGGCCGATGAAGTTCTTGCGCACCAGCTCGGCGGTGTAGCGCCGGGTGATCTTCTCGAGCTGATCGCGGGTGTACTTCTTCGGATTGAACCGGATGCCGCCCTTGGAGCCGCCGAACGGGACATCGACGATGGCGCACTTGTAGGTCATCAGCGCCGCCAGCGCCATGATCTCCTCCTGCGTCACCATCTCGCTGTAGCGGATGCCTCCCTTGGTCGGCTTGTGATGCTGCGAGTGCTCGGCCCGCCAGCCCTCGAAGATCTCGTAGCGGTCACCGATGCGGACCGGGAATTGGACGTAGTACACGGCGTTGCAGGCCTTGATCTGTCGCAGCAGGCCTTCGGGATAGCTCATGGTCGCCGCCGCCTTGTCGAACTGGCGCGACACGATGTTCCAGAGATTGAGGTCCTCGCCGCCCTTCGGACGGTTCTGCATTCCAGCATCCTCCAACGGAAGCGGCTATCCTCGCACAAGCGCCCGGTCCGGCTCAAGCCACCCGGCGCGGGGCTATAATGCGCCGTAAGAAAGCGCCGGAGCACCCGGGCCCATAGCTCAGTCTGGTAAGAGCAGCTGACTCATAATCAGTTGGTCCCTGGTTCGAATCCAGGTGGGCCCACCGCCTCCGGGCCGTCCGGCTTGCGACGGCTCGCCGTGAGGGGGAAGGACGCCATGAAAAAGCCGGCGCAGGAACGGACGTCAGAACAGGCACCGGAACCGTGGCTGGGCCAGGCAACCACCATCTCGTACCTGCGCGCGCGGCGATCGCTGCTGGACTTCGAGGGCGGGATCCTGAAGGCGTGCCGCGAAGTCCTGACGCCGCGGCGACCCCGGATCGAACAGGCGCTCGGCTGCGAGATCGACTTCGAGGAGACCCTGGCGCGCCGTGAGGACATCGGGGCGCGCGTCGTCGGGCCGTCGGCGGCCTGGATCGCCCTGAAGTCTCCGGCCGGGCGCTGGGGCGGCTTCTACGCCGGCTTCTACTGGACGGAGGCGGAGGAGGGCGATGACGTGCGGGCGTTCGGCTCGCTCTACTTCAACTCGGGCGACGATTTCTCGCGGGCGTGCGAGTTCTTCGCCGCGGCGATCCGGGCGGGGGAATTCGACCTCTACCGGATGTATGGGGATTACGAGATCGACCACCACCGGTCGTTGACCGGCGGAGCGACGCTCGACGACCGGGCGGTCCTGACGGCGACAGTCGAGCGGTGGCTCCAGCTGGTCGAAGAGGCGAACCTCCTGAACGGCCGGACCTTTTCCGGCTGACGCACGGTCGCCTCAATCCCGCAGGATCGTTCTCCAGTCTCTGAGGACCTGGTGCGCGGCGTTGTAGCCGGGAGCGCCGGTCACGCCGCCGCCCGGATGGGCGCCGGCGCCGCACAGATACAGGCCGCGCACGGGCGTGCGGTACTGCGCCCAGCCCGGGACCGGCCGCATGAAGAACAACTGCTCCAGCATCAGGTCGCCGTGGAAGATGTTCCCCTCGGTCAGGCCGTAGGTCCGCTCCAGGTCGAGCGGCGTGAGGACCTGGCGGGCGATGACCGAGGCCGGCACGTTGGGCGCGTACTCCGCGATCTTCTTCACGACGCGGTCGCCGAGCAGGTCGCGGTTCTCGTCCCAGGTGCCGCGCCGCAGCCGGTACGGCACGTACTGCACGAAGCAGGTCATGATGTGCCGGCCCGGCGGGGCGAGCGAGTCGTCGACGTTCGAGGCGACGACGCAGTCGACCCACAAGTCCTCGGGGATGTCGCCGAACTTGGCGATGTCGTAGCAGCGCTCGGCGGCCTCGAGCGTCGGCACCAGCGTCGCCAGCGAGCGCTGCCGCGCGTCGGCGCCGGCCGGCATGCCGGCGAAGCGCGGTTCCTCGCTCAGGACCAGGTTCACCTTGGCGCACGGCCCGGCCATCTTGATGCCGCGCACCGCCGCCTTGAACTCTTCCGGCAGGTGACGCGGCTCGACGAGACCGAGGAAGGTCCGCTTCGGGTCGGCGTTGGACAGGACGGCGCGTGCCTCGATCGGGGTGCCGTCCTCGAGCGTGACGCCGACCGCCCGCTCGTCGCGCACGTCGATCCTGGCCACCGGCGCCGCGGTGCGAATGACGGCGCCGAACCCGCCGGCCGCCGCCGCCATCGCCCCGGTGATCGCCCCCATGCCGCCGAGGACGTGCCCGAAGAACCCCTGCAGATCGTGCTCGCCGCCGGACAGGAGATGAAACAGCAGCCCGAGGGCGGTGCCGGGCCGATACGGGGAGCTGTGCGCGCCGTAAACGTTGTTGGCGAGGATCAGCCGCTTGACCGTGTCCGACTCGTAGTGGCGATCGAGGAAATCGCCCAGCGAGCCGGTGGTGAAGGAGACCATCTGGGCGATCTCGTCGCCGTTGATGCTCCGGAACCGCTTCGCGGTCCGCAACAGCTCGAGCAAGCCCTCGACGCCCCGGGCCTGGATGTTCGGAGGCGGCTCGAGGAAGTACGGCTGCAGGTAACGCGCCAGCTTCTTGAGCCGCGCGTCGACCCGCACGAAAGTGTCGGCGTCCCTGGCCGAGTGGCGGCGCAGCTCGGCGACAGTGCGGTCGAGGGTCGACCACCACGGCACGACGACGCCCCCGGGCAGGGCGATCTGCAACCCCGGCTCGCAGGGCACCATGCGCAGCCCGTGCGCGCCGAGATCGAGATCGCGGATCACCTCCGGCCGCAGCATGCTGGCGATATAGGACGTCGTCGAAGCCCGGCAGCCGGGGGCGATCTCCTCGGTGACGCAGCAGCCGCCGACCAGGTCGCGCCGCTCGACGACCAGGGTCGACAGCCCGGCGCGCGCCAGGTAGGCGGCGGCGGTCAGGCCGTTGTGACCGGCGCCGATGACGACGGCGTCGACAGATCGAGGCGGGGGTTGCGATGTGGGGCGCGCCGGCGGCGGCGATGCAGCGGGCATCGGGCGACCTCATGCAGTGAGCGGCGGACGGCCGCTCAGGCCATGATCGGATCGTCTTTGTAGAGCGAGCGGAGCAGCCGCCCCGCGGCGAAGCGCTCGAAGGCGAGCGGCGCGAGATCGAGGCTCGGCCGGCCGTCGAGGATCAACTCGGCGACCAGGCGCCCGGTCGCCGGCGCCTCCTTGAAGCCGTGCCCGGAGAAGCCGTAGCACAGAATCAGCCCGTCGATGCCGGGGGCCACCCCGATGACCGGGTGGAAGTCGGGCGTGCCCTCCAGGAGACCGGCCCAGCCGCCACGCGGCGTGCCGTTCGCCAGCCGCGGCATGGCGCGGGCAAGCCGCATCGACACGTCTTCGATGTACTCGTCGGACGGTTTGGTCGGGTAGGAGTCGGCGTCGAGCTGCCCCTTGAAGTACGAGTTCCCCTCGGCGACCACGGTCTGACCGGTTCCTTCGGAGCGGAACGACAGGCCGTTGACGAAGTCGTACACCGAGGGCGTGTGGATCGGATAGGAATCGCCGGTCTCGACCCGGATGACCCCCTCTTCGATCAGCTCGAGCTTGATGGTCAGGTCGAGACCGACCATCTTCCCGACCCGGTCGGCCCACGGGCCGGCGGCGTTGATCGCCGTGCGGGTGGCGATGGTCCCGGCCGGCGTCTTCACCCCGACGACGCGACCGTTGTCCAGGACGATGCCGATCGCCGGCGTGTTCTGGAGGATGGTGGCGCCCGTCTCCTTCGCCCGGTTGGCGAAGGCGATGGTCGATCCGTAGCCGTCGCCGTAGCCGGCGTTCTCCTCGAACGCGAAGGCGACGCCGCCGTCGGTGTTGAGACCCGGCACCCGCCGGCGCGCCTCCTCGGCGTCGATCAACCGCGTCGGCACGCCGTGTTTCTGTCCGAGAGCGACGTTGTGCTTCAGCGCCTCGACGTCCTTGGCGGTGACCATGTAGACCAGCCCGCACTGCACCCAGCCGGAATGGCCTCCGACGACCTCGTCGAAGGTCGCGAAGAAGTCGCGCCCCTGCTTGGCGATGACGGTCACCAGGTCGGTCGAGTAGTGCTGCCGCACCATGCCGCCGGTGCGGCCGCTGCAGCCGGAGGCCAGCGTGTCCTTCTCAAGGATGACGACATTCTTCAGGCCGCGCTGCGTCAGGTGATAGGCGATGCTCGCCCCCTGGATGCCGCCGCCGATGATCACCACGTCCGCGGTCCGCGTCATGCCTCGTCGCTCCCGTGCTTGCGGGTGCCCCGCCGTCTTCGCCGCGCTCTGGGAAGGCGCGATCCTACCACGCGTTTTGCAATGTCAATCACGGTTTCAGGATGTGGCCCTCAGCCCGGGCGACGCAGGCGGCCACCGCGAGATCGCCGGTGACGTTCAGCACCGTCCGGCACATGTCGAGCAGGCGATCGACCCCGAGGATGATGCCGATCCCCTGGTACGGCACGCCGACCGTCACCAGCAGCGCCGACACCAGCGGCAGCGATCCGCCCGGCACCCCCGCGGTCCCGATGCCGGACAGGATCGACAGCAGCACCACGGTCACCTGCTGTCCGAGGGTGAGATGGTGATTGTAGAACTGCGCCAGGAACAGCACGGTGATTCCCTCGTACAGGGCGGTGCCGTTCTGGTTGAGGGTCGAGCCGAGGGTCAGGACGAAGCCGCCGATCGGCCGCGGGATGCCGAGCTCCTGCTCGGCGACCCGCAGGGTCGTCGGCAGCGTGGCGTTGCTGGACGAGGTCGAGAAGGCCGTCACCATGACGTCCTCGATCCGCTTGAAGAACAGCCGGGGCGACAGGCCGGCGAAGCGGCGCAGCACCAGCGAGTAGGTGCCGAACTGGTGCAGCGCCAGCCCGAGCAGCACGGTCGCCATGTAGAGGCCGAGCCGGCCCAGGACCTCCCATCCGGAGCGCGCCGTCAGGGTGAACATCAGCGCCGCCACGCCATACGGCGCCAGCCGCATGGCGAGGTCGATCACCTGCATGACGACGTCGAACAGCGCCTGCAGCCAGGCCAGCAGCGGCTTCACCCGCTCGCGCGGCAGCATCGTCAGCGCCACGCCCAGGATGAGCGCGAACACCATCACGGCGATCATGTCGCCGCGCATGGCGTTGACCGCCGCCTCGACCGGGTTCTCCGGGATCAGGTCGAGGACGATCTGCAGCCCCGTCTTCGGCTTCGGCGGCTCCTTGAGACCGCCCTCCTGCTGCCCCATGATCTCGAACAGGGCGGCGCGCGAGGTCTCCGACAGACCCTCTCCGGGCTTGATCAGGTTGGCGAGCCCGACGCCGATGACCACCGACGAGGCGCTGAGGATGAGGGTGAACGCCAGCGTCCGCAGCCCGATGCGCCCGAGCCGGCGCGGGTCGCCGAGCTCGGCGATGCCCAGGATCAGCGCCGAGACCACCAGCGGGATTACCACCATGAAGATCAGGCGCAGGAAGATCTGCCCGGCCGGGTAGGTGACGTTGGCGATGAGGCCCTTCAGCAGGGGCGAGCCGCCGAGCGTGACGTTGGCGAGCAGGCCCAGAGCGGCGCCGGCGATCATGCCGATGAAGATGCGCGTGTGGAGCGGCAGCCGGGCCCGGGTTCGAGTCATCGCCGGCGCCGAGTATAAGGCGCAACCGCCGTTCTCCGGCCCGCTCCTATAATTGGCCGATGGAGTTCGAGTCGCCCCACGGCGCGCCGTCCCGTCTCCGCCGCTTCGCCGGCCGGCCCGGTCCCTGGGCCGGGCTGCTGCTGGCGGCGCTCGTTGTCCAGGGCCTCGGCTTCATCCGCGAATCGTCCCGCACCAGCGACGAGGCCGCCCACCTGCTGTCCGGGTACCTGTCGCTGACGGCCGGGCGGTTCGACCTGAACCGCGAGGAACCGCCGCTGATCAAAATGTGGGCCGCGCTGCCGCTCCTCCCGCTCGGGCTCCGCGTACCGCCCGTGGGCGAGGGCCGGGGCGCCTTCGCGATGGGCCCCGAGTTCGTGCACCGGAACACCGCATCCGCGGATGCCATCCTGACGCTGGCCCGCGTGGCGATCCTGGCGCTGTCGGTCATCCTCGGTTTCGTTCTCTACCGCTGGGCGTCGGCGCTGTGGGGAGCGGGCGGGGGGTTGGTGGCGTTGGCGCTGTACGTCCTCGATCCTAACGTCATCGCCCACTCGGGGCTGGTGACGACCGACCTCGGCGTGACGCTGTTGATCTTCCTGACCATGGCCGCCTGCCGGCGGCTCATCAGCGCTCCATCCCTCCGGGCCTGGGGGTTGACCGGGGCGGCGCTCGGTGCCGCCTTGATCGCGAAATACACCGCCCTGCTGCTCCTGCCGATCCTGGGGCTCCTCGCGGCAGAGTGGCTTCTGCGTGCGCGGCGGCGGCAGAAGCCCGGCGCGGCGGCGCCGGTCCGTGCCGGCGCGGCCGGACCCATCCTGCCCGGCGGCGCCGGACCGATCCTGGCGGGTGCGGTGGCGCTGCTCGTGGTCGCGGCCGGCTATCGCGTCACCGGCGCCGCCGACTTTCTCGCGGGCCTCGGGCAGATCCTCGGCCACTCGGCCGCCGGCCACACCTCCTACTTCATGGGCGCCGTGTCCAACACCGGCTGGTGGTCCTACTTCCCGGTCGCCTTCGCGATCAAGACACCGATCGGCACCCTGGTCGTGCTGGCCCTCGCGGTCCTGGCGGCGCTCGCCGGCGCGCGCCGTGCGGCCGGCGAGGAGCTCCTGCTGGCGGTGCCGGTGCTGGTGATCGGTCTGGCGGCGGTGGTCTCGAGGGTCAACATCGGGCTGCGCCACATCCTGCCGCTCTATCCGTTCCTGATTCTGTTCGCGGCGCGGGCGTGGGCCATCCCCTCCCGCCGCGCGACCGCCCACGTCGTCGCGAGGGTCCTGGTTGTCGCCGCCCTGCTCTGGAACGTCCGGGAGGCGGCGGCGATCGCGCCCCGCCAGCTGACCTATTTCAATGCTCTCGTCGGCGGACCGTCGCGCGGACACCTCTCTCTCGTCGACTCCAACCTGGACTGGGGACAGGCCTCCAGGGCCCTGCGACGATTCATGGACGAGCGGCATCTGCCGATCATCTACTGCGCCTACGCCACCGGTTCGGACCCGGGCCTGTACGGCGTCGTCTACCAGTACGTGCCCGGGATCGGCAACCGGCCGCCGGACCCCTCCGACCGCCGGTCAGTCCCGCCCCTGACGACGCCCCAGCTCCTGGCGATCAGCGCGACCGCGCTGCATTACGTCCGGCTCGGCCCGGCGGACCTGCATGCCTGGATGCGCGATCGACCCGTGCTCGCCATGCCGGGGAATGCGTACATGGTCTTCGACATCTCCGAGGACGACGCGAGTCATGCGATGCTCGCGCAGCTTTACGCGGAATCGGGCCTCCCGGCGGAGGCGCGGCGCGAGGCGGAGCGGGCGCTCGAGCTGAACCGGAACAACGAGTTGGCCAGGCGGGTGCTCGCCGGGCTCGATCAGTCGACCGGGCCGTGACGGGGCGGGCCGGCGCCGGGCAGCCGGTCGCCGGTTTCGCGGTCGTACTCGTCGGGCCGGCGCGTCGCGGGCCCGCGATCATCGGTGTCGCGCTGCCACCGGGCCAGTTCCCGGCGCATCGTCTCGAGAATCGGCCGCGATGCCGGCTCACCGGCGATGTCCCGCAACTCGAACGGATCCTTGACGATGTCGTAGAGCTCCTCGGCCGGCCGCGGCCGCATGAAGCAATTCTTCTGAGGCGGGGTCAGTTGGCCCAGGTCGCGCCGCCGGCGCATCGCCTGGAAGGTGAGGGTGCGCAGGGCATCGACGGGCGGCGTGTTCGGCAGATCCGGATAGAAGTTCCGGATGTACTTGTAGCGGGTCGTCCTGACGCAGCGCTGGCGCGCCGTGAAGTCGTGCCAGTTCTGCTCGGCGAACGCGTACTCCCTCACCGCGGCGAGCGGATCTTTCAGGATCGGCACGACGCTGACCCCCTGCATCGCGGCGGGCGCCTTCAGCCCGGCGATCGCCAGGATGGTCGGCGCGATATCCACGGCGCTCACCAGCGAGGCGGCGGCCGAGCCCGCGGCGATCAGCCCCGGGAACCGGGCGATCAGCGGCGTCTTGATGCCGCTGTCATACAGGGTGGTCTTGCAGCGCGGGAACGGCCGGCCATTGTCGCTGAGGAACAGCACGAGCGTCGTCCTGGTCAGGCCTGCGGCGTCGAGGGCCTCCAGCACCCTGCCGACGGAGGCATCCAGCCGGGTGACTTTCTCGTAGTAGAGCCCGAGATCGAGCCGGGTCTCGTCGATGTCGGGGAGGAACGGCGGCGGCGGGATCTGCTCCCTGTTGTAGGGAGGGACGAGGTGACCGGGACCGAAGGGACGATGCGCGTCGTTCGCGGCCAGCCAGAGAAAGAACGGCCGGCCCGCAGGGCGATTCCGGAGGACCTCGACCCAGTGGTCGGCGCCGCTCCCGGCATTGTCGTGGATCACCCGATCGAAGCGCCGGCTCGCGTCGTCGCCCAGGTGCCACTTCCCGACGCTCGCGGTGTAATATCCGGCCTTTCGCAGCTCGTCGACGAAGGTGACCTGGTCGTGCGCCAGCGGCTGGTGCGCGTCGGGTGACCCCGCGGAATGGGGATAACGTCCGGTCAGGAGACTGCAGCGCGTCGGACTGCACGAGCTGATCGTGAGGATGGCGTTGTCGAAGCGGAGTCCTTCCCGGGCGAGGCGATCGATGGCCGGAGTGCGCATGAAGGGATGCCCGAAGGTGCCGAGGTCGTCCCAGCCGACGTCGTCGGCGATGAACAGGATGACGTTCGGCCGCCGGTCGGCGGGGCCCGCCGGCGCGGCGGCGACGGCGGTTACAAATCCCACGACCGCCACCAGCGCGGCGAGGACGGCCCGCAGTGTCGGTGGATGCGGCGGATCGACGCTGCTCCGGGGCGGCGAAGCGGCGGCAGGGCACAGCAGCATGGTGATGTATCATACTCGCCTCGTGATCATGACCCATGCCATCGAGCGCCCGGACCGGAGAGACGTGCCGTGACAGCGGACGATCTGAAGCGTCTCGTCCATCTTCAAGAGATCATGCTGGGGCAGGACGACCTGGCGAACAAGATCGCCGCCGTCCCGGCGGAGGTCGCCCGCTTCGAGAAGGACCTGCTCGCCGCCCAGGAGACGATGGAAAAGGAGCGCGCCGTTCTCCTCGAGCTCCAGAAGGACCGCCGCAAGCTGGAGATGATGCTCCAGGACGTGGAGGCGAAGATCGCCAAGTACCAGGGGCAGCTCTCGGATGTGAAGACCAACAAGGAATACCAGGCGATGCTCAAGGAGATCGACAATTTCCGCGCCGAGCGGGCCGGTCTCGACGAGCGGATCCTGGTCGAGATGGAGGAGGGCGATCGACGCGGCGGTCAGATCCGCGCGCTCGAGGAGGCGCTGGCCCGCAAGCGGCGCCTGACCGACGAGGGGAAGTCGCGGCTCGAGGCCGATCTCTCTGAATTGCGGCGCAAAGCGGATTCCCTCGAGACCGAGCGCCGGGAGATCGCCGCGGGGATTCCGCCGGTGCTCCTCGAGCCGTTCCTCAAGATTGCCAGACAGCGCAAGGGCCTGGCGTTCGTGGCCGTGCGCGACGAGCTGTGCGGCGGCTGCCACGTGCGCGTCATGCCGAAGCTGATCCAGCAGGTGCGCCGCGCCGAGGGCCTCATCGCCTGCGACTCCTGCAAGCGCTTCCTTTATGTTCCCGATGACGCCGGCCGCGCCGCCCCGGAGAGCGAGGGGTCGTCGGCGCGATGACCGCCGACCCCGGCGCCGCGGGCGCCCGCCGCGCGGCGGGGAAACGACGGCGAGGCCCGGCGCTGGTGGCGCACATCGACGGCGGGGCGCGCGGCAACCCCGGACCGGCCGGCTACGGCGTGCACGTCGAGGACGCGCACGGCTCCCCGGTCGCCGAGCTGTACGGGTACCTCGGTGTCGCCACCAACAACACGGCGGAGTATGCCGGCCTGCTCGCGGCCCTGGAATACGCGCGCGATGCGCAGGTCGCCTCCCTCAGGGTGATGTCGGACTCGGAGCTGCTGGTCCGGCAGCTCGAAGGGCGGTACCGCGTCAAGGATCCGAAGATGCAGGTCCTGCACGCCGCCGCGCGCCGCCTGATCGCCGGTCTGAAGGAGTTCCGGGTCGAGCACGTGCGCCGCGAGGAGAACCGGGAGGCCGATCGCCTGGCCAATCTGGCGATGGACCGGCGCGACAGCTCCGGCTCCCTGCCGGCCGCTCTCGGGGATCTGCCCGGGGTCCAGGGCCAGCTGCCGCACCTGCCCTAGGAGCCCGGCAGAATACTCGGACAGGCTCCTAGCCCCGCCCGGGGCGTCGGTGGTTTGACATGCGGGTGCCCCTACCTATATTTGTTGCGCATGACGGCGGGCCATTTCCCGGCGGCGACGATCGCTGGAAATCTGCGGGCGATCCGGGAGCGGATCGCCGGAGCGGCGCGCCGGGCCGGCCGCGACCCCGGCTCCGTGACGCTGGTCGGAGTGAGCAAGACGGTCGCGCCGGAGCGCATCCGGGAGGCGGTCGAGGCCGGTCTCCTCGACCTGGGCGAGAACCGCGTCCAGGAGGCGCGCGACAAGGTGCCGCTCCTGCCGCCGACGGTGCGCTGGCACCTGGTCGGTCACCTGCAGTCGAACAAGGTCAACGCCGCGGTGCGGCTGTTCGGCGCGGTCCATTCGGTCGATTCGGCCGACCTGCTGCGGCAGCTGGAGCGGGCGGCCGAACGGGAAGGCCGCGCGCTCGAAGCTTTTGTGCAGATCGACCTGGCGGGGGAGACGACGAAGTTCGGGGCGCGGGAGGAGGATCTGGACGAAATCCTGAAAGTCGCCGCCACCTGTCGCGCGGTCGAGCTGCGCGGTCTGATGATCCTGCCGCCGTACGACCCCGACCCGGAGAGGTCGCGGCCGTACTTCCGGCGGCTGCGCGAGCTGCTCGCGGCGGCCCGGGGACGTCACCCGGCGGCGCGGCTCGACCGTGTGTCGATGGGGATGTCGGAGGACTTCGAGGTGGCGATCGAGGAGGGGGCGACGGTGGTGCGGGTCGGCCGCGCCCTGTTCGGCGAACGCGGCACGCACGCGAACGGAGGAGGGTGACGGATGAAGATTACGCCGATCGATATCAGCGGGCACCGCTTCGCGAAGCGGATGCGCGGCTTCGACCAGGAGGAGGTCCGCTCGTTCCTGAACCTGGTCTCGGGCGAGTTCGAGAAGACCATCATCGAGAACAATTCGCTCAAGGAGGAGCTGGCGCACATCAAGGCGAACATCGCCGACTACAAGGAGCGCGAGCGCATCCTGAAGGACACCCTGGTGACCGCCCAGAAGCTGGCCGAGGACATCCGGGAGGAGGCCCGCAAGGAGGCGGCCCTGGCGCTGAAGGAAGCGGAACTCAGGGGGGCGCAGCTCCTCGATCAGGCGGCCCGCAAGGCGAGCCAGATCGAAGGGGTGATCCAGAACCTGCGCGTCGAGCGCGACGCCTTCGAGCAGCGCATCCGCAGCGCCGTCGAGCAACACCTGCGGCTTCTGGACATGCACAAGAAGGAGGAGGAGGTCGAGGACCGACTCCGCTTCATGAAGAAGCCGCCCGCCGGCGAGAACCGCACCTGACCTGCCGGGGACGGCGCCCGCACCCATGATCGAAGCCGACCTCGCGGTCGTCGACGCCGCCGAGCTGCTGACAGTCCGCGGACCGGGTCCGAAGCGCGGCGGAGACCTGGCCGACGCCGGGATCGTCCCGCGCGGCTGCGTGGCGGTGCGCGACGGCCGCATCGTCTTCGTCGGCGACGAGCGCGAGTACCGGAGGCAGGTGCGCCTGTCGCGTCGTGGCATCGAGATCGATGCCACCGGCCGGACGGTGCTGCCCGGCTTCGTCGATGCCCACACCCACCTGCCGTTCGCCGGCTCGCGCGAGGAGGAGTTCGCGGCGCGCCTGCGTGGCGCGACCTACGAGGAGATCCTCGCCGGCGGCGGGGGCATCCTGAGCACGGTGGCGTCGACCCGCGCCGCCTCCCTCGAGCGCCTGATCGAGATCGGCAGGCCGCGGCTCGACCGGATGCTGCTGCACGGCACGACGACCGCCGAGGCGAAAAGCGGCTACGGCCTGACCCTCGACGACGAGCTGAAACAGCTGCGGGCGGTGCATGCCCTGAACGCGTTGCACCCGATCGACCTGGTGCCGACGTTCCTCGGGGCGCACGTCGTGCCGCTGGAGATGCGCTCCCGCCGCGCCGACTACGTGCGCGACATCGTCGAGCGGATGCTGCCGTCGGTGGCCTCCCAGGGGCTGGCGCGATTCTGCGATGTGTTCGTGGAGGACGGGGCGTTCACGGCGGCGGAAGGGGAGACGATCCTGTCGCGCGCCGCCGCCCTCGGCCTGGGGCTGCGCGTGCACGCCGACCAGCGCGGCCCGTCCGGCGGCTCGCTGCTGGCGGCGCGACTCGGCGCCGCCTCGGCCGATCATCTTGAACACGTCACGGAGGAGGGGATCCGCGCCCTCGCCGCCGCCGGCACCTGCGCGGTGCTCCTGCCGGGGGCGGCGTTCTTCCTGGGCGATCGCCACGACGCGCCGGCGCGCCGCATGATCGACGCCGGCGTCCCCGTGGCCCTGGCGACCGACTTCAACCCCGGCACCTGTCCCACCGAGGCGATGACGGCGATCCTGCCGATCGCCTGCCTGCGCTATGGGTTGCAGCCGGCCGAGGCGATCGCCGCCGCCACCCTCAACGCCGCCTGCGCCCTCGGTCTGGGTGCCCAGGTCGGCAGCCTCGAAGTGGGCAAGGTCGCCGACGTCCAGGTTCTGGAGGTGCCGAATCATCTGCACCTCGCGTATCACTTCGGGGTCAATCACTGCCGGACCGTCGTCAAGGAGGGCCGGATTGTCGTCGACGACGGGCGGCTCGAGTCCGCGCCCGACGCTGCGTTGCGACGTTCCGACCTTGACACTCCCGGCAGCGGGTCGTAGATTCCATGGCATCGATCGGCCGCGTCCTCGGGCGCCTGCTTGACACGATCCTTGGTCGCGGCCGCGGCGAATCCGAAGAGGTGGCGGCGATGCTCGCAAAGCAATCCCTGGAAGCGTTCACGGACAACCTGGCCCAGGCCGCACCGACCCCGGGCGGCGGCAGTGCGGCGGCGCTCGCCGGGGCGCTGTCGGCCGCCCTGGTGCAGATGGTCTGCGACCTGACCATCGGCCGCCGGCAGTACGAGGCGCACGACGCGGCGCTGAAGGAGATCCGCCGGAAGGCCGAGGCGCTGCGGCGCGATCTGCTGGCCCTCGTGGACCGCGACGCCCAGGCCTACGACGCGGTCGTCGCCGCCCTGCGCTTGCCGAAGGGGACGGAGGAAGAGAAGCGGGTCCGCTCCGAGGCGCTGTCACGCGCCAATATCTTCGCCACCGAGACCCCGATGGCCACCGCCGACGCCTGCGCCGCGCTGCTGACCCTGGCCGTCGAAGTCGCCCGCAAGGGCAACGTCAACGCCGCCAGCGACGCCGGGACCGGCGCGCTGCTCGCCTACGGCGGGCTGCGCTCGGCCATCATGAACATCCGGATCAATCTCAAGGGGATCAAGGACGAAGATCGGGTCCGGAAGATACGCGATCGGGTCCGGCTCCTCGAGGTGGACGCCGAGAAGCACCGGGAAGAAACCCTGGTGGCGGTCCTCTCCAGAACCAACGGTCGCTGAAGACCTTACGGCCGAATTCCAGACGAACCGGGGTCCCGTCCGGAGCCCCCGGCCGGCCTGCCGATGCCTGAGCGACCCTCCCGCCGGAGCGCGGCGGCGGACGAGCCGGCCCGAGGCGTTATGTTCCGTATTGTGGAATCGTGCAGGAAGCGATTGAAACATCGGTCTTATGCTGTTGCGCTATAAAGCCCTCAAATAGCAGTTGACAACCCCTCCCTCACACCGTACAGATTACGCCAACTCGTTAGGCTGGTGTGTCTAAGCGGGCGTCACGACGGGCTTTTGAGGCTCCAACGGGTACGAAAACGATCGAGTGACGGGAATCCTAAAAATTTCTCTCATCGCCATGACCAACGGAACTACAACGGCGCCGGCCAGCCCTGCCGCGTGTCAATGCCCATCCCGGGAGGTCCTGAAATGAACCGAGGCGCTTTCATCAAGTCGCTCCGCGGTGTGTCGATCGCGGCTCTCGTCTGTGCTCTGCTGATTGCGATCCCCGCCGCCTTGAATTGGGCCGGCCGAGGCCGGCCTGCGGGCGATTGGAAAGAACTGCGAGAGGAGCGGGCCGTCCAGAGAGTCCTGAGCAAGCCGCGCGCGCACGCCGTCGACCGGCTTCCGGACATGTCCCCCTTCGGGAAGGACTTCAAGCCGGTGGTCGCCCCGGCCGGCAAGCGACAGGGCCTCATCGAGACCGCCATCGGCGATCTCGACCCGAAGAACGCCAGGAAGCTCTTCGACCGGCTGCCGGCCTCCGTCAGGTTGAACGAGGCGGAGATCGTCCACGGCCGCAAGGGCGACATGCACAAGTCCGGCGCGAACATCATCCAGATCAGCGCCGCGGCATTCGCGGCCAAGGGCTATGACGGCGTCCGCGACGAGATCGCGTCGCTGGCCGAGATCGTCTCGGTGGTGCCGGATCGCGGCATGATCGTGCGGACGAAGAACGCCGCCGATCTCGCGTCGCTGGCCGCCCTGCCGTCCGTCGAGGCGGTGATCGGGGTGGGGCCGTGGTTTAAGCTGTCCCCGAACATCGGCCTGATCCCTCTCGCACAGGCGGCGCGGGCCAAGAGCCCGCTCCTCGATGTCGAGGTGTCGCTGTGGGACGTCGTCAAGAACCCGGCCGCCGCGAAGGCCCACCTGGTGGCGGTGCTGGGGGCGGAGAACGTCAACGAGTTCGGTGATGAGGGCCGGCTGTTCCGCGTTCATGCCCGCACCGAGCAGCTCGCCCGCATGGTCGACCACGCCGACATCGCGTCGGCCAGCGAAGTCCCGGTGTTCGGCCTGTTCAACTCCGAAGTGCCGGTCATCCTGTCGATTGGCAACTACGAGGAAAGCTTCAACGGCATCCGTCCGTTCCAGGATCTCGGCATCGACGGCGGCGGCCTCGACACCAACGCCGACGGGCGGCGCCTCAATGACGGCACCGACGTGGTGCCGCCCCAGGTGGTGGCGGTGACCGACAATGGCCTGACCTACGATGCCGTGCACCTGTCCCAGTCCGCGACCCAGACCGGCACGCCGGGTCCGACGCACCGCAAGGTGCACTTCGTCCAGGTCGTCACCGACGCGGGCAGGACGAGCTGCGACGGTCTGCTGTACGGCGCCAATACCCACGGCAACGTGGTGGCCGGGATCATCGCCGGCAACCCCGGGGAGCTCGGGTTCAAGTACTGCAAGGCGGTCGACCCGCAGACCGCCCCGACGGTCTGCAACATCAGCCTCGATGCTCTGGCGCGCGGCTCGCGCATCCTGATGCAGGACGCCGGCGTGCAGGGTCAGTGCACGGCGACCGAACTGTACGAGACGGGCGGCAGCGTCGATCCGCTGCCGGTCATCGACCGCCTGAACGCGGCGATCTGCCCGAACAGCGGTGGCACCGGGGCGGTCTGCACTGCCGCGGCGGTCGGCGCCGGCTATGACGTGCACCTGCACGTCCTGCCGTTCGGCGTTCCGGCCTTCGACAATATCCTCAACAATGTCGAGAACGGGACCTACTCCCCCGAAGCCAGGCAAATCGACACCTTCCTGGTCAACAATCGCGATTACATGGTGTTCAGCCCGGTCGGCAGTCAGGGCTTCGACCCGTCCAACGACGGCTCCGGCGGTCTGATCTATCCCGACCTGTTCGACGGCGGCGACGGCAACAAGGTGGACCCGACCGTCATCCACCCCCTGCAGATCCCGCCCCCGGCGACGGCCAAGAACAGCGTGACCGTGGGCGCCACGTGGGACGACATCTGGACGGTGTACGGCACCGCCAACAGCGAGGAGGACGACAACGGCATCACCTCGCACGGTCCGGCCACCGCGGTGTCGCTGCGGACCGCGCCGTTGCTCATGGCGGTCGGCGGGGACGGCACCGGCTACTTCGGCTACCCGTTGATGGCCGCGGCCGCCACCAATCGCAGCCACGACAACGACAACCTCGAACCGGTCGAGAACGAGATCGACGACCAGAACTTCGGTACGTCGTTCTCGGCAGGGTTCGCGAGCGCGGCCGGCGCCATCGTGCGGGACTATTTCGCGCAGGGCTTCTACCCGAGCGCCGCCCGCACCACCGCCGACCGGATGCCGTTCGTCTCCGGGTCGATGGTGCGCGCCGCCCTGGTGGCCAGCGCCAACTTCCTCGAGCAGTTCGATCTCCCGGCCAAGGCCACGCTCGAGGAGCGGCAGTGCGCCAACTCCCGCGCCGTCAACATCGGCACGGTCGCCCAGTCGACTGTCGACATCATCGGCAACAACGCTCAGGGGTACGGCCGCATCGTCCTGGATCAGGTGCTGCCGCTGTCGAACTATCCGCCGACGCGCGGCATCTCGTTTCCCGACACCATCGAGTACCCGGCGGCCGGCCTGCTGGTGTGGGACACGCTGGGCACCGGCGAGCCGCCGATCACCAATTTCCCGCCAAACTGCTCGATCGGCGCCGGTTGCACCGAAAAGACCTTCACGGTGGATGGCGTCAACGCGGAGCTGAGAACCTTCGGTGCGCTGCCGGCGCCGACCCGCGTCATCGCGGCGGGGCAGCTGCGGGTCGCGTTATCGTGGCCCGACCCGCCGAGCCTCGCGAACAGCGGCGGCACGCTCATCAACGATCTCGACCTCGAGGTCGAATCACCCGGTCCGGACAACTGCCTGGCGGCTGGCGAGGCCAAGTTCGATGGGTCGCCCTGCCCGTCGACGGCGCGCAACGACAACGTGATCTATGACGGCAACAACTACTACTTCAACCGGCCGCTGCCGGCCGGGCAGTGGTCCCGCCCCCGGACCTGGAGCAGCGGCTCGCCGTCACCCGGGACCCCCGGTGACTACCGCAACACGATTGAAGCGATCCACCTGACGGCGTTCGTCGCCAAGGATCTGAACGACCAGAACAGCCCGCTCGCCAATCAGCTCCCGACCGGGACCTGGAAGGTGCGCGTGTTCCGCGGCTCGGGCGGCCCCAGCGCGGGCAATTTGAGCACGATCACCGAGGCCAACGAGGACCTGAACGGCAACGGGCGGCGGGATGCGACCGAGCCTGACACCGACGCCGACGGATGGCTCGACGCCGGCGGCCAGCCGTTCGCGCTGGTGGTTTCCGGCCCGGTGTACGGCATCGGCACCCAGAGCTGGGGCGGCCAGTCGCACACCCTGCCGGCCAGTCTCCTGCGTCTCGACAAGCCGCAGTACTCCTGCTCCGACTCGGTGGTCGCCCTGGTCAACGACGCGACCGCGAACGCCGGGACGGTGGCGGCGAACGTGGTGTTCCGGGTGGAGACGGCCAACGGGGCGCTCCTCGACGAGGAGAGGACGGGCTTCACGGAGACCTCCACCGGCAGCCGCGGCTTCCGCTCGGCGGGGCTCCCGGCGCGGATGGCCATGCCGGCGGTGAAGAACAACGGCATCCTCGAAGGCGACGACGGCCAGAACATCGTCGTCACCTACACCGACACTCCGCGCATCATCGCGGCGCGCGCCAAGTTCAAGTGCACGCCGGACTTCGTCCAGGGCCTGCTGCAGCTGACCGGTACGACCGATCAGTCCTCGTGGATTTCCGGCGGTTGCGACCGCGACCAGTACTTCGACGCGGGGGAGCGCGTGACCTATTCGATCGCGCTCAAGAACCTCGAGATTCACGATGATTTCCGCGACGTCATCGCCACGCTGACGCCGACCGGACCGGGCGCGGCGGCCATCAAGGTGCTCGACTCGCCGAAGAACATCGGGCGGGTGCCGGGCGGCCAGTCGACCGGCGTGTCCTTCGCCATCTACGTCGATTCGGCGATCGCCAACGCGCTGACGGTGCCGTCGCCGGCCAACCCGACCGCGGTGGACAACCGCAAGGTCAACCTTGTGCTGACGCTCGAAGGCGGGGCGAGCGGCGTCAAGCTGTCGCGCGCGACCTACACCTTCAATCACGTCATCAACGCCGACAAGCAGTCGCTGCACTATTCGACCGATTTCCCGACCGGCGGCCGCCATGTTCGCGACTACAACCGGAATCTCCAGATCGACAAGCCCGACGTCCTCGACCCGTTCAAGGGGGTGTACTTCCCCGATGAGGACGTCACCTTCTCGACCTTGTTCGTGGCGAATTCGGTGAACGGCCTGGTGTCGAACACCCTCGGCGAGGATCTCAACGGCAACGGCGTTCTGGACGCCGGCGAGGCCGACATCATCCCGAACAACGGCCAGGTCGACAGGGGCATCCTGTCCAGCAGCACCGGCACCGCGCCCGCCGACAAGGTGCCGTTCAACTTCGATACGAGCAACGGCGGGTGGACGCCGTTCCGGTCGATCTTCAGCAAGCCGGGCCTGGCGGCCCCCAGTCCGATCTGGGAATGGACGAGCCGGCCGGGTGTCGCCCACGGCGTGTGCGGTTTCCAGACCTACGCGGGGATCTGGCACTCGGGTGATGGAGTCAACAGCACGCCGCCGACCAACGCGCAGATCTGCGAGAACTACGCATACCCGAGCAGCCAGGCGACGCCGCTGGGGGTCGAGTTGATCTACGACATTGTCGAGTCGCCGATCATCGCCAAGGTCAACCAGAAGAACGACACGCGCGGCTTCCCGTACTCGGTCGAGTTCCAGCGATTCGGATTCAACCTGAACATTCAGACCGCCGAATACGGCGGCGCCGGCGGCGACGTCGACCTCGACAATGACGTCGAAGATGATTTCAAGAACTGCTTCCTCTGCCAGTACTTCTACAGCCGGTTCCCGGACATCTATTCCATCGCCGTGTTCCAGCAGTACGAGTACGGCATCTACCCCGGCAGCTCGGTCGCGCAGCACACCTTCGGACCAACGGAGGACCCGAACGGCTCGCTGGCCCAGAAGCAGTTCACCGGCGACGAGACCGGGTTCACCGGCTTCACGGAGAACCACAACACGCAGAGTTCCAGCCCGATCCCGACCGCGTCACCGGACTACCTGCCGTACCCGATCCCCGGCGCGCCGGTGATCTGCAATCCTCCCGGCTCGACGAACCCGGCCGACTGCGAGCAGAACACGGTCGATGGTCCGGAGCGCAATTTCGACATCGTCCTGCTGGAATATGAAGACGGCCTGCCGTACATGAGCCTTGGTCCCGGTCAGAACGAGCCGACCGGCGGCTTCGCCCCCGGCCCGGCGAAGAACCGCTGGCAGATGAAGATCGGTTTCTTCGTCCAGGAGCATCAGGAGGGGGACGCCGACTACGGCGTCGGCTTCGATGACGTCGTGCTCGAGTGGGACGAGGTCCACCCGGTCGACGAGGGGATTACCAATCCCACGCGTCTGGCCTGCGCGCGGTTCGGCGGTACCGGCGAACCGGCGGGGCAGCAGTGCGCAACCCTGGCGGTTGATCGGCTCCAGATTTACGAATGTGACGAGACGGTCGAGGTGACCGTCAACGACATGGCCCGTGCCGGGGCCGGTTCGGTCACCGTGTACGCGGCCGGGGACACCGATTCGTACCAGGTGTCGACCGGTGTCGTGAGTGCCAAGCAACCGCGCAAGTCGTTCACCATCAACGAGACCTCTGCGGGAAGCGGCATCTTCCGGGGCAACGTCGTCGTCGGCAGCCTGTTCGACAACACGACCCTGCTGTTCACCAGCCCGATCGGGGACTCGAACATCACCTTCTATTACCTCGATTCAAATTGCGACGGTGACGGCGACGGGATCACCGGCGAAATCTCGTTCCCGAACTTCGACGGCGACGGTGTCGCCTTCGATCCGGCCCGGCCGAACGACCCGATCGCGAGCCCGGACAACTGCCCGGCCAAGTACAACCCGGCGCAGACGGATGCCGACGGCGATGGCATCGGTGACATCTGCGACAACTGTCCGGGGAACGCCAACCACGACCAGATCGACTCCGACGGCGACGGTGTCGGCGACGGGTGCGACTTCGACGACGTCGATTTCGACGGCGTGGTCAACGGCCTCGACAACTGCCCGGATGTCTACAATCCGAGCCAGATCCCCGCGTCCGGCGCCAGCGGCCGCGGCGTCGCCTGCTCCGCCACCAACGTCGATCGCGATAATGACGGCGTCGTCGACAAGAGCGACAAGTGCGTCCGGACGGCTGACCCTCTCGATCTCGACCTCGACCAGGATGGGGTCGGCAACGCCTGCGACGGCGACTGCAACAACCCGCGCGCCGTGCTGCTCCCGACCGGCTCCTGCAGCCGCACGAGCCAACAGCAGTGCGCCTCTGACATCGACTGCCCGATCACCGGCACCTGTAGTTCGACCACCGTGCTGCCGTGCAATTCGAGCGCGGACTGTCCGCGCGGCGAGCTCTGCAGCAAGGAGGCGACCCCGCCGGTCGAGAGCCAGGAACACTGCCAGCGTCTCGGCGTCGTCAACGACGGCGGCTGCGGCGCACTCGACGACGACCTCGACCACGACGGGATCGTCGACGCGGCAGACTACTGCCCGTCGGTCTACAGCCCGGCGATCATCCCCGGCACGACGCGCCAGGCGGATGTCGACAACGACGGCCTCGGCGACGTGTGCGACCCGCCGCAGACCCTCGACGATGACAACAACGGCATCCCGGATGACGCGATCAGCTTCAACGTGGTGTCATCCTGCAAGAAGCTGCCGCTGCCCAGCATCATCGTCGTGCAGAGGACGGTGCACGACATCAACGGCGACCTCGACAGCTTCGCCGACACCGGCGAGACGGCGCGGATGAGCCTCAGGATCCGCAACGGCAGCCCGTTCCCCCTGAACCAGATCAACCTGATCCTCGGGAGCAGCGACAAGGACCACATCGCCTGCATCGGGAAGTCGGTCATCCAGATTCCGTTCCTGGCGGCGGCGGGGGATGCGGCTCACCGCGACGAGTTCGACACCATTAGCCTCGGCGCCCTGACGGGGGAATTCGAATTCACCGTGACGGCCACGACCCAGACCGTCAACCCGACCGACCCGCCCTTCGGCAAGTTCACCCTGTCGCTCACCAGCCGCGAGGTGGTCGGCACGGCGAACCGGATCGCCATCAACATCCCGCTCGACCTGAACGCGCCCGCCACCGCCGCCCCGCTGGTGCTGGGACCGGACAACGAAGCGAACACCGTCGACGACGGCTTGATCGCCGAGAACTTCGAGACCGATCGCGACGGCAGCCCTGGAATCTCGATCTCCAACCGTCCGGGCGCCGGCGGCATCCTGAACGACACCATCGGGGTCTGGGTCAGCACCGCGCCCGGCGGAATCAACACCCTCGCGGGCGTCGGCTGTGCCGGCTTCTTCGTGCCGGCGGCCGATCCGGGCTGCATCATCGACCCGGACAACGACATGGACTGGCACATCCACTGCCTGAACGCTCCGGGACCCAACGATCCGTTCTGCGCGGACACGAGCAACCGGAAGAAAACGCCGGTCGGTGGCGATCTGGCCTTCAGCAGCAAGAACTCGCTGCACTTCGGTGTCCACTTCGACGTGACCAACGTGCTCGGCGACAGCTACCACTTCCGGCAGCTGGCGGCGTTCATGACCAATCCGATCGCGCTGACGCCGAACCCGAGGCCGGGCGACCTGCAGCTGTCGTTCTACCAGATCGCCGCGTTCATGGACGACAACTGGTACAACCAGCACAAGGGGCAGGCGAACGACTACGGCGACGTCCAGATCCAGGTCGACCAGGATCCGGCAGCGCCCGATCCGGTGAGCGGCGCGGCGAACGAGAGCTGGGGCTTCTGGGACAAGCTCGTGCCGTACGAGAACGTCTACGACCACATCGCGTACATCTGGTCGCAGTTCGGCTCCACCCTGACCTACTGCACCCTCACCCCGACCGACACCGGCACGGCGCCGTATGCGCCGCGCGGAGTGCACGAGACCATGTGCTATCCGCTCGGCGTCTGGTCGTCGTGCGGCAACCCGCGGGACCTGTCCGGCACCTTCCAGTGCGCCGGACCCGGCGTCGTCGCGGTCAACGGCGTCGGCGGCGACCACAGCCTGTGGGTGCAGACGAAGTTCGACCTGTCGAACTTCATCGGCCAGAACGTCCGTATCCGGTGGATCGCCGAGGCCTGGGAGTTCGATCCGGTCTCCTCCTCGTACCAGGAGCTCGCCACCTGGGCGAACTATGTCGGTGACGAGGGCTGGTGGATCGACAACATCGAGATCACCGGCGCGATCCAGTTCCAGTCGACACCGTCTCCCGACAACCGTGCCGCCGGTCCGGCCACGTGCCCGGCCACCTCCTGCGATCCGACTCAGGGAGACGGCGGCTTCGTGATCAACCTGACGACCGCCGACGAGGATGGTGACGGGTTCTACGTCATCGGCGAGCGCATCACCCTGTCCGCCGCCGCGACCGCGAACCCGGGCGGCTGCTCCGGCGGCGGTACGCAGTTCCGCTACTTCAAGAACGGCGTGCTGGTGCAGGACTGGTCCTCCAACCCGACGTTCGTGGAGGTCGCGACCGCAGACGCCGCGTACCGCGTCCAGGCCCGTTGCAGCGTCCTCACGGCCTGCACTTCCTCGCCGACCAACGCGGCCGCCAACAAGTCGGTCCAGAACTACCCCGGCGACGGCACCGACGTCGTGCTCGTTGTCCGTCACGCGCTCGCGACCGGGACCACCACGATCGAGTGGGCATCTCGTCCGCAACCGCCGGCGGTGTCCGGGTACGACTACTACAAGGGCACCATCAACAGCACCGGTGACCCCACCGCCAAGGACCTCAGCGCCATCACGTGCGAAGAGAACAACATCCCGCAGCCGGGCACCGTCGGCACGCTCATTCAACGCACCGACCTGGTGTCGCCGGTGTCAGGCAAGGCCACCTACTATCTGGTCGGCCACAGCCCGACGATGACCGGCGCGGTGTCGGCGCTCGGGAAGCGGACCGACGGGACGGTCAGACTGGCTCCGACTGCGCGCGCCTGTCCGTAGCGTTTCGGAAGAGAAGTCGATTCAGGGGGCCCCGGGGAATACCCGGGGCCCCATTCTTTTAAAAAGGAAAATACCCGACGACCGAAGGTTGGGGGTTAGCTGCGAGTCTCGGCGCAGGTGACGATGTTCTTTGAGATCGACCTCGAGCCATCAAAGGGCCCGTGGAACCATTTGAGGTACTCCTCCTGAGGAGCTGACGACAGGGAGCACGGGCACGCTGCACTAGCCCGGATTTCTCACCAGTCTTCTGCTGCGACCGCGGATCTGGCCGCCCTGACGGGCGTCCTCGCGGCTCGCACCCGTCAACGTATGTCGAATACGTTT
>JAGYID010000042.1 GCA_018606725.1 Acidobacteriota bacterium
GGCGTCCTCGCGGCTCGCACCCGTCAACGTATGTCGAATACGTTTCGGGTCCTCGCCGCTGCGGGTGCCCGTCATGACGGCCATCTGCGCGGTCTCGCGCCGAATCCCGGTGAGAAATCCGGGCTAGGGAGCGGGCTCGGCGGTAACGGCGGGAGGTGTCAGGATCGGACGAGGCTGTCGATCAGATCGCGCAGGCTCTGAATGATTTCGTCCTTGCTGACTTCCGAACGCTTGAACTTCAGATTCAAGGAGTATTTGTTATCGGGAGACCGGAAGTTGAACACGAAGCCACGCGGACGCCCAGGACCCTTGCGCTCGTCTTCCTTCAGTTTGCGGACTTCGTCACGCGTCAGGCCGGACAACTTGATTTCCTCGATCACCTTGGACATCGCGTCGCGATTCGGTTGACGGGCGATCTCCAGCAGAGTCGAGCGTGCGGTGATGCCGGCCTCACGACAGCGCTCGCGCAGGTCAGGTGGAATGTTGTTCAAGGTCAGTGTCTCGGTGACGGAGCTCCTGGACTTCGCGAGCTTCTTGGAAATCTCCTCGTGCGTGTACAGGAATTTCTCTGCCAGCTTCTGCAGCCCCTCGGCCTCCTCGAACGGACTCAGGTCCCGCCGCTGGAGATTCTCGATGAGGCTGATCTCGAGCACTCCCCTGTCGTCCACGTCGATCTCGACGCAGGGAATTTGCGACAGCCCTGCGGCAACGGAAGCCCGGTAGCGGCGCTCACCGGCGATGATCTGATACTTCTCGCCGGTCGGGCGGACCAGGACCGGCTCGAGCACTCCCTTCTCCTTGATCGAGGAGATCAGGTCGTCCATGTCTCCAAAGGAACGACGCGGCTGATCGGGGTTCGGTACGAGAAGATCCAGAGGGATCAATTTCCCGACGCTCGTGATCGGCCCGGCAGTCAGATGGTCGACGAAATGAAAATCGTGCCGCATGCGGCGCTCGGCCGGCAGACCTCGTTGCTTAGACACGGCCTATGACCTCTTCTGAGAGTTTGTAATACTCGAGCGCGCCCGAGGAGTGGGGCGCGAAGCTGAAGATCGATTCCTTGTACGCCGGGCTTTCCTCGAGGCGGACACTGCGTGAAATGACCGTCCGAAAGACCTTGCTGCCGAAGACCTCCTTGATGTGATTCCGGATGTCGCGGCCGAGAATGGTCCGCTTGTCGTGGATCGTGACCACAACACCGAGGAACTCGAGACCCGGGTTTGGACGAGACTTGATCTTCTCGACGGTCTCGAGGAGATCGTCGGTGCCTTCGAGCGCGAAGTATGAGGACTGGATCGGCACCAGCAGGTGCGTCGCCGCGACCAGGGCGTTGACGGTCAGAAGTCCGAGGGTTGGCGGCGTGTCCATGACGATGTACTGGTAATTCCCCGCCACCGACTTGAGGCGGTCCTTCAGGCGGAAATGACTGTCGATGTCACCGAGGAGTTTTCCCTCGAACTTCGCCAGATTGATCCGCGCCGGTACGACGTCGAGATGCTTGACGTTGGTCTTGTGAACCGCGTCGACGAGCGTCTTGTCCTCGTCGATCAGGGCCTCGTAGACCGACAGGTTGATCTGCTCGGGGTCGAGGTACGACAGCGAGGCGTTCCCCTGCGGATCGAGATCAACCAGCAGAGTCGAGAAATTCTTCTGGGCGAGGGCTGCCGCCAGGTTGATGGCGGTGGTCGTCTTGCCGACGCCGCCCTTCTGATTTGCGATGGCGAGGATCACGTCCCGGAGCTCTCCCCAGGATGTCGGGAGTTGTCGGCCGCTTGCGACTTGTACCGGTGCTGCGCCGGGCAACTGGTGTAGCGGCCGGCGCTCGGGAGTTTATAGCAGGTGCCTGTGACGACTGTCAACCGCCCCCGAGGCAGGTGACATAGCGCAGCAATTCTAATAAGTCTTTTGTTATCAATATATTACAACTACATCTCGTACTTGCCCATCTCGTCGGGGTCGAGGTTTTCGAGCCACTTGCGGATCCGCTCCGACTCACCGGCGTCCTTGGTGAGATCGGTGTTGCGGGCCTTCTCGATCACCTCGCTGTTGACGAAGATGGGCGACCCTGTCCGCAGCGCGAGCGCGATGGCGTCGCTGGGACGCGAGTCGATGGTCACGGTCCTGCCGTCGTGCCTCAGGATGATCAGAGCGTAGAAGGTGTTTTCCTTGAGGTCGGTGATCACCACCTTCTCCACGCTGGCCTGCATGTTCACGAGAATGCTCTTCAGGAGATCGTGGGTCATCGGGCGGGGTGTGGCGATCTTCTCGATCTGCAGGGCGATGGCGTTGGCCTCGAAGATGCCGACCCAGATCGGCAGGACGGCCGAGCTGCCGGGGTCGCGCAGGATGATGATCGGCATGTTCGTGATCGGGTCGATCATCAATCCTTTGATCTTCATTTCCAGTTCCATCGCGCCCAATCCCGTCCCCTCTGACGTGGTCATCTGATCCGGCTCCGAAGTGTCGCCTTTATATCCCGCCCCTGTCGGCGAGTCAAGCCGCGCCGGCGCGAACCAGGACGGCGCCGCTGAGCGAGTGGGCGTGGGCGCGCGTGATGCGCACATCGAGGAAGTCGCCGGGCTGGACGTCCCCCGGAGGCGCATCGAGATGAACGATGCGGTTACAGGTTGTGCGCCCCTTGAGAACGTCCGAATCGAGGCGCGTCGGGCCGTCGACCAGCACTTCGAAGCGGCGCCCCACGAGCGCGGCGTTGCGGCGGCCCAGGATCGACTCCTGGACGCTGAACAACTCTTGAAGGCGGCGCTGCTTCTCATCCTCCGACAGCGTCTCGGCGAGGTCGCACGCCTGGGTGCCGGGTCGCTTCGAGAAGGCGAACGCGTACACCTGATCGAATTCTGCCTCGCGCAACAGCGCCAGGGTCTCATGGAAGTCCGCCTCGGTCTCGCCCGGGAAGCCGACGATGACGTCGGTGCTGAAGGCGATGTCCGGGATGGCCCGGCGGAGGTAATCGATCTTCCCGAGGTACTTCGCCCGCGTGTAGCCGCGGTTCATCGCCATGAGCATCCGGTCCGAGCCCGACTGGACCGGCAGGTGAAGGTGGTTGCAGACCGACGGCACGTCGCGCATCGCATCCATGATGGGGGTCTTCAGATGACCCGGGTGCGAAGTCGTGAATCGCAGCCGGCGGATGCCGCGGATGCGGTCGATCATGTGCAGCAGGGACGCCAGATCATCCTCACCGGAGCGCCAGGCGTTGACATTCTGCCCAAGGAGCTCGATCTCGACGTAGCCGCGTCCCGCCAGCTCGGACGATTCGGCGACGATCTCCTCCGGCCGGCGATAGGCCTCGCGGCCGCGGGTGAACGGCACGATGCAGTAGGTGCAGGTCTTGTTGCAGCCCTCCATGACGGTCACGTAGGCGCGCGGCCCGGCGCGGCGGGCTGCGGTGCTCGCGGGGAAGGCGATCGGATCGTCGTCACGCGCCAGGCTGATCGACCGGCCGTCGCGCTGCGCCTGCTCGAGGATCTCCGGAAGTCGCGCCAGATTCCGGGGTCCCATGACCAGGTCGACATATGGCGCGCGGCGGAACACCGCCTCCCCTTCCTGCTGCGCCACGCAACCGCACACTCCGAGGAGCATGCCCGGGCGGCGCTGCTTGATGCGCCGCAGGGCGCCGAGGCGGGCGAACACCTTGGCGGCCGCCTTCTCACGCACGCTGCAGGTATTGAGCAGGACGAGATCGGAGTCCTCGGGGCGCTCCGCCCGATCGTATCCAAGGCCGGCCAGGAGACCGGCCAGCTTCTCGGAATCGTGCACGTTCATCTGGCATCCCCAGGTCTCGATGAAGTAGCGCTTCATCGCCGCCCGCCTCCCCTGCCCCGCCGGCGGCGCGCCGCCTTCCGCATCCTTGGGGCAGCGGGCGGCTCGGGCGGCGGGCCGGAGGCCAGGAGGGGCCGCAGGCGCCGCCAGGACGACAGCAGCGATTCCGGGATGACACGGGTGTCATGGATCACGGTCATGAAGTTGGTGTCGGCGTCCCAGCGCGGCACCAGGTGCATGTGGTAGTGGCCCGCGATGCCCGCCCCGGCGCTGCGCCCGAGATTCATGCCGAGATTGATGCCGCTCGGGCGGTAGACTTTCCGCAGCGCCCGGTCGCAACGCACGATGAGCTCGGTCATTTCCACCAGCGCCGCGGGCTCGGCCGCCTGCAGCGAGGGGAGGTGCGTCGACGCGACAATCATCAGGTGGCCGTTGTTGTACGGGTACCGGTTGAGGATGACGAAATGATCGCGGCCGCGGAACAGGATCAGGTTGTCGCGATCGCGGCGGGCCCGGACGACGCGGCAGAACACGCAGCCGGCGGGCGGGCGGCGCCCCGCCGAAGTGATGTAGCGGAGCCGCCAGGGACTGAACAGGTTCTGCATGGTGAGCGGAGCGCGGGCGCGGGCAGGCGGCCGGGGATCAGGGCTCGGGGGCGCCCGTGGATGCTGGCGTCGCCGCCGCCCCGGCGCCGCCCGGACCGTTGATCAACTCCTTGAGCTCTTTCCCCGGCTTGAAATACGGTATCCGCTTGGCCGGCACGTCGACCTTGTCGCCGGTCTTCGGATTGCGGCCCTGACGGGAGCGCCGCTGGCGGATGCGAAAGCTGCCGAAGCCGCGCAGCTCGATCTTGTCGTCCTTGCGCAACGCCTCGACGATCGAATCGAAGACGGTATTGACGATGATCTCGGAGTGCTTCTTGGTCAGCTCGGAAACCCGGGCCACCTCTTCCACAAGCTCGGCCTTGGTCATGGACTCGCCCTCGTTGGCTCGGGGGTTAAGTCTCGTCGTCGCTGTCGTCCTCGTCGAAGGAGTCGCGGCCCTTGCGTCGCTTCTCCTCGCGCCGGCGACCCTCGGGTCGGCCGATGACGTCGCCGATATTGACCGTGCCGCCGCCCGGGCGGCCCATGTAGGCGCGCAGATCTTCGCGACTCTGGTCCTGGGCGACCGCCTTGATCGACAGGCCGATCTTCTGCTCGGCGATGTCCATCTTGATGATCTTGGCGGTGATCCCCTGTTCGAGCGTGAGGCGGTCGGCCGGCTTCTCGACCCTTTCGTCGGCGATCTCGGACACGTGCACCAGTCCCTCGATCCCCTCGTTGATCTCCACGAAGGCTCCGAAATCGGTCAGGCGGACGATGCGCCCGGTGACGATCTCGCCGACGGTGTGGTTCTTGAAGAATTCCTCCCAGACGTTGGGCTGCAGCTGCTTGATGCCGAGCGACAGCCGCTGGTTCTCGGAGTCGATCTTCAAGATCACCGCCTCGACATCGTCGCCCTTCTTGAGCATCTCGGAGGGGTGCTTGAGACGCTTCGTCCATGACATGTCGGAGATGTGGACCAGGCCGTCGATCCCTTCCTCGACCTCGATGAAGGCGCCGAAGTCGGTCAGGTTGCGGACCTTGCCGGTGATGCGGTCGCCCTCGTGGTACTTCTCGCCGATGGTCTGCCAGGGGTTCGGCTCCGTCTGGCGCAGGCCGAGCGACAGCCGCCGGGCGTTCTTGTCGACGTCGAGCACGACCGTCTCGACCGTGTCGCCGACGTTGAGCACCTTCGACGGGTGCTTGACCCGCTTGGTCCACGACATTTCCGAGACGTGGATGAGGCCCTCGACGCCCGGCTCCAGCTCGATGAAGGCGCCGTAGTCGGTCAGGCTGACGACCTTGCCATGCACGCGCGACTCGCGCGGGTACTTGGCGTCGACGCTTTCCCAGGGATCGGCGCTGCGCTGCTTGTAGCCGAGGGAGACGCGCTCCTTCTCGGCATCGAACTTCAGCACCACGACGTCGGCTTCGTCCCCGACCTTGAACAGCTCGGACGGGTGGTTGACGCGGCCCCACGACATGTCGGTCTTGTGTAGCAGGCCGTCGATGCCGCCCAGGTCGATGAAGGCGCCGTATTCGGTGATGTTCTTGACGACGCCGCGGACGCTCTTTCCCTCGGTGAGCCCCTCGAGGGTTCGGCGCTTCTTGCCGGCGTTCTCCTCCTCGAGGACGGCCTTGCGGGAGAGCACGATGTTGCCGCGCTTGCGGTTGACCTTGATGACCCGCATCTGCAGCTCTTTGCCCTTGAGCGCGTCGAGGTTGCGGACCGGCCGCAGATCGACGAGCGAACCGGGCAGGAAAGCCCTGACGCCGATGTCGACCGCGAGCCCACCCTTGATCCGCTCCTTGACGATGCCGGTGACCGGGCGGCCGTCCGTGTAGGCACGCTCGATCTCCTCCCAGATCTTCATCTTCTCGGCCTTCTCCTTGGAGAGGACGACGTAACCGTCCTTGTTCTCGGTCTTCTCCAGGAGTACGTCGATCTCGTCACCGACGTTGACGTGCAGCTTGCCGTCGTGGCCCATGAACTCTTCGAGTTCGATGATCCCCTCGGACTTGTAGCCGACGTCGACGATCACTTCGCTGCCGCTGATGCGCAGCACGCGACCACGCACCACTTCACCCTCCGCGAGGGTCCGCAGCGACTGGTCGTACATCTCCAGCAGGCGGGCGTACTCGTCGCCGTCCAGCTCGGCGTCGACGCCGGCCATCGGCCTCAACGGCTCAGTGCGCTTCGGTTTGTGGGGGCGTGGGGCGTCTTGCGAGGGGGTGTCCATCGGTCCGACCGAGAGTTCGTCGTCCTTGATTTTCTGCAAATCCATGCAGCCAGGTGCCTCCTTGGGTCTGAATTTGATCGGCCGTCACCGGCCGTCGAACAAGTCTTTTCGTCGATGCAACTGCCGGCCGCAGGGCCGGCGCTTCCGACCCGCCTCAGGTCCAGCGGGCGGAGCGAGCAGGAAGATCCTGACTGGAGCCACCCCCCTCGGCGGGAACTCGGGAATGATACTGACCCGGCCGCCCCCTGTCAATAAGAAAAACTTTGTTTTCATTGGATTACGGGGTCCGGGCGCGGCTCAGGCGGGGCCGCCGGGAGGGCCGCCCGTGACCGCGTCCAGGGCCGCTAGAAATTTGCTGTTTTCGTCCCGAGTGCCGACGGACACCCTGACACCGTTGGGATAGCCGTAGTTCTCCATCGGCCGGACGATGACCCCCTGGCGCAGCAGGTTCTGGAACAGCTCTTCGCCCCGCACGCCGGTCTGCACCAGCAGGAAATTGGCGACCGACGGGACGAAGGCGATACCCCGCTGGCGCAGCTCCGCCGACAGGAAATCCCGCTCCCGGGCGTTCTCGCGTCGCGAGCGGGTGACGTGTTCGAGGTCCTCCAGGGCGGCGATCGCCGCGGCCTGGGCCGGGATCGAGGTATTGAACGGCGAGCGGGTCGTTTCCAGGGCGGCGGCCACCTCCCGGGGAGCGATGGCGTAGCCGATGCGCAGGCCGGCCAGCCCGTGAATCTTCGAGAAGGTCCTCAGGACGACGATCGCCGCTCCCGCCTTCAGGAACGCCACGCCGTCCGGATAGTCACCGGCCTCCACGTAGTCGCGGTAGGCCTCGTCGACGACCGTCAGGACATGCGACGGGACCGCCTCGAAGTATCTCTCCAGCTCCGCCCGCGTCACGTAGGTGCCGGTCGGGTTGTTCGGGTTGCCGATGTAGACCAGCGCCGTCGACGCGTCGCAGGCGGCCGCCATCGACTCGAGGTCGTGCCGCTCCCCCCGCAGCGGCACCGGCAGCAGGCGCGCCGCCATGACGCGGGCGGCGATGGCGTACATGATGAACGCCGGTCGGGCCACGACAGCGCCGCGCCCCGGTCCGAGGAAGAGCTTGGCGAGGACCTCGACCAGCTCCGTCGAGCCGTTTCCGGGGACGATCTGCGCCGCCGGGACATCGAGCCGTTCCGCCAGCGCCTGGCGCAGGGCGACGGCGCCGCCGTCGGGATAACGGTGCACCCGCCCGGCGGCCTCGCGGATCGCCTCGATGGCCCGCGGCGAGGGGCCGAGGGGATTCTCGTTGCTGGCCAGCTTGACCACCTGCCGGAGCCCCAGCTGCCGCTCCGTCTCCTCGATCGGCTTGCCCGGAACATAGGGCGCGATGGCGCGGATGTGGTCCGGGATTCGGACGGTCACCGCGCCTCCCGCAGGCGCCGGATCTCGTCGGCCGTCAGCGCCCGGAACCGGCCGGGAGCCAGCAGCCGGTCGCGGATCGGCCCGATGGCGATCCGGCGCAGCTTCTGGACCGGGTGTCCGAGGCGCTCGAAGATTCGCCGCAGCTGATTCTTGCGTCCCTCATGCAGAACCACCTCGAGCCAGGAGTTCTGCTGCGACGAGATGCGCCTGACCTCGGCCGGCAGGGTCCGCCGGCCGTCCAGGATGATGCCGCGTCGCACCTCCTGCAGCACCTCGGCCGGCACGATACCCCTCACCTTGATGCGGTAGGTTTTCGGAACGTGGTTGCGCGGGTGCGTCAGGCGCTGCGCCAGATCGCCGTCGTTGGTCAGGATCAGCAGCCCCTCGCTGCCCCAGTCGAGGCGGCCCACCGGGAACACCCGCTCGCGCACGCCGCGCAGCAGCTGTACGACGGTCGGCCGTCCCTCCGGGTCCGAGGCGCTGGTGATATAGCCGCGCGGCTTGTGGAGCAGGTAATAGACGTGTTGTTCGGCGCCGCGGATGCGCCGGCCGTCGAGTCGCACGCTGTCCCGCTCGGGGTCGATGCGCGTCCCGAGCCGGTCGACCGGCTGGCCGTTGACTTCGACCCGACCGGCCAGGATCAGGCGCTCGGCCTCCCGGCGCGAGGCGATCCCGGCGCCGGCGAGGAACTTCTGCAGGCGCAGACCGCCTGACGGCTCACGCGTCCCCACCGTGCTCCTCAGCTCGGGTGGTGGCGGGCGCGATCCCGGCCAGGCGCTCGAACTCCTCGAAGCTCGGCAGATCCTCCAGGGAGTTGAGACCGAAATGGGTCAGGAACTCGCGCGTGGTGCCATACAGGATCGGCTTGCCGACGACCTTCTTGCGACCCAGGATGCGCACCAGCTTCTTCTCGAGCAGGCCCTCGAGGACACCACCCGGGTCGGTGCCGCGGATCGCCTGAATCTCCGGCGTGGTAATCGGCTGGCGATAGGCGATGATCGCCAGGGTTTCGAGCGCCTGGCCCGACAGCCGCCGGCGATGGCGGGCGCGAAACAGGGCCCGGACCCACTCGCCGCAATCGGTCCTGGTCGTCATCCGCCAGCCGCCGGCCACCTGGATGAGTTGCAGGCCGCGATGCGCCTCCTGGCAGTCGCGCGCCAACGCCGCGAGCGCCTCGTGCAGCGTCTCCTCGGCAGCGGCCGGGAACAAATCCCGGAGGTCTTCGAGAGTCAGCGGCTCCTCGGCGGCGAACGCCAGGGCCTCGACGATGGCGCGCAGCCGCGCCGCGTCCGGGGTCGGCGGGCTCTCAGGCATCGGCGGGTTCCTCCGGAGAGGTGGCGGCCGGGGAATCCTCCGCCAGGATGATGATGATGATGTCCTCCTGGTGATGGCTCTGGAAGGCCCGCACCAGCCGCAGACGGATCACCTCCAGGAGCGCCAGGAAGGTCAGGATGCAGGACAGCCGGTCCGGCAGTCCGTCGAACAGCGAGCGGAACCCGACCCGGCGCTCTCTCTGCAGGGCGTCCATCAGCCAGTTGATCCGCTCGACCAGGGTGATCCGCTCGCGGCTCACCTTGGAGGTCGCGTCCTCCCCCACCCGGCGGAGGATCGCCTGGAACGCGCGCAGCAGGGCGAACAGGTCCGCCTCGATCCCCTGCTCGCCGGCGAACTCGGCCACGGAATGCTGCGGTCGCGGGTAGACGAGCTCCATGATCGCCTCCCTCTCTTGAAGATGCTCGGCGGCGCGCCGCACGCCCGGCAGGGCGGCGGCCGGCGACGGGCCGTCCTCCATCGCCACCGGCTCGGGCTCGGCGACCGCCTCGACCGGCAGCAGCCGCCTGGACTTCATGTGAACCAGGGTGGCCGCCATCACCAGGTAATCGCCCGCCGCTTCGAGATCCGGCTGCCGGAGAGTGTCGAGATACTCACCGTATTGCCTGGCGATGTCCAGGATCGGGATGCCGGCGATGTCGATCGCCTCGGTGCGGATCAGGTGCAGGAGGAGGTCGAGCGGCCCCTGGAAGCCGTCCAGGCGGACCGCGTGACCGGTGTACGCGCCGGCATCCCCGCCGGCTTGCAAAGCCTCGCTCATCGGCAGCCCTCCGGGTCGAGATGCATCGCCTCGCGCGCCAGGGCCAGGGTGGCGGCGGCTTCCCGCCTGGCCCGCTGCGCCCCGGCCGCCAGGATGTCGCGCACCCGATCGCGCTGCACCTGCAGCTCGTTGCGGCGCTCGCGGATCGGCGCGAGAACCGGTTCGAGGTGACCAAGCAGGTCGTTCTTGCAGTCGACGCAGCCGATGCCGGCCCGGCGGCATTCGACATCGACCCGGGCGACGGTCGCCGCCGACGAGAAGGCCTTGTGAAGGTCGAACACCGGGCAGACGTCCGGGTTGCCCGGGTCGCTGCGCCGCTTGCGCGCCGGGTCGGTCACCATGGTCAGGATCTTCGAGCGCACCGCCTCCTTCGGATCCGACAGCGAGATGGCATTGCCGTACGACTTGCTCATCTTGCGGCCATCGGTGCCCGGCACGCGCGGCGCCCGGGTCGTCAGCCCCTGCGGCTCGGGGAAGACCTGTCCGTAGAGGGTGTTGAACCGGCGGGCGATCTCGCGACACAACTCGAGGTGCGCCAGCTGGTCCTCCCCCACCGGCACCAGACCGGCGCGGTAGACCAGGATGTCGGCCGCCTGCAGCACCGGATATCCGAGGAACCCGTAGTTGGTCAGATCGCGGCCGGTGATCTGCTGCTGTTGCTCCTTGTAGGTCGGCACCCTCTCGAGCCACGACAGCGGCACGATCATCGACAGCAGGAGATGCAGCTCGGCATGCTCCTTGACGTGCGACTGGACGAAGATCACGCAGCGCTCCGGGTCGAGCCCGGAGGCCAGCCAGTCGATGGCCATCTCGATGACGTTGCTGCGCAAGTCCGCCGTGTTGGCGTATTCGCTCGTCAGGGCGTGCCAGTCGCAGATGGCGAAATAGCACTCGTGCGTCGATTGCAACTTGACCCAGTTCTCCAGCGCCCCCACCAGGTGACCGATGTGCATCGGCCCGGTCGGCCGGAACCCCGACAGCACGCGCGGCTTCTCCCCCGTCGAGGACGCCGCCCCGGCCACCCCGTCCTGGCTCATTTTCGGGTCATCAGGGCGGAGTTGATCATCTGCATCGCCGACGTGATGCGGCTGAGCTTGCGGCCGCGCTTCTGGATCGCCTGGGTGTCGTCCCCCGCCGGCTGTTCGGCGCGCGACTCCTTCTGCGCCTTGTCGAGCTCGAACTGCAGCTGCTTGAGCTCACCGGGGGTGAACTTCTTCAGGCTGTTGGCATTGATCAGAATGAGCCCCTCGGCGATGTCACGCGCCATCGCGTAGGCCGAACCGCCCATGAAGCTGCCCATGTCCTGCTCTCCTCAGTCGATCCCGTAGTGGGACCACTTGCGCTCGATCAGCGCCAGTGTATCCGGATCGTGCCTGATCTCCTCCGGCCAGTCGCGCGTGAACCCCTCGGACGGCCACTTGCGCGTGGCGTCGACGCCCATGTGCGAGCCGTACTGCGGCAGGCGCGAGGCGTGGTCGAGGACGTCGACCGGACCGAGCACGAACTCGACGTCGCGCTCGGGGTCGATGTGGTTCAGCGCCTTCCAGGCCACCTGCCGCAGGTCCTGCACGTCGACGTCGTGATCGACCACCACGATGACCTTGCTGAACATCGCCTGTCCCATGCCCCAGATGGCGTGCATGATCTTGCGCGCGTGGCCCGCATAGCGCTTGCGCATCGAAACGACGATGAGGTTGTGGAAGATCCCCTCGGCCGGCATGTTCACGTCGACGATCTCGGGCAGCTGGCGGCGCATGATCGGCAAGAACACCCGCTCGATCGCCTTGCCGATGTAGTAATCCTCCATCGGCGGCGGCCCGACGATGGTGGTCTGGTAGATCGGCCGCTCGCGCCGGGTCAGACAGGTGAGGTGGAACACCGGGTACTCATCGGCCAGCGAATAGTAGCCGGTGTGGTCGCCAAACGGCCCTTCCCGCCGGCGCTCGCCCGGGTCGACGTAACCTTCGAGGATGATCTCGGCGTTGGCCGGCACCTCGACGTCGACGGTGAGCGCCTTGACCATGCGGACCGGCTCGCGCCGTACGAATCCGGCCAGGAACATCTCGTCGACGTCGTCCGGCAGCGGCGCCGCCGCCGCGAACACCAGCGCCGGGTCCGCCCCGATGGCGCACGCCACCTCGAGGCGCCGCCGCGCCGTCTCGGCCTGGCGGTAGTGATGGGCGCCGTGCTTGTGGATCTGCCAGTGCATGCCGGCGGTGCGGGCATCGAACACCTGCATCCGGTAGATACCGCAGTTCCGCCGGCCGGTCGCCGGGTCGTGGGTGAAGACCAGCGGCAGGGTGATGGTGCGACCGCCGTCCCCCGGCCAGCACTTGATCACCGGCAGCGTCTCGAACGACGGGTTCTCCCGCTCCACGACCTCCTGGCAGGCCGCCTTGCGCACGGTCACCGGAAAAAGGTCGGCCAGGTCCTTGAGCTTGGGGAGCAGGCGAATCTTGTCGAGGAGCGAGGCCGGGGCCTTGCCCTCGAGCAGAAGATCGATCCGCTCGGCGAAGCTGTCCAGATCGTCGACCTCCAGCGCCAGCTTCATCCTCGCGAGCGAGCCGAGGGCGTTGATCAGGACCGGGATGTCGTATCCCTGCGGGGTTTCGAACAGGAGCGCCCGGCCGCCGGCGGGCGATTTCGACACCCGGTCGGTCACGGCGCTGATCTCGAGGTCGACGCTCACCGGCTCGCGCACGCGCGTCAGCTCGCCGCATTGCTCAAGCCGGGTGAGAAAGACGCGCAGGTCGTCGTGCGCCAACGGGTCAGCCCCGCCGCGCGCCGGCGGCGCCGGATGCCGGGTCCGCCGTCTTGAACTGGAGCGTCACCATGCCCAGCCCGACCCGGTCGCCGCTGACGATGGCGGCGGGCTTGCCGGGGGTCAGGCGCTGGCCGTTGACGAAGGTGCCGTTGAGCGCCCCGACCTCCTCGGACAGGAGAAAATGACCGTTCTCCAGGGCGATCTTGGCGTGCCGCCGCGACACGGAACGACTGATGTCGACCTGCGTCAGGTCGATTTCCGGACGCGTGCCGGTGACCGGGTCGTAGCGTCCGATCAGGGCCGAGTCGCCGGTGATCGGGAAGTGACGCGAGCCCCCTTCGAGGACGAGCAGGGCGATCGCTCCGTCCGGCACCGGGATCTCGGTGATCGGCTTCGGCGGGGCGGCCACGCCGCCGGGGGGGGGCGCGTCCGCCGAGGGAGGCGGCATCTCCTGCGGCCGGTCCAGGTCGACCGCCGCCACCGGCTCCGCCACCCTGGCGCCCTTGCCGGCCGAGGCCGGGCGACTCAGGAGATCGATCTTGCGACTCGCCTCCTGCAGGCGGTTGCTCAGCTTGCGCAGCATCCGGACGGCGATCTCGATGTTGCCCCGGATCATCTTGTCGAAGGTCGTGCTGTTGATCTCGATCAGCTCGACGTCGTCGATCGCCTCGGCCGACGCCGTGCGCGGCAACCCCTCCAGAACCGCGAGCTCCCCGAAGAAGTCGCCCCTCTCCATGACCGACAGCTCCTGCTTGATGCCGCCGGCGGCCCGGAAGATCCGCACCGCACCGCTTTGAACGACGTACATCTCGGTGCCGAGGTCCCCTTCGTTGTAGATCACCTCCCCCTTCTTGCGGCGGGTGGTGAACTCCTTGAAGAGGTCGCGTCCCATGCGCTATGCCCTTGTTGATGTGAGACTTACATCCCTCAACGGCGGCGCGATGATAGCGGAACGCGCGAAATCTTGTCAAACACCACACCGGCATCATCTTCTAGAATGAATGGCCATGCTAGGTCGACGCGCGTCCCATCTCGGTCCTGCCATCCTGCTCGCCATCGTGCTCGCCGTGGCGCTCGCTCCGCGGGCCGGCGGGGCGCCACCCGGAGGCGACCCCGCCGCCGCGCCCCCGCCGCGCCCCGCGCCCGTTCCCGGCGCGGGCCTGCGCTGGCCCCTCGAGATCCCGGGCACGCTCCTGTCGTCCTTCGGCGAGTACCGCTACGATCACCTGCACGCCGGCATCGACATTTCCACCGGCGGCGGCACCGGCTACAAGGTCCATGCGTCGGCGGACGGTGTCATCTACCGCGTCAAGGTGGAGTGGCGCGGCTACGGCCGCGCCGTCTATGTCCGTCACCGGAACGGCCGCATCACCGTGTACGGCCACCTGGAGAGATTCGAGGATCGGGTTCTCGGGCTGGAGCGCAGGGTGGCGCGCCGCCAGACCGAGATGAAGACGCGCTATCCCGGTGATCTCTACTTCGATGCGCCGCTGCCGGTCCGCCGCGGCCAGGTCATCGCCTTCTCCGGCGAATCGGGCGTCGGGCTGCCGCACCTGCACTTCGAGGTCCGCGACGGTGAAGATCATCCGGTCGATCCGTTCCTCGCCGGGCTCCCGGTTCCGGCCGATCATCGCCCGCCGATCCTCGGGTCGCTGCTGGTCACCGCCGGACGCGCCGACGTCTTCATCGAGGGGAACATTCGCCAGCGCGCCTATCGTCTGGTCCACCGCGGCGGGGCACTGGTGAGCGAGGAGCCCGTGCGGGTGAGCGGCCCGTTCCTCCTCGCCCTGACGGCGCACGACCCGGCCGGCACGGATGGCCGCGCCGGCGTACACGGCATCGAGCTGCGCATCGACGGTCGCACGGCGTACGCGATCACCTTCGAGGGGTTCCGCTTCGCCCAGTATCCGCAGGCCGGCCTGCTCTACGATCACCGCGGCAGCCGGCTCGGTCCGGCGGCGTTCGCCTACCGCCTGTTCACCCTTCCCGGCAACGAGCTCGCCCGCCCGATCGACCGCGGCAACGAGTCGGCTGCTCCGCCGGATGGCCGATGGACCTATCCCGGCGCGTTGTCCCTGGACAGCGGCCCCCATACGCTGGAGATCACCGCGCGCGATGAGGCGGGCAACCGCGCCCGGGCGCGTGTCTCGGTGGTCGTCGCCCCGGCGGGCGCCGCGCCCTCCGCCGAGACCGTCTTCGATGCCGACCGGCGGCCGGTGCTGCGCGTCGCGCCGGGCCTGGCTGCGTCGGGGACGGGATCCTCACCGGCGCGGTTCGAAGCGGAGATCTGGTCCGGCGCCGGTGACCGTTTCCTGAGCGGGGTCTGCGACGCCGGACGCGGCCTGTGCACGCCGCCCCCCGGGGCCGGCGGGTCGACCGTCTGGAGGCTCCGGTCGATCGAGGCGGGCGTGCCGGGACCGTGGCGCATCATCGCCCCACCCGGAGAACCGCGCGCCTCCTACGACGCCGGCGATCTCCGTCTCGAGGCCTGGCCCGCCTTCCTCGATCTCCTCGTCCCGGTCGATCGTCCGTTCGCCCCCGCCGCCGCGGTGGAAGGCCGTGGCGGAGGCGTCCTGGCCCTGTCGCCGCTGCAGTACCGGGATGGATTGCGCTACGGCGCCCCCCTCGACTACCGCGAAGTCGCCGCGGCGCAGCCGCTGACGCTGCAGGCGCCGGGGGCGCCGGGCGCTGGACGCATCATCGATGCCGATGTGCGGTTCCTGAAGCCGGGAGAGCCGCTCCGCTACTCCGGTCCCGGATTCACGCTGGAGATGCCGGCGGCCGCGCGCTATTACGAGGGCCCCGTGTGCCTGCGGACCGAGCAGGCGCCGGGCGACCCCGGGCTGCCCGCCATGGCGGATGTCGTCGAGGTCCTCCCCGGCGGCGAGGCGCTGCGCGAACCGGCGACGCTGTCGTTCGCCATCGATCCGCGGGCCGTCGATCCGGCGGCGCTCGGCATCTACCGCTGGGAGGAAAACCGCGGTCGCTGGGCCTACGAGGGAGGCGACGCCGCCCCGGACGGATCGTCGATCGCGGTGCGCTTTCGCCGCTACGGGCGGTTTGCCCTCCTGCAGGATGCGTCCCCGCCGGTTCTCACCGCGGTGCGGCCGGCGGCGGGAGCCGTCATCGCCTCGCGCCGGCCGTCGATCACCGCCGATGTCGACGAGCAGGGCGAGGGGCTCGAGTTCGACGGGGTCACGTTTCTTCTCGATGACGCAGCTCTCGAGTCGGAGTTCGATCCCGACCGCGGCCGCGCCCGCGTCCTCGAGCCTCCGGCCCTCGCCCCGGGAACCCACCGCCTGCGGGTCCAAGCCGTCGATCGGGCCGGCAACCCCGCGGAGCCGATCGAGGTGACCTTCCAGGTCCGCTGAGCGGGCGTTCAGAGACCCAGGGTCCGCCGGTAGACGCCGCGCACCGCCGCCATGTGGCGCTCGATCTCCCGGCGCAGGCGCGGACCCCGATCCGGGTCTGCATCCCCCGGGCGGACGCCGTCGGCGATCTCGCGCAGGCGGAGCGGGTCGGTCGGAAGGCTCGCCGCCGGCCGGTCGTACATCAGCCGCATTTCGTGCTCGACCTCCCGCAGCAGGCGGTACGCCTCGTAAAGCGGGCGCATCGAGTCCTCCGCAAGGTGCCCCAGACGGCTCAGATCGGTGAGCAGGCGCAGGGTGTCGCGGCCCGGGCGGCCGGGCTGGCCCCGGCTCAGCTGCAGGTACTCGATGATGAATTGCAGGGTCAGCATGCCGCCGTCGCCGAGCTTGACGTTGACGTGCCCGTCGGGCCCCGGGCTGTCGCCCGTCAGACGCCGGCGCATGCCGTCGATCGCCGCCGCGAGCGCGGCCGCGCCGCGCGCGCCCGACGCCTCCATGATGATGGCCGTGACCTCCTCGACCGCCCGCCGGCCCAGGTCGGCGTCGCCGCCGATGGGGCGCGCCTTGAGAAACGACTGCATCTCCCAGACCTCCGCCGCATCGCGGAAATAGGCGCATAGGGACGGCAGGGTCGTCGCGATGTTCCCTTCCCGCCCGGACGGGCGAAGGCGCAGGTCGACCTTGTACAGCTGCCCTTCGCGGCTGACGGTCGACAGGAGGTTGACGATGGTCGTGCACAGAGGACCGGCCGCCAGCGCCGCCTCCCCTTCTCCCTCGACGATGAAAATCAGATCGAGGTCGGATCCGTAGTCCATCTCCCGCGTCCCCAGCCGGCCCAGGCCGAGCACCGCGATGCGGGGCGCGCCCGCTGCCTCCCGGACGCGGCGATCCATGGCCGCGGCGCGGATCGCCGCCTCCACCGTCGCATCGGCCAGGTCGGCGAGCGCGGCGAGGACATCCTCGAGGCCCATCTGATGATTGATGTCACGCAGCGCGATCGCCGCCAGGGCGCTCTGGTGCCTGCGGCGCAGCGCGCCGGAGCGGCTCCGGGCTGTCCGCTCGCCCTCGACGACGTCGATCAGGTCGCGCCGGTACTCGTCGGAACCCGGCTGGTGCAGGATACGGGCGCGATCGGCGAGCGTCGTCAGGATGTCCGGGTGGCGGATGAGGAGGGCGGCGAGCAGATCGCTCCGCCCCAGGAGCCGGACGGTCGGCGTGAGGATGTCGCGCCCCGCCAGGAATTCTTGAAGGCCGCCGGGCTGCTCGGCGACGGTGGTCATGAGCTTTTCGAGGTTGGCGGCGGCGCGACGGGGGTTCGTCGCCTCCGCGAGCGCCCGCAGCAGCGCCGGCCCGGCGCGCCGCATCAGGCGGCGCAGCTCGCGCTCATCGCCGATGTGGCGGAGCAGCCGGCGAATCAGGGTGACCGGGCGGAACACGGCGCCCGGATCCTGGAGGCCGGCGCGGCGCAACCGCTCCCGCAGCGCCACTTCATCGCCGCGCTCGAGCCAGAGCGCCACCCCTGCCTCCTCCGCCCCCTCCGCCGGCTCGATCTCGGTCTGCGCGACGGCGCCGAAGACCGAATCGTAGAAGCGCCGGACCGTCTCGCGGTGGCGCTCGAGAATGGCGCCCAGGGCTTCGCCCCCGGCGGCGTCCGGCGTTTCGTGCAGGCGCATCCGCCGGGCGAGGAGGGCCCAGTTCTCGGGCCGCGACGGCAGCGCGGAGGTCTGCACATCGAAACCGAGCTGCAGGCGGTGCTCCAGATCGCGCAGGAAGACGTAGGCCTGCGACAGCGCCGCGTAGTCCGCGAAGCCGACCAGGCCCTTGTCGGCCAGCCGGTGCAGCGCCAGGAGCGTGTTCCCCTGCCGCAGCCACGGGTCGGCGCCGCCACGCTGCAGTTGCAGCGCCTGCACGGCGAACTCCAGCTCGCGGATCCCGCCGCGGCCGAGCTTGATGTCCGACTCGGTGCGCCCCTGGGCGCCGAGCTGCGCGTCGATGCGATCCTTCATGGCCGCGATCTCGAGAGCCCGGTACGGATCGGGATGCAGCTCGTAGACCAGCGGTTCCACCGCGGTGATCAGGGCCCCGCCGAGCTCCAGATCGCCGGCGGCCGGGCGGGCCTTGATCAGCGCCTGTCGCTCCCAGGGCTCCGCCCAGTTGCGGTAGTAGGCGACGGTGGCGGGCAGCGACAATACCAGCTCGCCGTCGCGACCGCCGGGACGCAGATTGAGATCGACGCGGAAGACGCGCCCGTCGGGTCCCGTGCCGGAGATCAACCGGGTCACCTCGGTGGCCAGGCGCGCGAAGTACTCCTTGTTGTCGATGGCGCCCTCGCCCCGCGCTCCGGTGCCGGACGTCTCACCGCCGCCGGCGAACAGATAGAGGAGATCGATGTCGCTGCTGTAGTTGAGCTCCTCACCGCCGAGCTTGCCGAGGGCGATGACCGCGAAGCCGGCCGGCTCGATCCGGCCCCGCTCGTCGCGCGTCACGGGGGCGCCGAAGCGCGCCTCCAGCCGGGAGCGCGCCAGCCTCACGGCGCGGTCGAGCAGCACGTCGGCGAGGAGCGACAGGGCGCGGGTGACCGCCGGCAGGTCCGCCAGGCCAAGGACATCGGCCAGCGCGATGCGAAGATACTCGCGCTTCTTGAATGATCGCAGGACCAGGGACGGTTCCTCGCCGCTGCGCAGGGACAGGAAACGGGCGAGCTCCTCCTCGAGGTCCTCTCGGTTCAGCGGGCCATGGCCCGGGCCGCGGCCGGACACCGCGTCGAGGAATTCCGGATGGCGGACCAGGAGCCCGCCGAGGTGGGGGCTGAATCCCGCGAGGACTAGGACGTTCCACAGGCGGGCGGCGTCGAGCGTCCCGCCTGGGAGCGCGGCGCGGTGCGCCTCGAGGAAGCGCTGCAGAGTGCGCGTCGCGCCCCCGGGGTCGGGCAGCCGGCCGGATTGCCCGGCCAGGCGGTCGGCGTCCTCCGCCGGCAGCGCGGCCGCGAGCAGGCTACGCAGATCGTCGCTCAACCGGAGACCCCCGCGACGCCGCGCGCCGCCGGCGTCCCGTCACCCCCCCGGCCGATCAGATGTCGAAGTACAGGGCGAACTCGTACGGATGCGGCCGCAGGCGCAGCGGGTTGACCTCGCGCTCCCTCTTGTACTCGATCCAGAGGCGGACGTTGTCCTCGGTGAACACATCACCCTTGAGGAGGAATTCGTGGTCCGCCTCGAGGTGCCGGAGCGCGTCATCGAGGGAGGCGGGCAGCGACGGGACGTGTTTCAGCTCCTGCGGGCTCATCCCGTAGATGTCCTTGTCGAGCGGCTTTCCCGGATCGATCTTGTTCTCGATGCCGTCGACACCCGCCATCATCATCGCCGCGAACGCCACGTACGGGTTGCACGACGGATCGGGCGGACGGTACTCCAGGCGGATGGCGGCCGGCTCGCTTGACAGCATCGGGATGCGGATCGCCGCCGAGCGGTTGCGCCGTGAATAGGCGAGGTTGACCGGCGCCTCGAAGCCGGGGGTCAGCCGCTTGTAGGAGTTTGTGGTCGGGGCGATGATCGCCGCCAGCGCCGGCGAGTGCTTCAGCAGCCCGCCGATATAGTGCATGCCCATGTCGGAGAACCCGCCGTAGCCGTCGCCGGCAAACAGGTTCTTGCCGTTCTTCCACAGGCTCTGGTGGCAGTGCATGCCGGAGCCATTGTCGCCGAACAGCGGCTTCGGCATGAAGGTGACGGTGCGGCCGCGCTTGATGGCGGTGTTCTTGACGATGTACTTGTAGATGGCCACGTTGTCGGCCGACCGCACCAGCGTCTCGCGGCGGACGTTGATCTCCGACTGGCCACCGGTCGCCACCTCGTGGTGGTGCGCTTCGATGCTGAGCCCGGCGGCTTCGAGATTGAGGACCATCTCCGAGCGCAGGTCCTGGAAATGATCGTGCGGCGGCACCGGGTAATACCCTTCCTTGTGGCGCGGCTTGTAGCCGAGGTTCGGCCCCTCCTCACGCCCCGAGTTCCACTGCCCCTCGACCGAGTCGAGGTAGTAGTAGCCGGCATTGGCCTTCTGGTCGAAGCGCACGTCGTCGAAGATGAAGAACTCGGCCTCGGCGCCGAAGTAGGCCAGGTCGGCGATCTTGGTGTACTGGAGGTAGTTCTCGGCGCGCTGTGCGATGCCGCGCGGGTCCCGGGGGTAGCGCTCCTTGGTCACCGGATCGACGATGTTGCAGATCAGGGCGAGCGTCGGGACTTCGGTGAACGCGTCGATGAAGGCCGTGTCGGGATCCGGAATCATCAGCATGTCGCTTTCGTGGATCGCCTGGAAGCCGCGGATGCTCGAGCCGTCGAACCCGAAGCCCTCCTCGAACGAGCTCTCCTTCAGCCGGTGCGTCGGAACCGAGACGTGCTGCCAGAGCCCGGGGAGATCCATGAAGCGGAGGTCAACGATCTTGATGCCGTTGTCCTTGACCAGTTTCAACACGTCCGCCGGCTTTTTCATGGTGTTCGTTCTCTCCTTCGAATGTGGGGTTCGCGCCTTGAAGAGGCGCGGATTATAGCACAGCGTCCTCCGGCCGGACCCGGGCCGCTTGTCGGCCGGCCGCGGAGGAGATAGAGTGCCCGGCCGTGCGACAATTGGGCTTGGCCATCGTCATCGTTATTGGTACGAACGCCCTCGCGATCATCGGTGCGACGGCTCTCGTAGGTGCGGCGGCTCCCGCCGGCATCGATGCGACGGCTCCCGCCGGCATCGATGCGACGGCTCCCGCCGTCTTGGCGGCCGCGCCGCCGTCCGAGGCCCCGGCGGCGACCGCGGCGCCCGGGGCGGAGGACGCCATCCCCGCCGGCTCGCCGACCCCCTCTCCCGAGCCGACGCCCGAGGACCCCTTCGCCCCTCTCACGGAGGCCGAGCGGAGCACGCTGCTCAAGGTCGCCTGGCAGATCCTGTCGGCCCATCTCCGCGAACAGCCGATCCGCGACAGCGATTTGCCGGCCGCCGACTTCACTCCACGTCTGCTGCGGCCGCGCGGTTGCTTCGTGGCGCTGAAAAAGCATGGCCAGCTGCGCGGCATGCAGGGCGAGATCGAAGCCAGCCGGGCCCTGCTGCGGCAGGTGGCGGTGTTCACCCGCAAGGCGGCGACCCGCGATCCGCGCTTCGAGCCGTTGACCGATCTCGATCTGCCGGGCATCACCGTGGAAATCTCGGTGATCGGGCCGCGCCGGACGACCGCCGGTCCGGCCGAGTTGCGGCTCGACGTGGACGGGGTGTTCCTGGAGAAATGGGGCCGCCGGGCGCTGTTCCTGCCCGGCGTCGGCGCCGCCCAGGGCTGGACGGTTGAGCGCACCCTCGACGAGCTCTGCAAGCAGGCGACGTTGCCGGCGGGCGCCTGGTCGCAGTCGGCGAAGCTGCAGAGCTTCACGACTGAACTGATCGCCGGCGGCGAGCCGCCAGCGCCGCCACCCGCCCCCGACCCGGCGTCGGCGCCCGCAGCGAACGCCGCGCCGTCACCGGCTCCGTAGGCCGTGGGTCGCGCTCCGGGGACCGACGCCTAGGGACGTTTCTCGTAGGAAAGCGGCACGATCGAGGAACGGAAGCTCTCGACCAGGGCATTCATCTCGGCCGCGAGCGCCTTCTCCTTGTCGGGATTCGGATTGACGCTGTCGGGGCCGATGGCGCGGCCGTGGACCAGTCCGAGGACGTAATACTCGACGTCTTCGCGCGGCGAGAAGAAGACGCGCGCCGTCAACGGTCCCTCTCCGAGACGGTTCTTGATGGTGTCGGTCCACCGGCCGTTCACGACCCAGGTATCCTTGTATTTCTTCCACTCGGTCTGCTGGATATCCAGGCCATCCTGCGTCACGTCGAACTCGCCGCACCATTTCAGGTACTCGCGCAGGCGCTTGCCGAGGGCCTCGCGATCGGCGACCCGGTCGCTTTTGGCGGTTCCCTTGTAGACCACCACCACCTGGAGGTTGTCCCCCGGCGGCCCCGAACGGATCCGGAAATGACCGTTGTACTGGTTCTCGCCGGGGAAGGTGCCGATGACCCCGGTCGGGAAGCGACCGGCCGCGCTGGCGGCGACCGGCGCGAATTCCCATTCCTTGCGATTCGGCGTCGCCTTCGCGAAATCGAAGGTGATCTGGTTGTACTTCTTCAGGAACCGCTCGAGACCGCCGACCACGTTCGAGTAGATGAACAGATCATAGGTGTTGTCCTGCATTTTCGCGGTCTGCGGCTTGCCCTCGGCATCGGTGTAGTTGATCTCGATGCCCGGGAAGGTGATCTCGTTCAGCCGCCGGGCCAGCTGCAGCTCGTTGAACAGCACGACGTACTGGCGGTTCTTGAAGGTCGGCGTGCTGGCGGAGAAGACGTTTCCCTCGACCCGGCGCGCCGACGACTGCTCCCCCGTCGCCTCGGTGCCGACCTCGCGCTGGTAGGTTTCCTTGACGCTGACCCCGTCCGGGTAGGTCTGTTTGAAGCCGACGCCGGTGAACGGCAGGCCGCTGATGTTGTAGACGACCACGCTGGTGACCAGGGAGAATTTCTCGCTGCCGATGTCGAACTTGGCGCTGTAGGACGGGTAGACGCTGAACAGCGGGGCCGTCTGCGCGGACGCCGGCCCGGCGAGCGTCGCCGCGATGCCGGCACACGTCAGGATGAGGGCACGGGCTGCACGCATGATCGATCGACCTCCTCGCAGTGTGAAGGAGCGGAATTATAGCACGCGGTTCCGGGCCGGCGTGGCGCGTCGCAGCAGCGCGACCGAGGCAACGAACACCGCAATGGCAAAGGCCGCCAGCGCCGGCGACCCGGTCAGGTCCAACTGCACCGCCTCCGGGGCGTTGTCGAAGGCGATCGACAGGGCATTGTTGAGCGCGTGCGCCAGCATCGCCGGCAGCAGGCTGCGTGACGACTGCGCCAGCCAGCCGACGAACAGTCCGAGCGCCAGCGTGCCTGGATAGAGCTGGGGCAGCAGGTGGAACAGGGCGAAGATCGCCGCCGTGCATACGATGCCGGTCGCCGGCCGCTGGAAGGCACGCACCAGCCCGGCTTGAAGAAATCCCCGGAACAGGATCTCCTCGCAGATCGCCGGCACCACGGCGAACACCAGCAGCAGCCAGAGGAAATCGCCGGCTCCGCGGTAGCGCAGCAGATCCTGAAGCGCCTCGCGGTAGAAGCGCGGCACCGGGAAGATCCGCTCCTGCCAGGTGCCGGCCACCGTCAGCAGGTGATTCAACGACATGGTGCCGGCGACCGTTCCGGCGAGCATCGCCAGGCTCGGACGAGCCAGGGGGAAGATGGCGCGGCGATCAAGATAGAAAAGGCGCGACGCCAGGAGCGCCGGGCCGGCGATGAACAGCGCCTGCGAGACAATCAGGCCCCAGCGGAAATCGACCAATTGCAGCAGCCGCCCAGGGAACAGGTGGAGGAACAAAGCCAGCCCGGCGATCAGCGCCATCTCGCGCTGCTCGGGAGCCGGGCGGAGCCCGGCGGACGGGAGGCGCGGCGCGGGATGCGGGGGCTCCCGGATGACAGGAGAGGTCGGCCGGTCGGGGGTCATCGGCCCGCGGTCAGCGCGTCAGGCGCAGCGTGACTCGCAGACTGAGCCGGACCTGGCGGCCGTTGACGCTGGCGGTGACCGGGAGATCGACCGTCTTCTCCTGCCCCGGCGCCAGCACCCCGATGTCGATCGGGGCGCCCTCGGGACCGCCGGGCTCCGAACCGGCTCCCCAGCCTTCTCCGAGATCGATCGGCTCCTCGAGATCAAGCGGGGATGCACCGGAGTACCTGGACGAAGGCGCCAGGCCCCGCGGACCGGCGGGCGCCGGCGCCGGACCCCTCCCGGTTGCGCCGCGCGACGACGGGGAGCGGGCGGGCGCCGGCGGCTCCTCGTCCAGTTCCACGAGGAGCTCCTCGCCGAGGTCGACGGTCCCTTCGTCCCCCCTGAGCTCATCTCCATCGAGGTTGAGCTCCGCGCCGAGATCGAACACATCCTCGGCGGCCGGGGCCGGCGGCGTCGTCCTCCCCGCCGCCGCGCGCGCCGGCGGCCGGACCGCCGAGACGTCCGGCGCGCGCATCGGTCGTCCGGCCGGCGCCGGTGGCGGGCCGAGATCCGATTCCTCG
>JAGYID010000007.1 GCA_018606725.1 Acidobacteriota bacterium
AGGACCCGAAACGTATTCGACATACGTTGACGGGTGCGAGCCGCGAGGACGCCCGTCAGGGCGGCCAGATCCGCGGTCGCAGCAGAAGACCGGTGAGAAGTCCGGGCTAGTTCCTGCGCTCACGCAATTTCTTACAGATTTTAGGCAACTGAAATGGCATCGCCGGCGTGGGTGAACGCGGTCGCACCGCCTTCGAGCAGCGAATGTCGGCGCGCCGACAACTGGTTGGAATGGGCCGTACGTCGGCCATCGAGCCACCGCATTCCATCGTCACAGGTTGACATAAGACTTCTTATCGGACGTTGAGAATGACGGTCGATGGCGACGGTTGACGCCGCTGCGAAACCCTCCTAACATCGCCCTCGATGAAAATGCCCCGACTGAACCTGCCGTTTCCTTTCCGCGTCACGACGCTGTCGCGCTACGTCTTCATGGAAATTCTGTCGCCGTCGCTCCTTGGACTGGGTGTCTATATTCTTGTGCTGGTGACCAACGCCCTGTTCGAGCTCGCGGAGATGGCGATAAAAAGAGATGTGCCGGTGGGCTCGGTGGTGCGGATCCTCTTTTATCTCATGCCGCAGGTTCTGGCGATGTCCATCCCGATGGCGATCCTCCTGGGCGTGCTGATCGGAGTTGGACGCCTCTCCGCCGACAGCGAGGTGATCGCCATGCGGGCCAGCGGGGTCAGCTACTGGAAGATCCTCCTCCCCGCCTTGACCATCGGTCTCGCCGGCTGCGTGATCTCAGGGTTTCTGAAGATCGAAAGCGAGCCGAGGGCGGACTACAGCCGGCGGCAGATCTTCAACCGCCTGCTGTACTCGGCCGACCTGCGGCGCGAGATCAAGCCACGGGTCTTCTTCGAGGAAATTCCCGGGATGCTTCTCTACGCCGACGAGGTCAAGGATGGCGGAGCGTTCCTCGATCGTGTGTTCATCTATCAGAGCCAGCCGGACGGTAAGGAAGTGGTCACTCTCGCGAGCCGCGCCCAGATCGAATATGACCGACAGACCGGAGTGGCGAGGTTCTTCCTCGAGGACGGCACGACGCACAGCACCAGCCCGACCAATCCGGAGGCTTACCAGGTCAGCAATTTCGAGCGCCAGATGATCGTCCGCGCCCCCGACGAGGCGTTTCGGATCCGCAGCAGCATGCTGGCGCATCCTGGCCCAAAGGGGCTGCGCCAGCAAAGTCTTTCGGAGCTAGCGGAACACGCGAGGGAATTCGCCAGGCTGGATTCGCCCGAGGTCCGGCGGAGGATTCTCGGACAGATCGATGCGATCCGGCACGAGCGCTTCGCCATCCCGGTAGCCTGCCTGGTGTTCGCCATCGTGGGAGTGCCTCTCGGGATCATGAACCGGCGCGGGGGGCGCGCCTCGGGATTCACCCTGAGCATCGGCATCGGAATCATCTACTGGGTGATTTTGACGGCCGGCCAAAACCTCGTCAGCCAGGGATCGATTCCCGCGCCGATCGGGCTCTGGTTCGGGAACGCGCTTCTGGGGGTCCTCGGGATCGTGCTGTTCTTCCTGCGTGAACGAAACGAGACGCTGCAATTCTCCTTCCTGGTGCCGCACCGGCTGCAATGGGCGCTCAAGGCGCTGCGGCGCCGGGAGGAGATGGAGCGGCAACAGCAGCGGTCTGGCGATGCCGAACTGGCCGGCGGAACGCCGGCACCGACAGAAGCGATTCGAGTGCGTCGTGGCGGTCCGTTCGGTCGCCGGCGCCGTCTGTCGATCCCGGCCGGCAGTCAGTCGGCCCTGCGTGGTGTTTCGGGTGGGGCACTCTCCCCCCCCGCCCCGGTACCCGGCTCCGAGCTGGAGGATGCATCCGCGGTCGAGATGGCCTTCGATGATTTCGAGGAGCGGCAGCGCTTCGTGTCCCGCCGCATACGCACCTGGATCGGCTTCGGGGGAGCCGTTCTCGCGGTGGTCCTGGCCCTCTCCTACAGCCCGTTCTTCCTGGTCGGGCTGATCTTCCTGGCGATCCTGTTCATGTTCAGCACGACGCTCGACCGTTACATCATCGGGCGTTTCGGGACGACGCTGGCTCTCAGCATCTTCAGCTTCTTCACCCTGTTCGCCGTGTATGAATTCATCAAGCTGATCGACGATCTGGTCGAGCGCGACCTGCCTGCTTCGCTGGCGTTCGGCTACCTGGGGTACCGCTCCCCGTGGATTCTGTCGCAGGTGCTGCCGATGTCCTGCCTGGTCGCAACCTTCCTGGCGATCGGCTTCATGTCGCGCTTCAACGAAATCACCGCCCTGAAAGCCTCCGGAACGAGCATCTATCGGGTCGCCGCCCCGGTGCTGTTCATCACCGTGGCCGTGGCCGCCGTCGGCTATGTGAACCAGGACTACCTCGTGCCGTACACCAACCAGAAGGCAGCCCGTCTTCAGGACGTCATCCGCGGCAGGAGCGCGCGCAGCTATCAGAGTGGCGAGAACCGCTGGGTATTCGGCGATGGGGGGCGCCTGTACAACTTCAAGAGCTACCTGGCCGCTCCGCTCGCGGTCCTGCCTGGAACCGCAGGCTCGTTTCAGGGATTCTCCATGTATCGCCTCGATGCCCGGACGGCCACCGTCCGGGAACGGGTCTACGCCCGGCTGGCGACGTACGCCGGCGGGCACTGGACTCTCAAGGACGGATGGGTGCGCGACTTCGGGGATGGCGAAGAATCGTTCGAGACCTTCGCGGAAAAGAGGTTCGATTTCCCCGAGGCCCCCGGCTACTTCATCAAGGAATGGAAGAGTCCCCAGCAGATGACCTACGCCGAGCTGCGGGGCTTTGTGCGCGATCTTCGAAAGCGTGGCTACGACGTGCAGGAGCTGACGGTTGACCTGCACGACAAGACGGCCCTACCGCTGGTGTCCTTGACGATGGTCGTGCTCGGCCTCCCCTTCTGCTTCCGGATCGGCAGCCGGGGATCGCTGTATGGCGTCGGCGTCGCCGTCCTTCTCGCAGGGGTCTATCTCGTGGTCTTCTCGACGACCAATGCGCTGGGGGCTGTCGGGGTGTTGCCGCCGTTCCTGGCCGCCTGGGCACCCAACATCTTATTCGCCGGGTCCGGTTTCTATCTGCTGTTGAAGACCGGAACCTGATCAGCGCGACATCAGAAGCGCCCGCTGGGCGACGTAGCGGACCGCCTGCGCCGGATCGAGACGGGCGATCGATTCGAGGTCGCCGCGCACTTCGGGGCGCTGCGGCCAGGCGACGATCGCCACCACCGCCGCCTCCCGGACGTCCTCGTCGCCGTCGCCGCGGGCCCTTTCGAGCACGGCGTTGAGGGCATCGCGCGATTGCTCGACTGCCAGCTCGTCGGTCTCCTGCGCCGGCGAAGTGGCGAACACCCTGCCGATCAATCGCAGCGACAGAATGCGGATCGACGTCGAACGGGTGTTCAGAAGCGCGGTCAGCCGCCCGAACAGCTTCGGCGACACTGCCCGCAGCCGATCGATCTCGTCCATCGCCGCTTCGAGCAGGGATGGGTTGTCGGACTCGAGACAACTCCACAGGGCATCCACCTGAGCGGTCGGATCGAGCCTGCCGATCGGCACGAGCCGCCGGACCGCATCGGTGAAGATCGCGGACCCTTCCGCCGGGAGCGCAAACCGCCCCGATGGCCCGCCGTACAGCTCAAACAGATCGCGATTCTTCTCGGAGCGTTTGACTTCAGTGTAGGGCACGAGCAGCAGCACGTCTTCTTCGCCGTCCTGAAAGACGATAGGATCGGCGCCCGGCGGGCGGAAGAAGTTGTAGTCGCGGAAAGCGACCCGGAGCGATGCCGCCGGCGCCTCGCCCTTGAGACTCTCCTCCACATCGACGATGGCGTAGCGGACATTGCCGTCTCGGATGCGAACCTTGACGACCAGTTCGGCTCTGGCGAGGCGCTGGAACAGATTGAGGGAGGCCACGGTGCTCTCGGGCCGCACCGGAGCGGCCACCGGCACGCCGGCGATCGACAGCAGTCCGATCGCGGTGATGGCCCGCAGCCCGTTGACGATCGATCGTTGGCGGTTCAACGGGGCGCTCCAGATGGGGGCCCGGTTCCGGGACCTGCCCTGGCGGATTCGATCAGGCGCCGAACTTCGGGTTGATCGGGCTTCAAGCGTAACGAAGACTCCAACGCGGCGATCCCCTTGTCGCGCTGTCCTGATCGAAGCCACGCCTCGCCGAGCAGCGACTGGATGGCTGAATCCTTGGTTAGCCGGCTGGCGCCGTTTTGCAGGACCTCAAGTGATTCATTAAGCTTATTCTTTGACATAAGAAATCTTCCAAGATTGATATACGCTGATGAATATTTTGGATCGACCGCCAACGCACGACGAAGCTCGCGTTCTCCCTCCCCTTCCTGTCCGCTCTTCAGGAGGGCGAGGCCGAGGTTGTGATGCACATCGGCGTATCCAGGATCGATCGCCACAGCCTTCCTGTAGGCCCCGATCTCGTCCACCGATCGGCCCAGCTTCCCATACGTCGCGCCCAGATTGTTGTACGCCGACGCATACCCGGGGTCGATCTCGATCGAGCGCTCCAGCTCGCGCCGCGCCTCCTCGTACCGACCCTGCGTGTAGAGGAGCCCGCCATAGTTGGTGCGCACCGCAACATTGTCGGGATCGCGTTGCAGCGCCTTGCGGAATTGGTCCTCGGCGCCGGCGTAGTCGCCGCTCCGTTCCAGGATCAGCGCCAGATTACTGTACGACCCCGCGAAGGCGGAATCGGCGGCGATCGCCTTGCGAAAGGCCTCGATCGCCTCGCCCGCTCTCCCCTGCTTCTCGCGGATGACACCGATGTTGTTGTAGGCCTCGGCGTACTCCGGATCGACGGTCAGCACGCTGCCGAACTGCGCGATCGCCTCCTCCTCGCGCCCCAGCCGGTCGTAGAGAATGCCGAGACTGTTGAGCGCGTCGGTGAACTTCGGCTCGTACTCGAGGGCCTTGCGGAAGTGCGCCTCGGCCTCGCCCAGCCGGCCCTCGTCCATGTCGATGTTACCCAGCAGATTCTCGGCGTCCTTCGAGCGCGGCTGCTCGACCAGGAACTGGTCGAGGGCGCGGCGCGCCGCCGCGAAATCCCGCTTGCGGTAGCAGGCCCGCGCCAGGTTGATCCGCGCGAGACCGAGGTTCTCGGAGGCGTTGATCGCCTGCTGGAACTCGGCGATCGCCTCGTCGTACTTGTTCTGCGCCAGCAGCAACATGCCCCGGTTGTTGTGCGAGTTGGCCGTGTCCTGGCTGAGGTATCCGAGCGAGCGGAGCTTTTCCTTCAGGTCCCGATCTCCGGCGGCGTCGGCAGGCGCCGGCGCCGTCCCGGCGGCGACGGAGCCGACCGGAGCGGTCTCGTAGCTGCGGATGTAGCGGACCGGGTGGCTCTCCAGCCAGGCCGGTTCGAAGGCGTCGAGGATCGGCCGGCCGTCCATGTCCTCCGCCACCGGCAGGCCGAACAGGGCGAGCAGAGTGGGGGTGATGTCGAGCACCGACGCCTCCTCGATCTCGTGGTGACGGCGGAACGGCGTCCCCGACAGCATCACCACGCCGTACTTGCGGTGCCAGTCGGCCGCCTGGCCGTAGCCGATTCGCGAGTCGGTCAGCGGCCGGTTCTCGCCGGTCCGGAACCCGTGGTCGGAGCAGATGATGACCGCGGTCCCCGGTCCCGCCGCCTCGATCATCCTGCCCACCAGCTGGTCGGCGTGCCGGTAGTATTCCGCCACCACCCGGGAGAACCGCCGCGATTCCTCCTGGGTGACCCCCGGCATCGGCGGCGCCTGGTAACGCATGAACAGGTGCGCCACCGTGTCGGTCCCCTCGAGATAGAGGGCCTGAAAATCGGGGCGGAACTTCGCCGCTAGGGCCTCGCTGATCCGGGCATACGTGTCGCCCGCCGCCAGCAGGGTGCGGAAGTCGTCGATCAGCTTGTTCTGCTCCGCCGGCAGAGATTCCGGGTCATCGCTGAGCCGGACGTAGCGCCCCACCTCACCCACGCCGATGCTCTCCGGCGCGACGGTCAGGGTCTGCACCAGCGGGTCGAGATCGGGGGGATACACCTTCCCCTCGCGGACCTGGTCGCGCGCCGGGTGCACGCCGAACAGCTGGTACGCAATGCGATCCGAGACGATGAAGCCGTCGACCTTCTCGGCCGGGTAGGTCGCCCACCAGCCGGTCACGCCGACCCGCACGCCCGCGTCGCTCAGGATGTTCCAGACCGCCCGGGTCCGTCGCAGACCGGAGGTCACCGGCACCTTGTCGCCGTTGGGCATGGAGGCGAGGAAATCGATGATGCCGTGCCGGCCCGGCAGGACCCCGGTGGCGATGCTGGTCCAGATGACCGGCGACAGCATCGGTGCGATGGTCCGCAGGCGTCCGCGGGCGCCGCTCCCGGCGATCTGGCCGATGTGCGGCAGGCTGCCGGCCTCGATCAGCGGATCGAGCACGTTCCAATCGGCCCCGTCGAGGCCGATCAGCAGGACCTTGATCCCGGTCGGGCGCTGCGCCCCGGCGATCCCCTGCCCTTCGGGCGTCAGGATATGGACGCCGCTGATCTCGCACGACAGGAGCACCAGGCCGACGGCGCGGAAACGGTCGGCGAGCGAGCGGCCGAGCGATTCGCGCAGGTCGTCGGCGCGCGCCCCGGAGATATCGCCGTACGACGCCGCGCCGACGGCGCCGCGCAGATCCTCCTCGACCCAGCGGCGCAGCGCCCGGCGCTCGTAACGCGGACCGAGCAACCGGTGGACCTCCAGCACCCGCTCCGGGTCGACCCGATAGCGCAGCGTCCCGGTGGCGACGACTTCGATCCCCTCGCGTGACACCAGCCGCGCCGACAGCGCCGTCGAGTCGAAATTGAAGGCGACGGGTGCGATCGGGTAGACCGCGATCCTGAGCAGACCGGGCGGCGCGAGATGCCAGCCCGGGGTGATGACGCGGGCGGCGCGCAGGTGGAGCGGCGAATCGAGGACGGCGATGCCGGAGGTCTCGTCGACGCGGCGGATGCCCGTGCCCAGCCACAGTGCGGCGATCAGGATGCCGATGGCCATCGGCACCCGGCGGCGGGCCAGGTCTTCGATGGTCATGACCGGCGGTCCGCCCGGCGGCGCGCGGCAGCCACCGGCGGCGCCGCGCCACGCATCAGGTCCCCTCGGACCAGCTGGACAGGTAGGTGCGCTGCTCGCGTGTCAGGGTGTCGATGGTGACCCCCATGGTGGCGAGCTTGAGGCGCGCGATGTCGCGATCGATGGCGGTTGGCACCGGGTGCACCGCCCGCTTCAGCCCCTTGCCCTCCCTGGCGAGGTGCTCCGACGCCAGCGCCTGGTTGGCGAACGACATGTCCATGACGGCCGCCGGGTGACCCTCCGCCGCCGCCAGGTTGATCAAGCGTCCCTCCCCCAGGAGATTGATCCGGCGTCCATCCGGCAGCGTGTACTGGTCGACGTAGTCGCGCAGGCGCTCCTTCCGTCCACCCGCCAGCTTCTCCAGCGCCGGGATGTCGATCTCGACGTTGAAGTGGCCCGAGTTGGCGACCACCGCGCCGTCCTTCATGACCTGGAAGTGCTCGCCGCCCAGGACGTGCTTGTTGCCGGTCAGCGTGATGAAGATGTCGCCGAGCCGCGCCGCCTCCTGCATGGTGCAGACCTGGTTGCCGTCGAGGACCGCCTCGAGCGCCTTGACCGGTTCGATCTCCGTGACCAGGACCTGCGCCCCGAGACCGCGGGCCCGCATCGCCACGCCCCGGCCGCACCAGCCATAGCCGGCCACCACGACCTTGAGCCCCGCGATCAGGAGATTGGTCGCCCGGATGATGCCGTCGAGCGTGCTTTGCCCGGTGCCGTAACGATTGTCGAAGAAGTGCTTGGTCATCGCGTCGTTGACTGCGATGATCGGGTACTGCAGCACGCCCTCGTTCGCCATGCTCGTCAGCCGGATCACCCCGGTGGTCGTCTCCTCGGTGCCGCCGATGATGCCGCCCAGCAGCTCGCGCTTCTTGGAGTGCAGGATCGACACCAGGTCGGCGCCGTCGTCCATGGTCAGGTTGGGCCCGCCCTCGAGCGCGGCCAGGATGTGCCGGTAATAGGTGTCGTTGTCCTCGCCCTTGATGGCGAACACCGCGATCCCGTCGTGCTCGACCAGCGAGGCGGCGACATCATCCTGGGTCGACAGCGGATTGCTGGCGCACAGCCGCACCTCGGCGCCGCCGGCGGCCAGCGTGCGGGCCAGGTTGGCGGTTTCCGAGGTCACGTGCAGGCAGGCCGCCAGACGGAGGCCCTTGAGCGGCTTCTCCCTGCCGAAGCGCTCCCGGATGGTGCGCAGCACCGGCATCTGGTCATCGGCCCAGGCGATCCGCTGCCGCCCCGCGGCGGCCAGCTTGAGGTCCTTCACGTCGTGTGCGATGTGTGCCACGGCTCCCCCGCTACAGTCGGGCCGCTTTGCGGAGGCTCTCCGCGCGGTCGGTCCGTTCCCAGGTGAATTCCTTTTCGCTCCGGCCGAAGTGCCCGAACGCCGCGGTGCGGCGGTAGATCGGCGCGCGCAGGTTGAGTGTGTCGATGATTTCGCGCGGCGTCAGGCCGAAATGCTCGCGCACCAGGCGGGCCGCCTCCTCGTCGCCGATGCGCCCGCTGCCGCAGGTGTCGACCAGAACCGACACCGGGTCGGCGACGCCGATCGCATAGGCGATCTGCACCTCGACCCGCTCGGCGATCCCGGCCGCCACCAGGTTCTTGGCGATGTAGCGCCCCATGTAGGCGGCCGAGCGGTCGACCTTGGTCGGGTCCTTGCCGGAAAAGGCGCCGCCGCCGTGATGCGCGTAGCCGCCGTAGGTGTCGACGATGATCTTGCGCCCGGTCAGGCCGGTGTCCCCCTGCGGTCCGCCGATGACGAAGCGGCCGGTCGGGTTGATATGCAGGCGGGTGTTGCGGTCGCGCAGCTCCTCGGGGATGACCGCCTTGATGACGACCTCTTCGATGTCGCGCCGCAGGTCCTCGATCCGCACGTTGTCGGCGTGTTGCGTCGACACGACGACCGTGTCGATGCGCACCGGCTTCCCGTCGCGGTACTCGACGGTCACCTGCGACTTGCCGTCGGGTCGCAGATAGGGCAGCTGCCCGCTGCGCCGCACCTCCGACAGCCGCCGCACCAGCCGGTGCGCCATTTCGATCGGCATCGGCATCAGCTCGGCCGTCTCGCGGCAGGCGAATCCGAACATCATCCCCTGGTCGCCGGCGCCGCCGGTGTCGACCCCCATGGCGATGTCCGGCGACTGGCGATCGATGGCGGAGATGACCGAGCAGGTGTCGCAGTCATAGCCGAACGCCGCGCTGGTGTACCCGATGTCGCGGATGACGCCCCGGACGATCGACGGGATCTCCAGGACGGCGCGGGTGGTCATCTCCCCCGCCACGAACGCCACCCCCGTGGTCACGAGCGTTTCGATGGCGACGCGGGACAGGGGATCCTGCGCCAGGGCGGCGTCCAGGACCGCATCGGAGATCTGGTCCGCGATCTTGTCCGGGTGACCCTCCGTGACCGACTCGGAGGTGAACAGCGCCTTGCCTTTGAGCATCACAGCTCTCCTCGGGAAGCCTTGAGATTAAGGGAGGTTGCCGGGGCCTGTCAACGAAATTTGACGGACCCCCTGCCCAGCACCCCCTCCAGCGCCAGCGCCAGCTCGCGGCTGGGCGAGACTCGCAGGGCGCTGCCGGCCCGCACGGTGGCACGGAACGAGTCGGGGCGGGTGACCTCGATGTAGACCGGGCAGGGCCCCGGGCGCTCACGCAGGAGGGTCCGCACCTTGTCGACGGCCGAGGCCTCCACCGCCGGGACGTTCAGGACGATGACGACCTCCTTCGCCTTCTTCTCCTCGGCCTGCTCGAGGGGAAGGATGGCGTCGGCGATGATCCGCCGCTGCTCCCCCTCGACCTCGACCGTGCCGCTCACCAGGAGGGCGGCGTCCTCCTCGATGAGGCTGCGATGGCGGCCGTAGGTCTCCGGAAACACCACCACCTCGACGCTGCCGTGCAGGTCCTCCAGGGCGAAGACCGCCATCGCATCGCCCTTCTTGGTCTTGCGACGCTTGAGAGCCGAGACGATGCCGGCGACGGTCGCCGGCCGCGGCAGCTGGACCTCCCGCAGGGACGCGGTCGTGTGGGTCACCAGGCCGCGGATGCGGGCCGCGTGGTCGGCGAGCGGGTGCCCCTTGACGTAGAAGCCGAGGGTTTCCTTCTCGTAGGCCAAGAGCTCGTGATCGGGCCACTCGGCGATTTCCCGCACCTCGGGCTCGGCGGCGTCGCCGCCGCCGGGCAGCCCGAACAGCCCGTGCTGGCCGGTTTCCCGGTCGCGCACCGCCTTCTGGGCCGACTCGAGCGCCCCGTCGACGGCGGCGCACAGCGAGGCGCGGTTCGGCCCGAGCCGGTCGAGGGCGCCGGCCTTGACCAGTGACTCGAGGACCCGTTTGTTGACCAGACGCAGGTCGACCTCGCGGCACAGGGCGCGCAGCGAGCCGATGCGTCCGAGCCGGTCGCGCGCCGCCAGCATCCCCTGCACCGCCGCCTCGCCGACGTTCTTGACGGCGCCGAGCCCGAAGCGGATGCCCTCCGGCTCGACGGTGAAATCGAGACCCGAGGTGTTGAGGTCGGGGGGCAGGACCGGGATCCCCATGTCGCGCGATTCGCCGATGTACTTGACGATGTTGTCGGTGTTCTCCTTCTCCGAGGTCAGGAGCGCCGCCATGAAGTGTCGCGGATGGTGCGTCTTCAGCCAGGCGGTGCGATAGGCCACCAGGGCATAGGCGGTGCTGTGCGCCTTGTTGAAGCCGTAGCCGGCGAAGTACTCCATCAGATCGAAGATCTTGCCGGCATCCTTGTCGGCGATGCCGTTCGCCCGGCAGCCGCCCACGAACTTGTCCCGCTGCGCCGCCATGACGTCCTTCTTCTTCTTGCCCATGGCGCGCCGCAGCAGGTCCGCCTCGCCCAGGGTGAACCCCGCCAGCCGCGAGGCGATCTGCATGACCTGCTCCTGGTACACGATGACGCCGTAGGTCACCCCGAGGACCTCCTCGAGCTGCGGGATGATGTAGGCGATCGCCTTCCGCCCGTGGCGGCGCTCGATGTAGTCGTCGATCATCCCCGAGCCGATCGGACCGGGACGGAACAGCGCGTTCAGGGCCACCAGGTCGTCGAAACGGTCCGGCTTCAGCTTTCGGAGAATGTCCTTCATGCCCGACGACTCGAACTGGAAGACGCCGTCGGTGCGCGCCGCCGCGAACAGGCCATAGGTCGCCGGGTCGTCCAGCGGCAGGTCCTCGATGTCGGGAGCGGCGCCCTCCTCCGACCGGATGCGCTCGACGCAGTCGTGAATCAGCGTCAGCGTCTTGAGCCCGAGGAAATCCATCTTCAGCAGGCCGATAGCGCCGATCTCGTCCATGGCGTACTGGGTGACGATCTCGTTGTCCTTGGTGCGCCCGAGCGGCGAGTACTCGACGATCGGGCGCGGCGAGATCACCACGCCGGCGGCATGGACCGAGGCGTGCCGCGTCAGCCCCTCGATGCGCCGGGACACATCGAGGAGCTGGCGGATGCGCTCGTCCTTGTCGTACAGCTGCTTGAGCGGCGGCACGCTCGACAGGGCCTTGTCGATCGTCATGTCGAGCTCGGCGGGGATCATCTTGGCGATCCGATCGCAATCGCCGTACGGGACATCGAGCCCGCGCCCCGCGTCGCGCACCGCCGCCTTGGCGCCCAGGGTGGCGAAGGTGATGATCTGCGCGACGTTGTCCCGCCCGTACTTGTCGCGGACGTAGTCGATCACCTGGCCGCGCCCCCGGATGCAGAAGTCGATGTCGATATCCGGCATGGTGATGCGCTCCGGGTTGAGGAAGCGCTCGAACAGCAGCGAGTAGCGCAGCGGGTCGACGTCGGTGATCCGCAGGCACCAGGCCACCAGCGAGCCGGCCGCCGAGCCGCGCCCTGGGCCGACCGGGATGCCGTTGTCGCGGGCGTACTTGATGAAATCCCAGACGATCAGGAAATACCCGGCGAAGCCCATGCGGACGATCATGTCGAGCTCGCTCTCGAGGCGCCGCAGATACTCAGGCTCGGCGATCCGGTCCACCCCCCCGCGGGCGCGCAACCCCGCCATCCGCTCCTCGAAGCCGCGCGCCGTCACTTCGCGGAAGTATTCCTCGGTGGTGCGCCCTTCGGGCAGCGGGAAATCCGGCAGCAGGTTCTCCCCCTTGTCGAGCGTCAGGTTGCAGCGCTCCGCCACCAGCAGGGTGTTCTCGACCGCCTCCGGGAGATCCTTGAACAGGGTCCACATCTCCTCCGCAGACTTGAAATAGTGCTCCTGCGTGAAGCGCATCCGGTCGGCGTCCTTGACCGTCTTGCCGGTGCCGATGCAGATCAGGACGTCGTGCGCGAAGTGGTCATCGCGCCGGAGGAAGTGGCAGTCGTTGGTCGCCAGCAGCGGCACCTTGAGGCGCCGGGCCATCGGGATCAGGACCTCGTTGAGGGTCTTCTCCTCCGGGATCCCCTGGTCCTGGATTTCGAAGAAGAAGTTCTCGGCGCCGAAGATGTCGCGGAATTCCCCGGCAACCCGCTCGGCATCGGCCGGCCGGCCGGCCAGGATGAGCTGCGGGATCTCGCCCCCCAGGCAGGTCGAGGTGCCGATGAGGCCGCCCGCGTGCTGCGCCAGGATCTCCTTGTCGATGCGCGGCCGGTAGTAGTAACCCTCGAGGTAGCCGGCGGTCGACAGCCGCATGAGGTTGCGATAGCCCTCCCGGTCACGCGCCAGAAGCAGCAGGTGGTGGTACGGCTTCTTGCCCCCCCCGGCGGACGCCCGCTCGGTGCGGCGCCCCGGCGCAACGTATGTCTCGCAGCCGAGGATCGGCTTGACGCCGGTGCCGGCGGCGGCTTCGAAGAACGGGATGGCGCCGAACAGGTTGCCGTGATCGGTGATCGCGACCGCCGGCATCTCCAGTGCGCCCGCCTGCTCGACCAGCTCCTCCAGCTTCGAGGCGCCGTCGAGGAGGGAGTACTGGGAATGATTGTGCAGGTGCACGAAGCCCCGCCGTTTCGCCACGCTCACTCCCACTCGATGGTGGAGGGCGGTTTGCTGCTGATGTCGTAGACGACCCGATTCACGCCGCGCACCTCGTTGACGATGCGGGCGCTCACCTTCGCGAGAAAGTCCGCCGGCAGGCGGGCCCAGTCGGCGGTCATGAAATCATCGGTCGTCACCGCCCGCAGCGCCACGACGTTCTCGTAGGTCCGGTAGTCGCCCATGACTCCGACGGTCTTGATCGGCAGCAGCACCGCGAACGCCTGGGCCACCTCTCCGTACAACCCGGCGGCGCGCAGCTCCGAGATGAAGATGTCGTCGGCCCGGCGGAGCAGGTCGCAGCGCTCGCGGGTGACCTCTCCCAGGATGCGGACCGCCAGGCCGGGGCCGGGGAACGGGTGGCGCATCAGGAGCGATTCGTCGAGCCCCAGCTCGCGCCCCAGCCGCCGGACCTCGTCCTTGAACAGCTCCCGGAGCGGTTCGACCAGCTTCAGGGTCATCCCGGCCGGCAGCCCGCCGACATTGTGATGCGTCTTGATCACCGCCGAGGGGCCCTTGAAGGCGGTCGACTCGATCAAGTCGGGGTAGAGGGTCCCCTGCGCCAGGAAGCCGGCGCCCTCGAGCCGGGACGCCTCCGCTTCGAACACCTCGACGAAGACCCGTCCGATGATCCGTCGCTTGTCCTCCGGATCGGTGACGTCACGGAGCGCATCCATGAACCGCGCGGTGGCGTCGATGGGCCGCACCGGCAGGTGAAATTTGCGGTCGAACGCCTCGACGACTTCGTCCGCCTCACGCTGGCGCAGCAGGCCGCTGTCGATGAACAGGCAGGTCAGCCGGTCGCCGATGGCGCGGCCGACGAGCACCGCCATGACCGATGAGTCGACGCCGCCCGACAGGCCGGCGATCACCCGCCCCTCCCCCACCCGGGCGCGGATGGCGGCGACCGACTCGTCGATGAACGACGACATCTTCCAGCTGCCGCTGCAGCCGCACACGCCGATGAGGAAGTTGCGCAGCAGGTCGCGGCCATGGGTCGTGTGGACCACCTCGGGGTGGAACTGGATCCCGTAGAGTCGGCGCGCCTCGTCGGCGAAGGCGGCGCACTCCGAGTTGGTGCTGCGGGCGAGGACGCGGAACCCGCCCGGGGCCTCGAGGATCGCGTCGCCATGGCTCATCCAGACGCGCTGGCGCTCGGGCAGCCCCGCGAACAGCTTCGAGGCCCCCCGCACCTCGAGATTGGACGGGCCGTATTCGCGCCGCGCCGAGCGTTCGACGCGACCGCGCAGCTGGTGCGCCATGAGCTGCATGCCGTAGCAGATTCCCAGCACCGGCAGTCCGAGGCCGTAGATCTCCGGATCGAGGCGGGGGGCCCCGTCGTCGTAGACCGAGTCCGGGCCGCCCGACAGGATGATGCCGCGCGGCCGGGCGGCGCGGATCTGCGCCGCTCCCACCGTGCACGGCAGGAGCTCGCTGTGGACTTGCAGCTCGCGCACCCGGCGGGCGATCAACTGGCTGTACTGCGAGCCGAAATCGACGACCAGGATGGTTTCGCGGCTCACGAGCGCCCCCCGTCTGCCGCGACGCCGCGGCCGGCCCGGTGGATCAGGCGCTCGAGGGCGTGCGCCGGATCTTTCGCGCCCATCCCCTTCAGCTCGCGGTCGGCCTGCAGGCAGAGCCCCAAGGCGCGGCGCAACGAGGCCGCCGTCGCCGCGCCGATGTCGCGCCGAAACCGATCGACGCGCCCCGGATCGAGCCCGTACAGGGCGGTCACCTCGCGGGGCGGCAGGCGGCGCGCCTGGGCGAGGCGGGCGCGCAGCGCGTTGCGAAAATACCAGGAGAGGGCGCCCAGCAGCTGCAGCGGCTCCTCACCGGCCCGCAGCAGGTCGCGCGCCGCCGGCAGCGCCTCGCCCCGGGAGCCGCGCGCCACCGCGGCGGCCATCCGAAAGGCGTCCTCGAGTCGCGGCGCGTCGGCCAGGATCGACAGGTCCGCGGCCCGGACCGGGCGCGGTGCCCCGATGGCGCTCCGCAGCTTGGCGAGCTCCGCATCGACGCGCGCCAGCCCGGCCGCCGACAGGGCGGTGGCGATCGCCTCGGCCAGGGCGCTCTCCAGCCCGTAGCCGTCTTCCGCCAGGCGCTCCCGCACCCAGGCCGCCAGGCGCGGCTCGTCGAGCGGGTCGCACAGGATCACCGCGGCGTTCTCCTGCAGGACGCGAAACAGCGACCGCCGGCGGTCGAACTGCGGGTCGCTGAACACCAGACAGGTGCGCGGATTGGGAGCGGCCAGGTAGGCGGCCAGCGGCTTCGGGTCGTCGAGCCTCAGGGCATCCGCGCCGCGCACGATGATCAGCCGGGTGGCGCCTCCCATCGGGTAGGTCGACGCGAGGTCGAGGATGGCGGCGACGTCGGTCTCGTCGCCGCGCAACCGATCGCGATTCATGCCCCCGTCATCCGGCCCGAGGCAGGCGGCCTGCAGCAGCCGCATCGCCTCCTCGTGGAAGAACTCCTCCTCCCCCGCCAGGAGGTAGACCGGCTCGATGCCACCGCGCTTCAACCCCTGGCGGAACTGCGACCAGGTCAGGGGCTGGCGTCGCATCAGGACCGCTCCGAGGGCATCAGAAACCCTCCAGGATCGAAGTCACCACGCTGGCGGCGAAATCTCCGGCCACCCCCTCGATGGCGAAGATTTCCGGGTCGGAGGTTTCCTGGGTGGTCTCCGGCAGGTCGTACTGGCGTTTGAAGACGAAGTGGTCGTCCTCCCAGAGAACCTTCTCGGTGGCCGTCTCAAGCAGGGTCACGTGCGCGGTGATCATGATTTCGTAGCGCGCGGCCCGGCCCTTCTCGCTGATGACCACCGGGTTCTGGGTGTAGCTCAGGATGACTCCCTTGAGGAGCGCCTGGGCCCCGTCCTCCCCCGGCAGGATGCGCACCCGTCCCCGGGTCGAAAACTCGTCGATGACCCGCTCGGTGACGCGCTGCCCCATCTCCGGCTGGTTGGTGTGATTGACGAACAGCGGGATGCCGATGCTGGTGATGCCGGCCGGCAGGGCGCTCGCGTGGCCGGCGAGGTGGTAGCCGCACCCGGCGAGCAGGATCCCGAGGAGCGCCGCCGGCAGGGCCCGGATCAAATCGCGCGCGGTCATGGCGGATGATACATCGATCATTGAACCACGATGTTGAGCAGCTTCCCCGGCACGTAGATCGTCTTCCGCACGATCCGGCCCTCGAGGTGCGCCGCGACGCGGCCGTCGTCGCGGGCCCGCCGCACGATCTCCTCCTCGCCGATGGAAGGCGGCACCCGCAGGCGGCCCCGGAGCCTGCCGTTGACCTGCACCGGGATCTCGACCTCGTCCTCGCGCACCCACGCCGGGTCGGCCGCGGGCCAGGCGGCGAGGGCGGCGCAGCCTTCGCTCCCCAGGCTCTCCCAGATCTCCTCCGAGACGTGCGGCGCGAACGGCTGCAGCAGGAGCGCCATGGTCAGCCCCGCCTCCTTGAGATACGGGTCATCCCCCGGGGCGGCGTCCTTGGCGAACTCCTGGGTCGCGTTGAGCAGCTCCATCAGCGCCGCCACCGGCGTGTTGAGATGCAGCCGCCGGCCGATGTCGGTGGTGATCCTGTCGATGGTCTGGTGCACCTTGCGGCGCAGCGCGGCGCGGCGGGCGTCGCCGCTGCCATCGCGCGCCTCCGGTAACGCCGCGGCCGCCAGCGCGCCGGCGCGCGGCATGAGCAGCCGCCAGACGCGCTCCAGGAATCGGAAGCAGCCCTCCACCCCCTGCTCGTTCCACTCCAGGTCCTTCTCGGGCGGGGCGGCGAACAGGGTGAACAGCCGCGTCGTGTCGGCGCCGTACTTGCGGATCATGTCGTCCGGGTCGACGATGTTCCCCTTGGACTTGGACATCGCCGTGCCGCCCTTCAGGACCATCCCCTGGCAGAGCAGGTTGGCGACCGGCTCGCCGTTTCCGACCAGGCCGAGGTCGCGCAGCACCTTGGCGAAGAACCGGCAGTAGATCAGGTGCATGGTGGCGTGGGTGATGCCGCCGACGTACAGGTCGATCGGAAACCACGCCGCCGCCACCGCGGGATCGAACGGCGCGGCCCCGTTGCGCGGATCGCAGTAGCGGTAGAAGTACCACGACGAATCGAAGAAGGTATCCATCGTGTCGGTCTCGCGGCGGCCGGGGCCCTGGCAGCGGGGGCAGCGGACCTCGACGAACGAGGCGACCTGCGCCAGCGGTGAACCGCCCTCGCCGGTCAGCGACACCGACTCCGGCAGCAGCACCGGCAGATCGGCGTCGGGCACCGGCACGGCGCCGCACTGATCGCAGTAGATGATCGGGATGGGCGTGCCCCAATAGCGCTGCCGGGAGATCCCCCAGTCGAGCAGGCGGTAGTTCACCACGCCGCGCGCCTCGCCCCGCGGCTCGGCGTCGGCGAGCATCGCCCGGCGCGCCTCGCCCGAGGCCAGGCCGCTGTAGGGCCCGGAGGCGGTGAGAATGCCGTCCTCGATCATGGCCGCGCCGGCGATCGGCGTTCCGCCTGCGGCCGGCAGGATGACCGTCCGGATCGGCAGGCCGTACTTGCGGGCGAACTCGAAATCGCGCTCATCGTGCGCCGGCACCGCCATGATCGCCCCGGTGCCGTATTCCATCAGGACGAAATTGGCGGTCCACACCGGGATCGTCTCGCCGTTGTAGGGGTTCCTGACCCGCACGCCGGTGTCGACCCCGTCCTTCTCCTCCGCCTCAACGCCGGCCCGGGACACGTCACGCCCGCCGATGCGGCGCAGAAAGTCTCCGAGCGCTCCGGCCGAGGCGCCGGCCGATCCGGTCGCCGGGGCGCGCGCGCCTTCCAGCAGCGGATGCTCCGGCGCGACCACGCAGAAGGTGGCGCCGCAGATGGTGTCGAGGCGCGTGGTGAAGATCTCCAGGGTCCCGCCAGCGGCGGCGCCCGGCCCCGCCCCGTCCACGATCGGGAACCGGACCAGCGCCCCTTCGCTCCTGCCGATCCAGTTGCGCTGCATCAGCCGCACCCGCTCCGGCCAGCCGGCCAGCCGATCGAGCTCGGCGTCGAGCTCGCCGGCGTAGGCGGTGATCTTCAGGAACCATTGCTCGAGCTCCTTGCGGCCGACGACCGACTCGCACCGCCAGCAGCGCCCCTGCTCCACCTGCTCGTTGGCGAGCACCGTCCGGCAGGAGCCGCACCAGTTGACCGCCCGCCGGCTGCGGTACGCCAGGCCGCGCTCGAGCATCTTCAAGAAGAACCACTGGTTCCAGCGGTAGTACTCGGGCCGGTGCGCGGCGATCTCCCGCGCCCAGTCGTAGGAGAAGCCGAGACGGCGGAGCTGTTCCCCCATGGTGGCGATGTTCTTCTCGGTCCAGACAGTGGGCGGCGTGCCGTGTTTGATGGCGGCATTCTCGGCCGGCAGGCCGAACGAGTCCCAGCCCATCGGGTGAAGGACGCGCGCACCGCGCATGCGCTGGAAGCGCGCCACCGCGTCGCCGATGGCGTAGTTGCGGACGTGCCCCATGTGCAGCCGGCCGGACGGGTACGGCAGCATCTCCAGACAGTAGAACTCCCTCCCGCCCGGCAGACGCGGCGCTTTCGCCACCCGGTCGCGCTCCCAGCGCGCCTGCCACTTCCTCTCGAGGAGGTCGAACGAATCCCGGTAATCGGCGCTCATGGGCGTCCATTCTAGCAGCGGATCGGTCCGCTTCGATTTCGGATTCGTAACGGCGAAGTCCTTTTGGCTCGGTCACTTGCAGGACTGTCACCGGCACCTATATTCCACCCGGCCCGGTGCTCTGCACCGCGGCGGAGCGGATCAATGACTGAATCGCAGGCCGAACGGCCGTGGCTGGCGGCGGGGACGGGTTCGACCCTCCTGCCGTACCTGCTCGCCTCCCCGGGTCCCTGCCCTGCCCGGCTGGCCGGCGCGCTCGCGGCGCTCGCCGCCGAAGCGGTGCCCGCCCTGTTGCGGACGATCGAGTACCACCGCATCGACGGGCTGGCCCACCTGGCGCTCGGCGGGCTCGCCGCCGACGGCACCGACGGCTGGCTGCGATCGACGCTGCGCCGCCGCTACCAGAAGATCGCCGCGGCCACGCTGGCCCAGGGCCTCAGCCTGGCGGAGATCCTGGAGGCCTTCGATCGCTGCGGCATCCCGGTCCTGGTCATGCGCGGCCTGCACAGCGTCGAGACGATCTACGGCGACCCCGGAGCGCGCCCGTTCGAGGACCACGACCTGCTGGTGCGTCCCGGCGACGCGCGGGCCGCCGCGGCGGCGCTCGGCCGCCTCGGTTACGAAGCGCCCGGGCCGGCCCTGTTCCGCCGCGGCGGCGTGCTCGTCGATCTGCATGTCGAGCCGCTGGGCGCCCGCCGGCGACCGAGCCGCGGCGCCTTTTTCCCGATCGACATCGATGCCCTGTTCGCGCGCGCCCGTCAGGGAATGATCGCCGGCGCTCCGGCCCTGCTCCCGAGCCGCGAGGACACCCTGCTGCTGCTGGCGATCCACCTCGTCAAGCACTCTTTCGACCGACTGATCCGCACCGCCGACCTGGCGCACTTCCTGGCGCGCGAGACGGCGATCGCCTGGCCGATCGTGAGGGAACGCGCCCGCGCCTGGGGCGCGGAGCGGATCCTGCGCTGGGCCCTCGACGCGGCCGCGGCGCTCGGCGCCGGCGCGCCGCTCGATCCCGGCCCGGCGCAGGGCAGGCTGGAGAGGGTCCTCATGCGCCGGGCGCTGATGCTGGCGCCGCTGCCGTGGACCGGCGACATCCTGGTGGCCCTGGCGGCCCCGAGCCGGCTGGCGGCGCTCCGCTTTCTCGCCGAGGCCCTGCTGCCGGCCGGCGAACACCGGGTCGCCGGCTGGAGGCGGACGCTCGAGGCGCCGCGTCGCATCGCCGACGTGACGCGCGCGGCGGTGCGGCAGCAGATCGACAGGAGGGCGGCGCGATGAGCACGGACCTGGACGATGACGCACGGCTCGTCGCCTCGCCCGATGTCGTGGCGCGGCGGATCGCCGGCGAGTACCTGCTCGTGCCGGTGCGCAACGGCGCGGCGCAGATGGACTACATCTTCACGGCCAACGAGGTCGGCAGCGTGGTGTTCCGTCTCCTCGACGGGCGCCGCGATCTCCGGGAGATCGCCCGGCTGGTGAGCCTCGAATTCGACGTGGACGAGCCGCAGGCGCGCGCCGACGTGCAGTCGTTCCTGGGCGCACTGCGCGAGGCCGGGCTGGTGCGGCCGGCCGGCGGGGAGGGATCGTGAGCGGCTGCTCGGATCAGGCCTATGGCGATTTCGGCGGCGGCCTGGTGCGGGCCTGCGGCGGCGCGCGCATCCCCCTGAACGGATCGTTCGAGATCACCTTCCGCTGCAACCTGCGCTGCGTGCATTGCTACATCGACGACTTCTCCGGGCGCGGCGAGCTGTCGACCGCCGATGTGAAGCGGATCCTGAGCGAGACGGCGGACGAGGGGTGCCTGTGGATGCTCCTGACCGGGGGCGAGGTCCTCACCCGCCGCGATTTCCCGGAGATCTACCTGCATGCCAAGCGGCTCGGCTTCCTGCTGACGGTGTTCAGCAACGGGACGCTGTGGGATGAGCGGATCGCCGACCTGATGGCGGAGTACCCGCCGTTCGGCATCGAGTTCACCCTGTACGGCCTGTCGGACGAAACGTATCTGAAGACCACCGGCTTCCCGGGCCGTTTCACCCGGGTGCGCCGCGCCATCGACCTGGTCCTCGAGCGCCGGCTGCCGCTGTCGCTGAAAGCGGTCGCCATGGAGCCGCTGGCCGCCGAGATCGCGCCGATGCAGGCGCTGGCCGCCTCGCTCGGGGTCCGCTTCCGTTACGACGCCATGATCCAGGCGCGGCTGGACGGGTCGATGATCCCGACCGCGGTGCGCAACGATCCGGAGCGCGCGGTCGGCTACGATGCCGGGGACCCGGCCCGCTTCGCCGACTGGGCCCAGTTCTACCGCACCTACGGCCGCACGGCGCGCCCCAGCCCGTTCGTCATGTCGTGCGGCGCCGGGATCAACACGTTTCACGTCGATCCGAAGGGGACGCTGCTCGCCTGCCAGTCCCTGCCGCTCAACGGCTACGACCTGCGCCGCGGCTCCTTCCGCGACGGCTGGTACGGCATCGTCGGCGACCTGCTTCGCCGCGAGGCTTCGCCCGCCAACGTCTGCACCGGATGCGAGCTGAAGGGAATGTGCGATCGGTGTCCCGCCACGGCGACCCTGGAGACCGGCAGCCCTGACGGCTGGATCCCGTACTACTGCGAGGTGACCCATCGCCGGGCGGCGCTTCTCGAGGAGAGCTCCGGGAATGCCGACGCCGCGGCCCGCTACCGCGCCCATGCCGAGCGGGTGGCCGGCGGCTGGACGCCCCCGGGTGCCATCCTGCCGCGGGCCGTCCCCTCCGGTGCCGCCGCGGCCTGCGGATCCGGGGGATGCGCGACCGGCTGCGGGGCGCCGAAGACGCAGGAGGCCTCCGCTTCGAACTTGCTGCAGATCGAAATTCCACAGCGCGGTTCCGACGTTCACCCCGAGGTGCAACGATGACTGACAGTCCCCGATCGCCGCTGGCGGCGGAGCGGCGGCGCTACGAGAGACCGGCGCTGAAGCGGGTCCGCCTGGTGCCCGACGAGGCCGTGCTCGCCTCCTGCAAGACCAATCAGATTCCGGGCCCGGCCGGCCCGATCGGCAAGTGCGCCACCAATCCGGCGATCTGCTCCCACAATGGCTCGTAACCCGGTTCCGCCGCTGATCCTCGAGGTGGCCCGGATCGGCCTCGAGGTGCGGAGCGAGGATCCGGACGTCACCCTGGTCGCCGAGCCGGCGCACCTGCCGTTCCTGTCGGAGACGGGGGTCGACGACTGCGCGACGGTGGTGTTCGCGCCGGCGGGCGGGCGCAAGGCGCGCCGCCGTCCCGGCAAGACGCTGTTCGAGACCGGCTCGGTCTGGCGGCTGGAGGAGATCGGCGAGAACCACCTCCTGACCTTCCGCTCGCCGATCTTCGGCCTGGAGCCGTACCTGTCGGTCGAGTTCGACCGCGACTACTCCCGCGGCCGCGGCGAGACCCTCGCCGGCGGGCCGATCCTGATCGGCGGCGGCGAGATGCACCCGTTCGTCTATCCGTTCGATGAGGTCGTGTTCCTGGCCCGGCTGGCGCGCTCGCGCGGCGTGCTGGTGCACGCCTGCGGTCTGTCGTTCGGAGGGCGGGGCGTGCTGTTCCTCGGCACCTCCGGCGCCGGCAAGAGCACCACGGCCAAGCTGTGGCAGGAGCGCGGCGGAGTGACCGTCCTCAGCGACGATCGGATCGCCATCCGTCCCGAGGACGGCGGCTACCGGATCTACGGCACGCCGTGGCACGGAGAGGCGGGCCTGGAAGCGCCGGCCTCCGCCCGCCTCGAAGCGGTGTTCATCCTCGAGCAGGCGCCCCGCAACCGCATCGTCGACATCGCGCCGTCGGCGGCGGTGGCCCAGATGATGGTGCGCGCCTTCCCCGCCATGTGGGACCAGGAGGGGCTCGAGTTCGCGGTCCGCTTCCTGGCCGAACTCGCCGACCGGCTGCCGGTGCGGCGCCTGCAGTTCATCCCGGATCGGACGGCCGTCGAATGCGTCCTGGCGATCCTCGACGAAGGCGGCGCCGATGGGGAGGGAGCGGCTCGATGAGGAGCAGGCTCCACGCCCTGGAGACGCCGACGCCCCGGAGCGCAGCCGCGCCGCCGGCCACGCCGATCCTGCTGGCCGACCGGGACGGCGTCGCCTTCGTGGTGGCGGCGGATGAGACGGCCGATGACGCGACCGTCCCGCGCCGCGCCGGTGCCCACGGGACCGCGGTCGTGACCATCCCGGTCAGCGCCGAGGAGCTGCGCGGCACCGAGCTGCAGAGCGCCACCGATGGGGCGATCCGGCCGCGGGTCGCGCCCCGGCCCGATCTCCTCTCCCCCGCGCTGGTGCGGCTGATCTCGCGCGAACACCGCGAGCTCAGCCTGCAGCCCGGTCGCGACGGCCTCCGGGCGGCGCTGGTGAGCGCCCAGAACGACGAGCAGCCGTATCCGGTGGCACCCAAGGACGCCGCCGGTCTCCTGGCGGCGGTGTTTCTGAACGCCCCGCGTGGCGTGGTGCAGGTCGGCTCGGGTCGCGCGTCGCGCGTCCTGGTCTCCGTCCGCCCGGGGCCGCGCCGGCACGAGTACCGGCTGCGGCTGGCGGGGACGGTCACAGCACCGCCGCCGGCCGCTCTCGGAGAGGCCGGTCTGTCCCCCGCGGCGCTCGAGATCCTGCACGAAGTGATCGACCAGCGGGCGGGTCTCCTGCTGGTCGCGGGCGGCCCGTCGTCCGGCCGGAGCCTCAGCCTCGACCTGATCGCCACGGCGCTCCTGGCGCGCGGCCGGAGCGGCGCCCGGATCGGATCGCGCGGGACGGCGACGCACAGCGATCTGCCATCGCTCGCCGGGACCCTGCTCGACTGGCCATTCCCGGAGAGCCTGCTCGCCACCCGTCCTGACTTCATCCAGATCGACCGCCTCGAAGGCCCGGGCGGGCTCCTGCTCGCCGCCCGGCTCGCCGCCAGCGGCACCCTGGTCATCGCCGGCACGCCTGCCGGAGAGCCGGAAGCACTGCTGCGCGCTGCGCTCCGCCGCCTCGACGCCGGAGCCGCCCCGGCCGTGCCCCTGGCGGTGCTGGGGCAGACTCTCTTGAGGACCGTCTGCCGCCGCTGCGCCGGACGCGAACCGCTGTCGGCGGCGGCGCTCCGCCGCTACGGCTTCCACCGCCGCGACCTCGAGGAGATCGACCGGCGCGGCGGCATGACGATCCAGCGCGGCGCGGGGTGCCCCGACTGCGCCGGCACCGGCGCCGCCGGGTTGACCGGCGCCTTCGATCTGGCGGGCGCGGAGGAGGTGGCGGCCTCCCTGCCGCGGCTGCGCGAGGAAGGCTGGCGCAAGGTCCTGCAGGGCCAGGTCTGCTTCGAGGATGTGGCGCTGCTCCCGGGAGCGCACCGCGAGATGCGCACCTTCCGCGAGATCCTGGTGCTGGCGGGGTGCGGCGCCGCCCCCCTCGACGAAGCGGCGGCCTCACCCGACGGGGCGGCGGGCCGCCCGGCGCGGGAGGCGGCGTCGTCCGGCGTCGCGGGCCCCGCGGACGGTCCCCTTCTGGAACATGCGGTCACCATGACGCGGCTGTTCGCCGCGGCGCGCGCCAGCGCGGTGGGAGACCTCGGCGCGCCGCTGCGCGAAGAGTTCCGCCGGCTGGCGCGCGCCGTGGCGGAACATGGCGCCGGCGGCGACCCCCTCGCACCGCGTCTGGTGCCATCGGAGGGATTCGACCTCGCGGCGCATGCGGTCAACACGGCGCTGATCGCCACCCGCATCGGCACGCGCCTCGGCGGCGACTCCGACCCGGTCGAGCTCGCCGCCCTGGCGCTCCTGCACGATGTCGGGCTGCTGCGCATCGTCGTCCCTGGAGCCGCCAGCCCAGCCGTGCTGTTCGAAGAAGAGCTCGACACCGACGGCGAGCGGCTGCGCCCGGGCGGCGCCCTCGAGCGGTTCGGACCCGATGCGGCGGCCCTGGCCGATCTGGTCACCGCCAGCCACGACCTGCTGACCTTCCGCACTCCCGCGCCCGACGAGCGCGCCCGCGCCGACGCCCGCGCCCAACTTGTGGCGGTGGCGAGCCTCATGGATCTGCGGCTGCACGGGCCGCAGCCGCAGCGCGCCGCCGACCTGAACGAGGCGACCTCGATCATCATGGAGCAGCATGGCCGGCGCTTCAGCCGGGCGGTGCTGCGGGCCCTCCTCAAGGCGATCCCGGTGTTCCCGATCGGCGCCCTGGTCGAGCTCAGCAGCGGCGATCGGGCCCGGGTGGTGGCGCTCAACGAAGACAACCACTTCCGCCCGCGCGTCGAGATCACCTCGGCGGCCGGCGGCGAGATCCTGAGCGAGCGCCGGGTGGTCGACCTGGCGCGCGCACCGTTCCTGCACATCCGCCAGCGGCTGCCGCAGACCGCCGGCGGCAGGTCACGCCCGTGAGCCGGGCTCCTGATTCGGCGCTTGACACGGATCCCGCCGCGCGCGACGCGGCCCCTGTCCTGGAGGCCCTCATGAACATCGGTCAGCACACCCTGGTCCCCGTCACCGGGTCGAGCATGCGCCCGACGCTCCTGCCCGGCGATGCCGTCGAGGTCGGCCCGTTCCACGGCCTGCCGCGGCCCGGGCAGATCGTGCTGGCCCGCGCGGCCTCTGGCCTGGTGGTGCATCGCCTGGTGCGCGTCGATCTGGTGGACGGCCGGCGCTCGTACCGGCTGCGGGGCGACGCCGAGCGCGCCATGGACGCGGGGCTGCCGCGCCAGTGCCTGCTCGGGCGGGTGCGCGCTCTCGTCCGCCAGGGCCGGCGGCTGGAGATCGACGACCGCCCCCTGGCGCTCCGTCGCCAGCTCCTGGGCCTCGCCCTGCTCCGGCGCCGCGGCCGGCTGCTGCGCGCCGCCGGGGTGCTGCTGGTGAGCGCCTTGTGCGTCCTCGGCTGGACCGCCGCCCAGGAGGGGATCGCCCCGGCCCCCGACTACCGCTTCGGGCCCGGCGACACGTTGTCGCTGCGACTCTGGGACGGCCAGAAGATTGGCGAGCACAAGCTGACGGTGCAGAGCGACGGCGAGGCGTTCCTGCCGATCACCGGCATCGGCTCGATGACCGTCTCCGGCCTGACGGTCTCCGATCTCAAGAAGACCCTCGAGGACCGCCTCCGCATGATCTTCAAGGACGTCCGCATTGAGCTGCTGGTGATCAAGTACGCCAGCCACCCGGTCCATTTGATGGGCGAGGTCCGCAGCACCACCCGCGTCGACAGCGGCCCGGGCCAGTGGCCGCTGCGCGGCGCCTCGCGGGTCGTCGAGTTCCTCGCCGAGCACGGCGGCGCGTCGGAGGACGCCGATCTGATGCACATCCTGATCGCCAAGCCGTCGGGGGCGCGCCGCGAGGTCAACCTGTACCGCGCCGTGTTCCACGGCGCGATGGATGACAACCCGGTGCTCGAGTCCGGTGACTTCGTGTTCGTGCCGACGATGGGGATGCGCAACAGCCGCGTCTTCGTCCTCGGCGAGGTGCGGCAGCCGGGCGCCATCCCGATCATGGACCGGCTCGGCCTGGTCGAGGCGATCTCGCGCGCCGCCGGCTTCACGCAATGGGGCTACATGAAGGGCGTCGTGGTGCTGCGCCGCGGCGCCAACGGCCAGACCGAGATGCAGATCGCCGACTTCAAGAAGATGCACAAGGAAGGCGATTTGTCGGCCGACATCCCATTGCAGCCGGGCGACGTGATCTACGTCCCGCGGCGCGCCATCCTGACCGTCCAGGAGGTGTTCTCGATCATCAACCCGTCGCTGCAGGCCCTCGAATCGATCTACATCCTGGACAGCTTCCAGAACAACAACTGACATGGGCGCGCAGTACGACCTCAATCTTCAGGACTACGTCCGCATCCTCCGGCGGCGATGGAAGATCGTCGCCGGATGCTGCGTGGGGCTGGGGCTCCTGACCTTCATCCTCACGCCCCGGCCGGCGCAGGTCTTCGAGGCGAGCGCCCGCGTCAAGTGGAGCCGCAGCGACAGCGTCACGGGGCTGTTCGTCGAGGCGTTCACCTGGAGCCCGGGCGACGACCTGGCGACGCAGGCGCAGATCATCACCAGCAAGCCGGTCGCCTTCAGGGCGGCGCAGCGTCTCGGACGGCTGCCTCAGGAGGCCAGCCTCGACGGCGTGCTTCAAGACAAGACCCAGTCGACGGTCCTGGACGCGCTGCTGCAGACCTACACGGCCCGCCCGGTCGAGAACACCTCGCTCATCGAGATCAAGAGCGCCTGTCCCGACCCGGACGTCGCCGTCCAGGTCGCCAACGCCGTCATGCTGGAGTACATCACCCGGCACACCTTCGAGCGCAACCGCCAGGCGATCGAGGCGCGCGAATTCGTGGCGCGCCAGGTCGCCGAGGTCGGCGCCCGCCTGCGCGCCGCCGAGGAGCGCCTGACCCGCTTCAAGGAGGCCAACATCGGCGCCAGCATGCCCGACGCAAAGGAGATCCAGTTCTTCCAGGATGAGGCGGGCCAGACCGAGGCGCGCATCGTCTCGCTGCAGGGTCTCGTGTCGCTGCTGTCGCAGCCGGGCGATCCGGGTTCCTCTCCCGAGCTCCTGCTGGTGGATCTCAAGGAGGAGGGGCTGGCGATCCTGCGCCAGCAGCTCGCCGATCTGGAGGGACGCAAGCGGCAGCTGCAGATCTTCCAGCGCGACGACGCCCCGGAGGTGGCCCAGGTCCAGCAGCAGATCGCCGGCCTGACCGGGCGGATGCGGCGCGAAGCGACCACCGCGCTCAACCTGGTGCTGGAGCGCAAGAAGACCATCGACCAGAAGCTGGAGCGCTTCCCGCGGGCCGAGCAGACGCTGCTGCAGCTGCAGCGCGACGTGGCGGTGAACTCCGAGGCCTACGAGATGCTCATGCGCAAGCACCAGGAGGCGCTGATCAAGGAGGCCGACAAGGTCCAGGAGCTGTCGGTCGTCGAGATGGCGGCCCACGCCGCGCCGCGGCAGCTTCCCGGACGACCGCTGCGCTCGTTCGTCGCGGTGGTCGTGGGGCTGCTGCTCGGGCTGGTCGGCGCCTTCCTGGCGGAGACCCTCGACACCTCCATCGGCAGCATCGAGGATGTCGAGGATTACCTCGGCCTGTCGGTCATCGGCGTCGTGCCGCACATCGACACGGAGACCACGCGGCGCCAGATCATGAAGGCCAACCCGTCGATCGCCTCCGACCCGACCCTCGAGGGCCTGGCCACGCTGGTGACCCAGTTCGCGCCGCAGTCGCCGGTGGCGGAGGCGTTCCGCTCGCTGCGCACCAACATCGAGTTCTCCCGCATCGGCAAGGCAGGCCGCACCTTCCTGTTCACCTCGGCGTCGCCGTGCGAGGGCAAGTCGACCACGGTCGCCAACCTCGGCGTGGCGATGGCGCAGATGGGCAAGAAGACGCTGGTGTGGGACTGCGATCTGCGCAGCCCGGCCCTGTCGCGCATCTTCGGTGTGCCGCGGCAGCCGGGCTTCACGCACGTCGCCCTCGGCATGGCCCGCCTGGACGACGTGCTGCATCGCTTCTCGGAGGTGTTCATCGGCCGCACCGACATGCGGTCCATGCTGACCTCCGCCGGGCTCGAGAACCTGCACATCCTGACCGCCGGCGCCCTGCCGCCCAACCCGTCCGAGCTGCTCGCCTCGGCGCTGTTCAGCGACTTCGTCGTCGAGGTCGCGTCGCGGTTCGATGTCATCCTGATCGACGCGCCGCCGATCCTGCCGGTCACCGATGCAGTCGTCCTGTCGACCCGGGTCGATGGCGTGGTCCTGGTCTACCAGCTGGGCCGGGTCGGCCGGGCGGCCCTCAAGCGGGCCAAGTCGCACCTCGACAACGTGCACGCCGCCGTCCGGGGCATCGTGCTGAACGACGTCAAGGCCGAGGTCAGCAACTACACCCCGGACATGCAGTACATCTATCAGCAATACCAGGGCGGACCGCGCGATCAGGCGAGCGAAACGCCGCGTGATTCCGACTCGGAACGCCCCCCTCGCGCCGCCACCGGCGAGCGCTGACGGAGGGCGTGGCGTGCACGCCGAGGCCCTGTCGACCCGCCGGCGCGGGCTCATGCTGGGAGCCCTGGGGGCCGCCCTCGTCGCCCTGGCCCTCTGGATCGGCTCGGCGCCCCCGGTCCTGCCGCTCGCCGCCGTCGGCGCGGCGGTGCTGTTCCTGGTCACCCTTCTCAACGTCGACGCCGGCCTGGTGATCATCATCCTGTCGATGCTCCTGTCGCCGGAGATCCCGCTGGGCGGGGTGGGCGGCTTCGGCATCGAGGGACAGCGCAGCGTGATCCTGCGCACCGAGGACGTGGTGCTGCTGCTGGTCGGTCTCGCCTGGATGGCGCGCATGGCGATTCACAAGGATCTCGGGGCCATCCGCCGCAGCCCGCTGAACGGCTGGATCTCCGCCTACGTCGCCGCCTGCCTGCTGTCGACGCTCCTCGGCATCGACGCCGGCCGGGTCCGCATGATGCAGGGGCTCGCCTTCGTCCTGAAATACGTCGAGTACTTCATCCTGTTCTTCCTGACCCTCAACTACGTGCGCGGCGAGACGCAGCTGCGGCGCCTGCTGGCGGCGGTGCTGATCACCGCCGCCCTGATCGCCGTCTATGCCGGCTGGCAGATCCCCTCCGGGGCCCGGCCCTCGGCGCCGTTCGAGGGGAAGGAGGGCGAACCGAACACGCTCGGCGGCTATCTGGTGCTGATCTTCTGCCTGTCGGCCGCCCTGGCGCAGACCTGCGTCGAGCGCCGCTGGCGACGCGGCGCCCTCCTCCTCGCCGCCGCCACGCTGCCGCCGCTGGTCGCCACGCTGTCGCGCAGCTCCTGGCTGGCGCTCGCCGCCGGCGCCGCCGTCCTGCTGGCGCTGGCGCCCGAGCGCCGCGCCTTCGGCATCGCCATGCTCCTGGCCGCGGCGCTGCTGCTGCTGATCCATCCGAAGAGCGTCGAGGAGCGGATCGACTACACCCTGCATGGCGAGCCTGGCGCCGGGGCGACCCACCGGCTGCAGCTCGATCCGTCGGCCGAGGCGCGGCTCTCCTCCTGGGGACGGGCGATCGACGGCTGGCTCGAGCACCCGTTGCTGGGACGCGGGGTCACCGGCTTCGGATTCTTCGACGCCCAGTATTTCCGCGCCCTGGTCGAGCTCGGAGCGCTCGGTTTCGCCGCCTTCGCCGGCCTGCTGTATGCCTGCGGGACGCTGTTCTGGCGGGCCCACCGGATCCTCCGGGAGCCGCTGCACCGCGGCCTGGCGCTCGGCATGGTCGCCGGCTTCGCCGCCCTGCTGACGCATGCGATCGGCACCAACACCTTCATCCTCATCCGGATCATGGAGCCGTTCTGGCTGCTCACCGGCCTGGTGGTGGCGGCGCTGACCCTGGAGGAGGCGCGCGCATGAGCGTCGAGCGCCGGCAGGCGGCGCGATCGGTGGGTTGGGGGGCGATCGAGTCGGCCTGCGGAGCGCTGGTCGGGTTGTGCCTGACGCCGCTGGTCATCCGGGCCGTCGGTCTGGAGGGGCTCGGGTTGTGGGCCGCCTGCTGGTCGCTGGCGCACACGGCGAACGTCGCCGACTGCGGCGTGGGCGCCTCCTACAGCCGCTTCACCGCGCGCGCCATCGCCGCCGCCGATGACGTCGCGCTCAATGCCGCCGTCGGGGCCGGCATCGGGTTTCATCTGGCACTGTCCGTCGTCGTCGGCCTGTCGGCCTGGGCCCTGGGGCCCCGCCTGCTGGCGACGCTGGCGCCACCCGGCGCGCTCGCCGGCGAGGCACCGGTGGCCTTCGCCTGCGTGCTCGCCGCTGTCTGCCTGCGCCTGACCACCTCGGGATTCCGCGCGGTGGTGGCGGGCGCCCAGCGTCTCGATCTGCTCGGCCGCATCGGCAGCGCCGCCTCCCTTCTCGAGGGGTGCGTGGCGGCGGCGATCCTGTGGCGCGGCGGATCGTTGTCCGGGCTGGCGATCAACGCCCTGAGCATGGCGGCCCTGACCAGCACCGCCGAAGGGATCGCGGCGGCCCGCCTCTGTCCGGGGTTGAGGATCCGTCCCTTCGCGGCGCGACGATCCGACTGGCGGGAGATCCTGTCGTTCGGCGCCCGCCTGCAGGCGGCGCGGGCCGGCGAAATCCTGGCGGCGCACGCGCCGCGGCTCGCCCTGGCGTGGGGCCCCGGACTCATGGCGGCCGGCGCCTACGACCTCGCGGCGCGCGCCGCCGGGCTTCTCAACCTGGCCGGATCGCTGCCGCTGCCGGTGGTGCAGCCTCTCGCCAGCCGTCTCGAGGCGCGGCAGGAGCGCGATCGGTTGCGCGCCCTGGTGCGCGCCGCGACCCGCTACGTGGCCCTGCTCGTCGTTCCGGGGGCGATCCTCCTGATCCTGCGCTCCGCCGACGTGCTGCAGGCCTGGACCGGTCGCGCCGCTCCGCCGGGTTCGGTCGCCAGCCTGCGCTGGCTGGCCGCCGCCCTGGCTGTGGCGCTGATCCTGTCGCCGCTGCGTCTGGCGCTGCGCGGCGCCGGGCTGCCCGGCATCGAGGCCTCGGCTGCTCTCGGCGGCGCCGCCCTGAACCTGGTTCTCGCCATGGCTCTCGCGCCCCGGCTCGGGGCGGCGGGCGCGGCGCTCGCGGCGTTCGCCGCCGCCATCGCCGCGGCGATCGTCCTGTTGGCCGGCGCCCTGCGTCGGGCGCCCGATCTCGTGAGCGGCTGTCTGCCGCCCGCCCTGCGGCCGTTGCTGCCCGCGGGCGGGGCCGGGATCCTGGCGGTGGCGGCGTCGGGCGCGCTCCTGCCGGTCGCCGGGCCCGATCTGTCGGGGCGCTTCCAGGCGATCGCCCGGCTGGCGCCGGCGGCGGCCACCCTCGTTGCCGTCATGCTCGCCCTGCTGGTCCTGCAACGTGCGGTGGGGCGGGACGACCTGGCGCTGCTGCGCGACGCCCTGCTGCTGCCGGGACGGGCGGGGGGCGGGGCATGAGGATCCTCGTGTCGGGCGCCCTCAACGCCGCCTTCGAGGCGGTGCCGGAGTACCTGACGGCGGCCTTCGCACGACTCGGGCACCGGGTGGCGCTGTTCGATCATCGCGCCTATCGGCTGCCGGGCCGGCTGCGGGCCGCCCTGCCGCGGCTCGAGACGATGGAGCGGCGGTCGCTCAACGCGCGCCTGCTGGCGCTGGCGCGCCGCCTCCGACCGGAGGTCGTGGTGGTCGTCCAGGGAATGATCGTCGAGCCCGACACCCTGGCCCGGCTGCGGGACGGTGGGGCGCGGCTGGTCAACTGGTTCGCCGACTACCCGGCCGAGTTCGAGGAGGGACTGCGAAACGCTCCCGCCTACGACGCCTTCTTCCTCGGGTCATCGTACGCCGCCGCGCGACACCGCGCCGCGGGTCACGCGCACGCGGCGTGGCTGCCGTTTGCCAGCGATCCGGAGCGTCACCGTCCGGGCGATGCGCCGGCGAGCGACCCCGGCAGCGACCAGGTCGTGTTCGTCGGCTCGCACTATCCCGAGCGCCAGATTCTGCTCCGTTTCCTGCGCGGGCTGCCGGTGGGCATCTGGGGCCCCGGCTGGGAGCGGGCGGCCGGCGACCCGCACATCGCGCCGATGTTGCGCGGTGGCGCGCTCCGACCGGCGGCGTGGGCGCGACTGCTGGGCGCGTGCCGGGTGGCGATCAACGTCCACTACGGCGCCTTCGGGCCCCTGGAAGTCTCGGGCGACCTCGCCAACACGCGCGTCTTCGAGATTCTCTGCTGCGGCGCCCTTCAAGTGGTCAACCGACAGGGCGACGTCCTGCGCCTGTTCCGCGACGACGTCCACCTCCTGGGCTTCGGCTCCGGCGAGGAGTTGCGGTGGCGCGTCGAGACGGCCCTGGCGGACGACGACCTGCGCCGGCGGGTGGCGCGCGCCGGTCGCGACGAGGTCCTGGCGCGACATACCTACGCGCACCGCGCCGCCTCGCTGCTGAGCCCGGCGGTGGCCGATTTCGACAGCGTCGCCGCGCCAACGATGCGGGCGGCGGTCGGAGGATCGCGATGAGGCGGATGCGGGTCGTCCATCTGGTCGAGGGTCTCGCGCTCGGCGGGCTGGAGCGGGTCGTCGCCGGCCTCATCCGGCACGCCGATCTGCGCCGCGTTGCGGTCGAGGTGATCGCCGCCGTCCGCGGCGGCGAGGTGGCGGCGGAGATTGAAGCGGCCGGCGCCAGCGTCACGGTGCTCGGTCTCACGGGCTACCGCCCCGCCGATGTGCTGGCGCTGGCGCGCGTCCTGCGCCAGCGCCGCATCGATGTGGTCCATTCGCACGGCCATTTCGCCGGGGTGCTTGGCCGCGCCGCCGCCTGGTGGTCGGGCGCGCCGGCTGCCGTCCATCACCTGCACACCATGGACCCGACGCTGAAGACCCGGCACCACCGCGTGGAGCGGGTCCTGGCGCGCGTCACCCGGCGGGTGATCTGCTGCTCCGCGGCGGTGGCGCGCCACGCCATCGAGGTCATGCGCCTGCCCGCGGACCTGACCGTCGTGGTGCCGAACGGCATCGATCCGCCGCCTGCCTCCGAGCGCGCCGCCGCCCTGCGGGCGATCGGATCGCCGGCGCCGCCGGTCCTCGGCTGCGTCGGCAGCCTGACGGCGCACAAGGGACAGGACGTCCTGCTGCGCGCCGCCGCGGCGCTCCCCCGCTCCGCGTGCGGCAGCGTCGTGCTGATCGGCGACGGACCGGAGCGGGGCGCGCTGGAGAGACTCGCCGCGGCGATCGGCCTGTCGGACCGCGTCCGGTTCACCGGCGTCCGCCCGGACGCCAGGTCGCTGTTGCCGGCCTTCGACGTGGCGGTCGTTCCCTCGACCGAGCGCGAGGGGATGCCGCTGGCGGCGCTCGAGGCGATGGACGCCGGACTGCCGCTGGTCGCCAGCCGACTCGGCGGTCTGTGCGAAATCGTCGAGCCCGAGCGCACCGGCCTGCTGGTGCCGCCCGGCGATCCGGCGGCGCTGAGCGGCGCCCTGCGCGCCGTCCTGGAGAACCCGGCGCGCAGCCACGCCCTGGGTGAAGCGGCGCGGCGATCGATTGAGACACATTTCAGGGCGGCGCTGATGACACGGCGAATCGAGGCAATCGAAGAGGAGGCCCTGCATGTCCGGGTCGCGGCCTAGGAGCCTCTCCGGGTCTTGCGCCGGGCCGAGCGGTCCCCGGCTGCGCGTGGCGTTCGTCAGCGAGCGGGCCGATTTCTTCGGAGGCGGCCAGCGGAGTCTGCTCGATCTGGCGACTGCACTGGCGGCGGCCCGTGGCGGCGGCTTCTGCGAACCGGTGGTGATCGTCCCGGAGCGCGGACCCCTGCCCGACGCCCTCGAGGCACGCGGCATCGCCTGCGAGCTGCTGCCGCTGCCGTCGTGGCGCGCCGCGCTGCTCGCCGGGCCGCGTGCCTGTGCCGGCCTGATGGCCCTGGCGCGACGGCGGCGCATCGACCTGCTGCACAGCGACGCCCCGCGGGCGGCGCTGTACGCCGGCCTGGCGGCGCGCCTGACGGGACGCCGGCATGTCTTGCACTTGAGGTCCTCGCGGCCTGCCTCGCCGCCGTCCGAACGGCTGCTGCTGGCGCTGTGCGATCGGGCCATCGCCGTGTCGCGCGCCACCGCCGGGCGCAGCAACGCCGTGAAGGGCTCGGCCAAGGTGCGGGTGGTGCCGACCGGCCTGCCGCCGATCGTCCATCTGGATCGCGAGTCGGCGCGCGACCGGCTCGGTCTGCCGCGCGCCGGCTTCCTGGTGGGGGTCATCGGACGTCTCGAGCCCGACAAGGGGGGCGACGATGCCATCGCCGCACTGCCATCCATCCGCCGGGTCCATGACGATGCCGGCCTGGTGTTCCTGGGTGCACCCCCGGACGGCGATCAGCACGTCAAGGCGCTGCGCAGCCTGGCGTCCGCCCTCGGCATCCAGGACGCGGTCCGGTTCGCCGGCGAACGCGCGGAGGTGGCCCCCCTGCTGACCGCCTTCGACCTGGTCCTGCATCCGTCCAGGCACGAGGCGCTGCCCCGCGTCCTGATCGAATCGCTGTTCGCCGGTGTGCCGGTGGTCGCCAGCGAGGTCGGCGGCGTTCCCGAGCTGATCGAGTCCGGCCGCTGTGGACTGCTGGTCCCGCCCCGTGACCCGCAGGCGCTGGGGGCCGCCGCCGCGATGCTGGCCGGCGACCCGGAGCTGCGCCGGCGGTTCGGCGATCAGGGGCGCGACCGGGCACGGGAGTTGTTCTCCATCGACGCGATGGTGCGCCGCATCCTGGATGTCTACGAAGAGATCCTGCCGACCTCGGCGGCCGCCGCGGCCGGCTGGCGGAGCGACCTGCCGCTGTCGAGCGGGGAGAAGGGGCGATGAGCGACAGCGCGCGCACCATCGTCGATGCCGCCGATCGACCCGGCGCCGGCGTGACCGTACGGCCCTGCCCGATCTGCGGCGCCGGTTCGGGCGCGCGGCGGGCGGTGGCTCCGCGCCCGGTCCGTTGCAGCGGCTGCGGCGTCGTCTACCTCGATCCGGTGCCGGCGGAGGCGCGGCAACCGGAGACGTATGGCGCCGGCTATTACGAGCCGTGGCAGGAGCGCGAGGAGCGCCTGCGCCGGCGGCTGTGGCGTCGCCGCCTGCGCCAGGTGGCGGCCCGCTCGGCCACGGGCGCGCTGCTCGATGTCGGCTGCGGCGACGGTCTGTTCCTGCGCGTGGCGCGGGACGCCGGCTGGCGCGTCGAAGGGATCGAGTTCTCCCCCGAGGGGGCCCGCCGCGCTTCCGAGCGGCTCGACCGGCCGGTCGCGGTCGGCGATCTGGCCGCCGACCGGATCCTGCGCGGGCCGTTCCATGTCGTCACGCTGTGGCACGTGCTCGAGCACGTCGAGACGCCCCTGGCGCTGCTGGAGGGGGCGCGCACGCGCCTCCACCCCGGCGGTCTGCTGGCGGTCGCGGTCCCGAACCTCGACAACCTTCCGATGCGCCTCGCCTATCGCCTGGCGCGCGGCCGCCCCCTGCCGCTCTACGAGCCGGGCGGGCGCGAGCCGCACGTGACGCACTTCACTCCGGCGAGCCTCACGACAGCGCTCGGCCGGGCCGGTTTCGGGTCGGTCGAGATCACCGCCGATCGCTGCGCGTTGACCGTCCCGAAGCGATTCATCGACGCCGCCGCCGCGCTGTTGTCGCGCCTCTGCGGCCGGCTGCTCACCGACGCCATCGTCGCCTTCGCGAGGGCACCGCTGCCATGAGCCGCTCCCTGCCGCATGAGCCGATCCGCCTGAGCCTGCCGCCGCCGACCGACCGGATGCTCGGCGACCGCCTGCGCGCCGCCGCCCGGGCCATCTGGCTCGGCGCCCGGGCCGCGCTCCTGGCGCCGCGCCTGCTGCGACGCTGGCGCAAGCCGCCGTCCCCCGGCCGGGTGAGCCGGATCCTGGTGGTGCGCACGGACCGGCTCGGCGACATGGCGCTGACCACCGCGGCGCTCGCCGATCTCAAGTCCCACTTCCGCCGCGCGGCGATCACCGTCGTCGCGCCGCCGGCGCCGCTGGCGCTGCTGGAAGGGCACCCGGCCGTCGATCGCCTGGTGGCGCTCACCGGCCGCCGGCTGCCGGACGATCTGGCCGGCCGCTTCGACCTGGCGATCGACTTCACCCCCGACGCCTCGCTGCGCGGCGCGCGACTGGTCGCGGCCGCCCGCGCGCCGCTGTCGATCGGCATGCGCGCCGCCGGCCGGCAGGCCTTCTTCAATCTCCGGGGGCCGCGGGCCGATCCGTCGCGGCACATCGTCGATCTCAACCGGCAGCTGGTCGAGGCGCTGGGGATCGAGGGAGGCGCCGCCGCGCTGTCGCTGCACGTGTCACCCGACGAGCGCGGCGCGGCCCTGAACCGGCTGGCGGCGCTCGGCGCGGCATCACCGCGCGTCCTGGTCCATCCCGGCGGCCACTTCGCCAGCCAGCGCTGGGCGGCGGAGCGCTTCGCGGAAGTGATCACCCTGCTCACCGGCCGCCTGGGCGCGGCCTGCGTGGTGGTCGCCGGCCCGGGCGAGGCCGATCTGGCGCGTCGCGTCTGCGCCGCCACCCCCGACGCGCTCGATGCCGGCCCCCAGACGGTGCGCGGCCTGATGGCGCTGTGCGCCGCCTGCGATCTGTTCATCGGCAACAACTCCGGACCGCTGCACGTCGCCGGTGCCCTGGGCGTGCCGACCGTGTCGGTCGCCGGCCCGACCAGCCTGGCGCGCTTCGCGCCGCGCGGCCCGGCCGACCGGGTGGCGCGGCGCGAGCTGCCGTGCTCCCCCTGCAACCGGGGCCGCTGCTGGCACCACACCTGCCTGCGATCGCTCGAACCCGAGGAGGTCGCTGCCCTGGCGCAGGAGTCGCTCGCCTCCCTGCTGCCGCGCGAGGAGGCCCGGTGAGCGGCACCGCCGCAGGGCACGCGCTGTCGCCCGATGGCGGCGGGCCCGGGCCCCTCGCCGCCGCTCCGCGCGCGCCGGCCCGAAGGCCGCGACGCCGGTTGTCGATCCTGCATCTGATCACCCGACTGGAGCGCGGCGGCTCCTCCGACTGCACCCTGTGGCAGGCGATCGGGGCCGCCCGCCGCGGTCACGCGGTGACCGTCGCCAGCGGTCCCACCGGGACGCCGACGCCGTTGCTGGAGAGCGCCGCCGGCGTCGAGGGCTTGCGTATGGTCACCCTGCCGTCCCTGGGCCGGCCGCTGCGACCGTGGCGCGATCTGCGCGCCCTCGCCGAGATCCGCCGCCTGCTGCGCGGGGCGCGCTACGACATCGTCCATACCCACACATCCAAGGCGGGCGCCCTCGGTCGCCTGGCGGCCCGCTGGTCGGGGCTGACCGTCATCCACCAGCCGCACGGCCACCTGTTCTACGGCTACTACGGTCCGCTGCGAAGCGCCGGCGTGATTGCGGCCGAGCGTCTTCTGGCGCGGCTCTGCCGCCTGCAGATCGTCCTGTCCCGGCGCGGCGCCGAAGAGCACCTCGGGCGCGGCATCGGCGCGCCGGACGATTTCCGCGTCGTCCGCTCCGGCATCGATCTGCGGCCGTGGCGCGCCGCCCGCCGGCGCCGGAGCGCCTGCCGCGCGAGTCTCGGGTTCGCGCCCGACGACATCGTCGTGGGCGCGCTCTGCCGCCTGGAAGCGATCAAGGGGCCGGATCTCCTGCTCGAAGGGTTCGCGCGGGCCGCCGCCACGCGGCCGCGCCTGCGCCTGTTCGTCGGCGGCGACGGTCCGCTGCGCGATCTCTTGAAGACGCGCGCCGCCGGCGCGGGGCTGTCCGGGCGGGTGACCTTCGCCGCCGGATGGGTGCCGGCCGCCGACGTCGTGCCGGCGCTCGATGTCTACGCCCAGACGTCCCGCAACGAGGGGATGGGCCGCGCCCTCGTCGAAGCGATGGCCTGCGGGCTTCCAGTCTTGGCGACCGATGTCGGCGGGGTCGGCGAGGTGCTGGAGGAGGGGCGCTGCGGACTGCTCGCGCCGCCCGACGACCCGGCGGCGCTGGCCGAGGCGATCGGCCGACTGGTCGACGACCCGGCGCTGGCGAGCCGCCTGGCCGGCGCCGCCCGGGCCCGCGCCGTCCCATTCGGCGCCGGCCGGATGATCCACCGCCTGCTGCGGATCTACGAGGAGGTGGCGCCGTGAGGCTCGCCGCGCACCAGCCGCAGTACCTGCCCTGGCTCGGGTTCTTCGACAAGCTGGACCGGGTCGATCGGTTCGTGCTCCTCGACACGGTGCAGTACAAGAAGAACGAGTGGCAGAACCGCAACCGGATCCGCATCGCCACCGGCTGGCAGTGGCTGACGGTGCCGGTGCATCACCGCTTTCCGATGTCCCTCCGCGACGTGCGGATCGACGACTCGGGCGGCTGGCGTCGCAAGCACCGCGAAGCGTTGCGCGTGCACTATGGCCGCGCCCCGCACGCCGGGCGCGTCCTGCCCGACCTGTTGGCGCTCCTCGACGAGCCCCACGAGAATCTCGCGGCGCTCAACACGCGGACGGTGGAGCTCCTGGCGGAGCGTCTCGGCATCCGCACGCCGATCGTCCGTGCCTCCGAGCTCGAGGGTCTGCCCGACGACCCCGACGCGCGGCTGATCGACCTGTGCCGCCGCTTCGGTTGCGGCACCTACCTCGCCGGCGCCGGCGGGCGGGACTACATGGACTCCGTGGCCTGGCGGGCCGCCTCGATCCGGGTCGAGTTCCAGGAGTTCCGGCATCCCGTCCATCCGCAGACCTACCCCGGCTTCGAAGGGAACCTGTCGGCGATCGATTTCCTGCTGAACTGCGGCCCGGGCAGCGTCGCCCGCCTCCGCGAGGCCCGCACGGTGGCGGCATGAACATCCTGGCGATCGGGGCGCATCCCGACGATATCGAGTTCGGTTGCGGCGGCACGCTGATCAAGTACGCCGGCAAGGGGGCGCGCATCGAGCTTCTGGTGATGACCGACGGCGCGCGCGGCGGCAATCGCCGGGTGCGGCGAACCGAGCAGGCGCGGGCGGCCCGCATCCTGGGGGCGCGGCGCGTGCACTGGGGCCTGTACCGCGACACCATGCTGCCGTCGATCCGGACGCTCATCGATCGAATGGAGCGCACCCTGCGCGCCGTCCGCCCGGACTTCATCTTCGTCAACTCCCCGGACGACACCCACCAGGATCACCGCCAGGTGGCCCGCGCCGCCGTATCCGCCACGCGCTGGGCGCGCAACGTGCTGTTCTACGAGGGCCCGACCACGGTCGACTTCACGCCGACGGTGTTCATCGACATCGGCGACGAGATCGGCCGCAAGATTCAGGCGCTGCGCACCCACAAGAGCCAGGTCATGAAGACCCGTATCGAAGGGACGGCGATCTGCGAAATCGCCGAGGCGTCGGCGCACTTCCGCGGCGTGCAGGGTCGGATCCGCTGGGCGGAAGGGTTCATGCCGCTGCGCTTGTTCATCAACATCGCCTCGCAACCGCTCATCGAGCCGTCGCCGGCGCGGACCGCCCGGCGCGGCAGGCGGGGCCGTCGATGACCGCCCTGCCGGCCGCCCGCCCGGGATTCGTGCCGCACGGCCGTCCGTGCCTGGGGGGCGACGAGGAGGCCGCCGCACTGCGGGTGCTGCGCTCCGGCCGGCTGGCGCCGGGCGCCGAAGCGGCGCGCTGCGAGGCGCTCCTGGCCCGCCTCTCCGGCGGGGCCGCCGCCGTCATGCTGTCGTCGGGAACGACCGCCCTGACCCTCGCATTACGGGCGCTGCGGCTCGAGAAGCGCGGTCGCGTGGCCATTCCAACGTGGTGCTGCGCCGCCGTCCTGCACGCGGTCCGCGCCGCCAACCTCGAGCCGTTGCTCTGCGACATCGACGGCCGGACCCTGGCGCTCGACCCTGGCGATGTGACCCGGCGCGCCGGCGCCCGGCGCGGCTCCAGCCGCGACCGGCTGGCGGCCGTGGTGCTGGTCCACCCGTTCGGCCAGCCGGCGCATCCCGAGCCGTTCCGCGCTCTCGGCGTGCCGGTCATCGAGGACTGCTGCCAGGCGCTGGGCGCCGCCGACCGGGGCCGCCCGGCGGGGGCGCGCGGCGACGCCGCCGTGTTCTCCTTCGCCCCCACCAAGCTGGTCACCTGCGGCGGGCCGGGCGGCGGCGTCTCGTCCCCCGACGCCCGGCTGGTGGCCGCGATCCGCGACCTCGCCGGGAACGACGAGAAGGACGACGACCGGCCGCGGGTGAACGGCCTGATGGGGGATCTGCACGCCGCCATCGCGGCGACGCAGCTGGGCCGCCTCGGCGACCTGCTCGCCGCGCGTCGCTCGATTGCGGCGCGCTATGACGAGGCGTTCGCGGGCATCGGTCTGAACCGTCCGACGGCGCTCCCCGGCTCGACGCCGGTCGTCTGGCGCTACCTGCTGCGCGTCGATGACGCCGGGGCGTTCATCGATCGGCTGAGCGGCCGCGGCATCCAGGCGCGGCGGCCGGTCTACGCCCCGCTGCACAAGATGACCGGCGAGACCGGGCAGTTCCCGGCCAGCGACGACGCCCAGCGGCGGCTGGCCTCGCTGCCGCTCCACCCGGCGATGACCCCGGGCGAGATCGATCGGGTGATCGACGAGGTCCGCCGATGCCTGCGGTAGCGCTGCTGGTGGTCGCCGCCTGGTGGCTCGCCCGGCCGCCCGCGCCCCATCTCCTCGAAACCGGGATCCTGGCGGCTCTGGCCGCCTTCGGGCTGACGCCGTTCGTGCGCCTTCTGGCGGTGCGCGGCGGCGCCCTCGACCATCCGGATGCCCGCAAGCGGCATGGCGCGCCGACGCCGCGCCTGGGCGGCGTGGCGGTGTTCGCCGCCTTCGTGCTGGCGCTGGGACGCCTCGCGGTGCTCGATCGCGAGATGCTGGCGATCACGCTGATGGCCCTCGTCCTGATGCTGGCCGGGGCGGTGGATGACACGCGCGGCCTGTCGGCGACGCTGCGGCTCCTCCTGCAGCTGGCGGGGGCGGTGGCGGTGATCGTCGCCGGCTGCCGGCTCAGCCTGTTCGCGGAGCCGGCCGGCGCCCCGATCAACATCGCCCTGTCGCTCCTGTGGATCGTCGGCATCACCAACGCCTACAACTTCATCGACGGAATGGACGGACTCGCCGCTTCGCTCGGCGCCCTGATCGCCACGCTGCTGGCGCTGGTGGCGCGCGGCGGCGGGCAGCCGGGGCTGGCGCTGGCCTGCGCCGCCCTGACCGGGGCCCTCCTCGGCTTCCTGCCGCACAACTTCCGACTGCGCCGGCCGGCGTCGATCTTCCTCGGCGACTCCGGCAGCGCCAGCATCGGCTTCCTGCTTGCCTGCCTGGCGATCAAGGAGGACTGGGCCGAGGGCGACCCGCTGGTCGCCCTCGCCACCCCGGTGCTGATCTACAGCGTCCTGATCTTCGACATGATCCAGACGACGGTGTGGCGCATCGGCACTGGGCGGGTGCGCACCTTCCGCCAGTGGATCGATTACACCGGGCGCGACCACATCCACCACCGCTTCGCCGATCTCCTCGGCAGCCCGCGCCGCGCGCTGGCGCTGATCATCAGCCTGTCGCTCGGCCTCGGGCTGTCCGCCCTCGGCCTGCGTCGGGGCGAGGGCCGGCAGGCGCTGTTCTTCCTGGTGCAGGGGGCGCTCGTGCTCCTGGTCGTCGCCGTGCTGCAGAACGCCGCCGCCGGAGCTCCACGGCGTCGCGGGCGGCCGCGCTCATGAGCGACCTGCTGCTGGCGGTCAATGACTTCCCTCCCCTCCTCGGGGGCGAATCGACCCTCTATTTCGGCATCGCGAGCCATCTCCCCCCGGGGCGGGCGATCGTCCTCGCCCCCGGTGGCCACGGCGATGCGGCGATCGACGCCCGGCTGCCGGTGCCGGTGGAGCGTCGCTGGCTGCCGGCGCATCGCGGCACGATCAGCCGCATCGCGCGCGCCGCCCTGACGGCGACCTACCTGGGGAGCCTGCTCCTGAGGCGTCGCGTCCGCTACCTGGTGTGCGGGCAGCTGCTGTCGATCGGCGTGCCGGGACGGCTCCTGTCCCGGCTGGCGGGCGTCCCCTACGCCGTGTTCGTGCACGGCGCCGATCTGGCCGATTTCCACGACCGCGTCCCGTGGGGCGGTCTGGCCCGCTGGACGATCGCCGGGGCCGACGCCGTGATCGCCAACAGCCGCTTCACCGCCGGGCTGATCGAGCGCCTGGCGCCGGGGGCGGCACGTCGCATCGTCGTGCTGCCGATCGGAGTTGAGTCGCAGGCCCCCGCCGAGACGGGCACGGTCGAGGCGCTGCGCGAACGCTACCGCCTCGGCCGCGGACCTGTCTTGTTGTCCGTGTCGCGCCTGGTGGCGATGAAGGGTCACGACGTCGTGCTGCGCGCCCTGCCGGAGCTCCTGCGCGCCGTGCCCGGTCTTCATTATCTGATCGTCGGCGAGGGACCGCACCGTCCGGCGCTCGAGGCGCTGGCGCGGGCGCACGGCGTCGCGGCGCGGGTGGTGTTCGCCGGGCGCGTGCCGGCCGCCGAGCTGCCGGCCCATTTCCAGCTCGCGACGCTGTTCGTGCAGCTCAGCCGCCACACCGGGCGCTACGACGGGCTGGAAGGATTCGGCATCTCGTTCCTCGAGGCCGCCAGCCACGGCCTGCCCTGCATCGCCGGCCGCTCCGGGGGGGTGCCGGAGGCGGTGCTGGACGGCGAAACGGGCCTGCTCGTCGAGCCGGAGGATGGGGCGGCGTTCGGGGCCGCCGCGGCGCGTCTCCTCGCCGATCCCCGCGAACGACAGCGGATGGGCGAGTCGGCGCGCCGCTGGGCCGCCGCCCACACCTGGGAGCCGGCGGCCGACTGCCTGCGCTCGCTCGCGGCGGGTTGATCATGTGCGGACTCGCCGGCGCGCTCAGCCTGGACGGACGCCCCGTGGCGTACGGGCCGGTGCGCGCCATGACCGACGCCCTGGTGCACCGCGGCCCCGACGAGGGGGCGGTGCACATGCTGGAGTTCCCGCCGGGCGGCGCCGGCCTCCGGGACGGGTCGCCGTTCGTCGCCGGCTTCGGACATCGACGCCTGAAGGTCCTCGATCTCACCCCGGCCGCCGCCCAGCCGATGACCGACGCCCGCCGGCGCGACTGGCTGGTCTACAACGGCGAGCTGTACAACAGCGCGGCGCTGCGGGCCGAGCTGGAGGGCCGCGGCACCGCCTTCCGCTCGCGCTCCGACACCGAGGTCGTGCTCGAGGCGCTGCGCGCCTGGGGTCCGGTGGCCCTCGGCCGGTTCAACGGCATGTTCGCGCTGGCCTTCTGGGACGGCAGCGGCCGCCTGCTGCTGGCGCGCGACCGATTCGGGGAGAAGCCGCTCTATTACGCGCAGGCCTCCGGTCATCTCGTCTTCGCGTCGGAGATCCAGGCGCTGGCGCACTACCCCGGGGTCGATCTCGGTCTCGACCCTCAGGCCCTCGAGCTGTATCTGACGCTCGGCTTCGTGCCGGCGCCGTGGACGATCTACCGCGGCGTCAGCAAGCTGCCCCACGCCTCGGTGCTCGAGGCGGGGCCCGGGCGTCCAGCGCGCATCGATCGCTATTACCGGCTGGAGGCGCGGATCGACCGATCGAGCGGCGGCCTCTCGGAGGAGGCGCTGCGTCAGTTGCTGGTCGAAGCGGTGGGCTGCCGCCTGGAGGCCGATGTGCCGCTCGGGGCGTTCCTGTCGGGCGGGGTCGACTCGTCGGCGGTCGTCGCCTGCATGGCCCGCCGCGACGCGGCGCCGCCACGCACCTTCGCGATGGTGGTCCCCGAGCTGCCCTACTTCGACGAGTCCGGCCGCGCCGCCGCCACCGCCGCCTTCCTCGGCTCGCGGCACCGGGAGATCCGCGTCGACGCAGAGCGCCTGCGCGCCGAGATCCCCGCCGTTCTCGATGGGCTCGGTGAGCCGTTCGCCGACTCGTCGGCGCTGGCCGGCTCGCTGGTGGCGCGCGAGGCCCGTCGCGACGTGACGGTCGCCCTGTCGGGCGATGGCGGCGACGAGGTATTCGGCGGCTACCGGCTGTTCCGCGCCCTGGCGGCGCACCGCTCACTGCGCCGGCTGCCGGCCCCCGCCCGCGGCGCCCTGCTGGGGGCCCTGCGCGTCCTGCCGGCGCGGCAGGGGGCCGGGGCGGCGGGCACCTTCCACGCCGTCCGCAAACTGCTGCGGGGTCTCCAGACCGACCTGGCCGGCGCGCACGCCGCCTGGATGTCGATCGGCGAGCGCGACGACCGCCGGGCGATCCGGCCGGGCGTTCCCGACGAGGATCTCGCCGCGAGCCTGGTGCTCGAGCGTTACCGGCGCTTCGGCGGCGGCCTGGAGGCGAGCCTCGCGGTCGAGGTCGACCTGCCGCTCCCGGACGACATGCTCGCCAAGGTGGACCGCACCAGCATGCTGCACGGCCTCGAGGTGCGCGCTCCGTTTCTCGACCCGCGCCTGGTGGAGGCGGCGCTGTCTCTGCCGGCGGCGGCGCATTTCTCCATCCTGTCGGGCAAGCGGCTGCTGCGGCGCGCTCTGCGGCCGCTCCTGCCGCCGGCCGTCCTGTCGGGGCCGAAGCGCGGCTTCGAGGTGCCGATCGGCGAGTGGATCGCGGGACCGCTCGAGCCGCTGCATCGGGACGTCGTCACGGCCGGCACTCTGCAGGACGATCTCGGCCTCGATCCGGCAATCGCCGCCGCGTGGCTCGAGACGCACCGGACGCGCCGGGCCGACCGGTCGCGCCTGCTGTGGGCGCTGTTCGCGCTGTGCTGGTGGAGCCAGGGGCCGCGCCGGGCGCAACGCCGGGCGCAGCTGCTCGGGGCGCGTCAGTTGCGCGACGGGTCGAGCAGCGAGGTGATGGTCTTGAGGAGATCGGAAGGCTGAACCGGTTTGGGGATGTAGGCGTTGGCGCCGAGCGCCAGGCCGCGCCGCCGATCCTCCTCGGCCCCCTCCGTGGTCACGATGATGATCGGCAGGTCCTTGGTGCGCGCGTTGCCGCGGATGTGGGTGACCAGCTTCAGGCCGTCCATCATCGGCATGTTGATGTCGGTGATCACCAGGTCGATCCGCTCGCTGGCGAGTTTCTTGAGCGCGTCGACCCCGTCGACCGCCTCGACCACCCGGCAGTCGCGCAGCCGCCTCAGGGTGAAGGCGATCAACTGCCGCACCAGCGGCGAGTCCTCGACGACCAGCAGGGTCAGGGCGCTCATGAGGATGCGGGCCCGGTGAGCATGTTGATGAAGTCCTGCAGGTTGGAGAGCTTCTGTTCCGAGCTCTGGTACAGCCGCGAGCTCAAGAGCGCCGTGGCGGCGTGCCCGGCGAGCAGCGTGAACAGCTCGAAATCGAGCGGCTGGAACCGGTCCTTCTGCTGCAACAGTCGATAGATGGCGATCACCCCGATGACCCGGGTGCCGACCTTGAGCGGGATGCAGGCGATCGGACGATCCGGCTTGAGCGGCCCGCCCGCCGGCAGCGGGTCGGCGTAGTAGGATCGGCCGTCGACGGCGGCGGCGCGCAGCGGGCCGGCCTCGCAGTGGAGCGTCTCGGGCACGCTGCGTCCGAGGGCCTCGGAGGCCTCCAGCTTGAGATTGGCGCCCTTCTCCTCGACCCAGAACAGCGCGAACGCCTCGGCGCCCACCAGGTTGATCAGGATTTCCTTGACCGTGCTGACGACCTCGGCGAAGTTCAGCGTCGTGTGCAGCTGGTAGGACGCGTAGTACAGGTTGGCCAGCTGATTGTTCTGCTGCTCGATTTCCTCGTAGCGTGTGGCGACGGAGCGATTGATGGCCTCGACCTCGCGGAACCGGCCGAGCAGGTCGTCGCGCTCGCTCTCGAGCCGCCGGATGCGGGCGTTGAGCTCCGCCACGTCGCCCGCTCCGGGGTGCCCCTCGCCGCGCTCCTCCAGCTCGCGGGTCAGCCCTGCGAGCCGGAAGCGCAGCCGCTCGTTCTCCCGCAGCAACTCCTCGGTGAACGCGCGGGCGCGGTTGAACATGTTGCGCAGCTCCTCGCTGCGCGCGGAGAGATCCTCCCGCTCTCCGCTCCGGGTCGCGTCCTGACCCTGAGACATCGCCGCCAATATAGGTCCCGGCCCGGGTGGGTGCAATTCTGTCATCGGCGGGCGCGGCCTCGGCTTCATCGCCGACCCTCGCGCCGGCAGGCGCCGGCGAGCGCCGAGGCGATCTCCTGGCGGGGCAGGACCCGATCGGCCAGACCGGCGCGGATGGCGCCGCGCGGCATGCCGAACACCGCCGCCGTCTCCTCCGATTCGGCGACCGTGCCGCCGCCGGCCTCTTTGATCGACCGCAGTCCGAGAACGCCGTCCGTTCCCATGCCGGACAACAGGACCCCCAGAACGGCGGCGCCGAAGACGCGCGCGGCCGACGTCATCAGCAGATCGGCCGACGGGGCGTAGCGCTCCCCGGGCTGACGGGCGCGGATGACGAAGCGGATGCCGTCGGGCGCCGCTGCGAGCAGTGTCTGGCGGCCCCCCGGCGCGATGTAGATCCGGCCGGGGAGCAGGGGCGCGCCGTCGTCCGGCTCCATCACCGTCAGGGCGCACAGCCTGGCCAGACGGGCGGCGAACAGGGTCGTGAAGCGGGCCGGCATGTGCTGCGCGACCACCACCGTCGTGAGCGCGTCGCCCGGCAGGGCCGGCAGCAGGGCCTGCAGCGCCGGCGGTCCACCGGCCGAGCACCCGATGGCGATCAGCGTGGCTCCGGTGGTGGCGTCGGCGTCGTTCCCCGCCGCCGGGGATCGTCGCCGCCGGGAGGTCACGCGGGGCCCGGAGAGGAGACCGCCGGGCCCCCTGGGCGCTCCGCCAGAAGCCCTTCCTTCAGCGCCGCCGCCAGAATCTGCAGGCGGTCCGGCAGGTCGGGGAACCGCCGGGCGATCAGATCCTTGGCCTGCGTCAGCTCCTCCCGGAAGGTCTCGAAGAAGCGCCGCTCGGCGAGGGCGCGGCGGAACTCCTCCGGATAGTAAATCTTCAGATCGGAGACCATGATGCGCGCCAGGCGCCGGATCTCAGCGTGCGGCTCGATCTGCTCGCCGGTCGGGGCCTGGCCGCCCAGCAGCGCCTGCAACCGCCGGCGCAGGTCGGCCTCCGGGATGACGTCCTCGAAGTAGTCATCCGCCCCGTACAAGTGGATCGGCCGGCGCACGAAGCGCTCCGACTTGAACACCGACCCGACCAGCGCCACCTTCGTGTCGCGGAGATCGGGGCTCCCCTTGACCCCTTCGCACACCGCCACGCCCAGCATCTTCCGCATGTAGACGTTGAGGATCATCAAGACGGGGCGGTGACTGACCGCGAACCGGAACGCCATCTCGCCGTCATCGGTCACCTGCACGCGGCAGCCGAGCGAGGCGAGCGCCGACTGCACGAGATCGCGGAATTCCCGCTCCTCGTCGCCCAGCACCACGAGCGGCCCGTTCGCCTCGGCCTCGGCGGGTCCCTGCTCGCCCGGGCCGAAGACCCGCCCGCAGCCCTGGCAGCGCATCCGCCGCCCCGCCTCCAGCTGCGCGGGAGAGATCCGGTAGCGGCGGGTGCAGCCGGGGCAGACGACGATCACACGAGCCTCCCGAGCAGCATCTCGGGGTCCAGGCGCTCCGGCCCGTCGTCGCAGACCCGCGACACCGCATCGACCCGCAGCCCGACCAGGTCGCCACCGCGATCGAAGACGATGACCTGCAGCCCGCCGGCGTGGCCTTCCGGCAGCCCCAGGCGGCGGCGCGCCTCGACGACCGTCACCATCCGGCCGCGCATCGGCAGGATCCCCAGCACCGCCCGATCCAGGCCGGGTATCGGCGTGGCGGGGCGGTACGGCACGATGCCGACGACCGCATCGATCGGCACGGCGTATTCGCGCGCGTCAAGGCGGAACGCCAGGAGCCGCTCGGGCGTCCCGGCCGCCGGCGCCGCGGCCGGAGCGGCGACTTCAGGCGGCGCCGGCACGAGCACCTCCGGGGGGCAGCGATTCCGGATCGAGGACCAGCACGGCGGTGGCGTCGCCGAGATCGGTCGCTCCGCTGATGCCGGGGAGCTCGCGAGCCCAGGCGCCGATCGGCTTGACCACGATCTCTTGTTGCCCGGCGAAGCCATCGATCACGATCCCCAGGTCACGCCCGCCGGCGGAGGCGATCACCGCGTAGAGGCCGGCCGCGGCTGGCGCGCCGTCGGCCGCGCCGAACAGGGTGCGCAGCCGCACCAGGGGCAGCGATCCGCCCGGCCTGTCGTAAGACTCGGCTTTCCCCGCCGACCCGCGCAGGCGCGCCGGGTCGAGCCGGAGGTTCTCCCGGATGTCCCCGAGCGGGATGGCGAATCGCCGGCCGCCGGCCACCACGATGAGCGCGCGCACCAGCGACAGGCTCAACGGCACGCTGAGCGTGAAGGTGGTGCCCTGGCCGGCGATCGTCCGCGGTTCGATGGTGCCCTTCAGGCGCCGCAGCGCCGCACCCACCGCGTCCAGGCCGACGCCGCGACCCGAGCCCTCGCTGACGGTCGAGGCGGTGCTGAACCCGGGCCGGAAGATCAGTTCGACGACCTCGGCGGACGTCAACGGCGCTCCGGGGGGCAGGAGCCCGCGCCGTTCCGCCGCGGCGCGCACCGCCGCCGGGTCGATGCCGCGCCCGTCGTCGCTGACCTCGAGTAGGACGCGGCCGCCGCGACGGAAGGCGCACAACACCAGGCGGCCGCGCCGCGGTTTGCGGGCGGCGAGGCGCTCGGCGGGCGGCTCGAGACCGTGATCGAGCCCGTTGCGCAGCAGGTGCAGGAGCGGAGCCGCCAGCTCGTCGCTCACTGCCTTGTCGATCTCGGTGTCGCCGCCCATGGTGTGCAGGTCGACCTCCTTGCCGGCGCTGCGGGCGGCGCGGGCCACCATGCGGGTGAGGCGCGCGAACAGCTGCTCGAAGGGCACCAGCCGCGCCTCGAGCGTGGCTCGCTGCAGGGCGGCCAGCCGCGGCAGCAGGCGGCCGGCCTGGCGATCCAGGTCCGCCGCCAGGCGGTCGCCCGGGTGGGCTTCGCGCAGCCGCCGGGCGGCGGCGGCGACGGCGCCGCAGGCAATCCCCAGGTCGCCGGTCTGCGATAGCAGCTGATCAAGACGCGCCACCGGAACCCGCAGGGTGTCGGACAATCCCCGCAGCTCGTCGTCGCCGTTGACGGCTTCGCTCCCGGCCGACGGACCCGGCCCGTCATCCAGAAGGGCGCAGATGCGCACGCTCGCCTCCAGCCCCGCCAGCGGTGCGGCCGAGGGTTCGATCGGCTCCGCGCCGGCCGTCAGGATGGCGAAACGAGCCTCCTCGCCGGTGACGCTCTCCGGGATCGTGCTGAGGATCTCGGCGCGCTCGCCCAGCCAGGCGACGACGCTCCGCAGCGGCTCGTCGAACCCCTCGGGGGGCAGGCGGAGACGGACGAGCCGCACCGGCCTGCCGGCGCGCAGGTGCGCCTCGAGCCGCCCCTCCTCGTGTTCCGACAGGGCGGCGCGCAGCCCCGCGTCGAGATCGAGCCGGCGCAGCAGCGCGCCGGCGGAGGCCGCTCCGGGCGCCGGGGTTCCCTCGGCTCCGGCGCCGCCGACGGACCGCAGCCGCTCGACCAGCGCGGCGATCGGCCGCCCTCCCCTGCCGCCGGCGCGCCGGTCGCGCACCAGGCGGGAGAGCTGATCGACGCCGTCGTGCAGGGCATCGAGCGTCGCGGCATCGAGGCGCTCGGGCGCCAGCCGCAGCCGATCCATGACCGTCTCGACGGCATGCGCCAGGGCGCTCACGTCGTCGATGCCGAGCGACCCCGACAACCCCTTCAGGGAATGCACCCCGCGGAACATGCGATTGACCACCGCGGGCGACGCCCCGTCGCGCCCAAGCCCGGCTTCCAGGGCGGTCAGATCGGCCGTCAGCCCGTCGAAGATCTGCTCCGCTTCGGCGAAGAAGTCACGCTCCAGCTTCTGCCGCTCGGCGCGATCGAAGAACTCGTCACGCTCGGACATCGAAGCCGTCCGTTCCGCCCCGCGACCCGAGGGCGTCCACGCGCCGTTGCAGCAGCGCGCTGTGCAGCGCCGTTCCCGCCTGGACGACAAAGATCTCAAGGCCGCGCAGGTCGCCAATCGGCCGGCGGCCGAGACCATTGTCGCCGTATAGAAGTCCCAGGACCTGCCGCCCGGAGACCAGCGGCAGCACCGCCACCTCATCGGGCGGGGCCGTGCCCAGCCGCTCCAGCAGGGCGCCGTTCAGGCGGGAGCGCGGGATCGGTCCGACGTAGGGCAGCCGGCTGTGCGCGACCCGGTGCAGGAGCGAGCCGCGTACCAGCGGCAGCACCACTCCCCGCATGCGGTCCTCGAGGCTGGCGCCGGCGGTCTCGCTCCCGAATGCGCCGCTGCCGTGGGCCTCGACGCCGCGCACCGCGAACAGCACCCCGCGCTCGAAGTACTCCGCCCCGAGGCGCAGGACCAGCAGGGGGATCTCGACCGCCTCCTCGGAGTGCAGCTCCCCGACCAGCCCGCGCAACAGGGACAGCTGGTCGACGACCCGCACCGTCGGCTCCGGCCCGGGCCGATCGCCGGTCGCCAGTCGATCCGGGTTGCCCACGGCGGCGCGCACCTCCGCTGCGAAGCGGGCCAGGTGATCGCCGACCTGCGCCAGCGCGGCGCCCCCCAGGTCGGGGAATGGCAGATACCCCAGGGCGCCGGCGGCGCGCGCCTCGGCGCCGGCGGCGGGGTCGCGCACGTCCCCCAGCATGATCGCCGGCAGGCCCGGGGACAGCCGCTTGATCTGACGCATCAGCTCGAGGCCGCCCTGCCACCCCTTGCCGGCGGGGTCGGGCAGAACCAGGTCGCACACCAGCGTGAAGGCGATGCCGCGGCGCATCAGCGAGCGGGCCAGCTCGAGGCCCGAGGCCGGCGTGGCACAGGCCTCGACCTGATAGTGACGGCGCAGCAGCTCGTCCTTCAGCGCGTAGCGCAGCACCGCCCGGTCGATGACCAGCAGGACGTGGCGCGGCACCGCCGGCCGCGCCGCGCGACGATCGGCAGTCGGTCGCGGCTCGCGTCGTCGATCGGCGGTCTGGCGGGCGGTGCGGCGAACCTCCTCCGGCGGCAGGATGGTCTCCGGCGACAATCCCTCGCTGACCCGGAGGCTGCCGCCGGGCGCCGGCGCGTCGTCCTCCGGGAGGAAGCGGAATTCCCCGTCCTGGAGCAGCACGAGGGCCCGCAGGATGGTGCGCAGCTCGTCGCGCACCACCCGCTCCAGGACGTCCTGCCCGACGGCGCCGAGCTCCACCAGCGCCGCGGACAGCGGCTGCCCGATTTCCGCCTGCCGCCGGCGTGCCTCCGGCAACCTGGCGCGATCGAGGTGGCCGCGCTCCACCAGCAGGTCCTCGAGCTCGGTCTCGCCGTCGCCGAGGGTGGCGCCGCACACCAGCCCGTTGTGAAAGCGGACGCGTCGCTCGGCGTCGGGCGAGGTCAGGACGAGGGTGCCCGATTGGCGGCTGGCGTGAATCATCTGGAGGATGTCCGGGAACGACAGATCTTCCAGGCTGCCGACGACACTCACGCTGCTCCCCCGACGGACGGAGTCCGGGCGCGTCGGGTCCGCGGCGGTGCGGACCGACCCGATTGAAATCTAGTTCTTTAATTGGTTTGGGCCAGCCGGGCGGGAAATTACCGATTGGTGATCGGCGGAGCGGGACCCCGCCGAATACCCGCGCAGGCTCCTAGGAGCCGGTCCGAGTATTCGGCCGGGCCGCGCGCATGGGGCTTGCGGGTCGCAGACAAGGAGCGAGGAGGACAGTGACCTTGGTCGGTCATCGACGA
>JAGYID010000129.1 GCA_018606725.1 Acidobacteriota bacterium
ATAAGCGCGAAGCCCTCCCCAAGATGAGGTATCCCTTCCGCCTTCGGGCGGACTGAAGGCCCCTGGGAGACGACCAGGTTGATAGGCCGGAGGTGTAAGTGGGGCAACCCATTGAGCTGACCGGTACTAAGCGGCCGTGAGGCTTGACCATAATATCTCGCCCCGCCTTTGCGAGTTTACCGGATCGTTGTCAAGAGAGTCGCTGGCCGTCTCCATGCGTACTCGATGATCGCGAGATCCAATGACGGCCTGCCCGAACAAGCCCTGATAGGCGAGGAAGTCCCCCGCTGTATACGTGCAGCGATCGGCGGAGAATCCTGTTGTATCCACAGCCACTTCGACGTATTGTTCGGTCGTTTTCGCGATCTCAAAACGCGCGTCGAGGATCTATGCGGATAGCCTACAGAATCGTCATCGCAGCGGTGGCTCTGTCGATAGGGATCCCCTGCGGGTCGCTCCTCGCGGAGGACACCAAGGGCAAGTGGCAGTTCGGGTTTGGCCTCTCCTACTACGCCACGGAAGACAACGTCCGCAGCAATTCCGATATCGCGATCGGGGATACTGTCGTCGATGATAACGGAATCCCGTCGGTCGGTTCGGTCGACGAGAGACCAGACGACAGCATGCTCAATCAACCGACCATCCAGGACAGCTTCCAGCTGGACGTCCATGGCAGCTATGGGATCAGCCGGTGGCTGGCGATTCAGCTTGCAGCGTCGTACCTCACCGCCCCGGTCGGGAAGATCGAGTTCTACACGAACGATGCCACCCAGCCGCCGAACGGTGAGACCGATTCCAGCCTGTCCGCCTGCGGCCCTAACATGGATCAGAACTGTTGGTACTTCTCCAGCGCCGGCACGCCGGCAACCGTGAAGAACACCGACTTCGTCTCGATCGGCACAGTCAAAGAGCTGCCGATGCACCTGAGTGCCCTGGTGCGCTTCCGTCCGGAGTCGCCATTGGATCCCTATATTGGCCTCGGCTTGGGATACCGTAAGGTCGATGTGGCGACCAACGAGGACTTCAACACTCACTCCCAACGGGTTGGATCTCTGGTGGTCGCGGTGGCGTGCGAGGGCGAGTACACGGGGCAGACCTGCGAGGGCACCGAGGACACAAACAAGAACGGCATCCTCGATTTGGCTGAGGACACCAACATGAACGGCATCCTCGATTCGGGTGAGGACACCAACATGAACGGCATCCTCGATGCGGGTGAGGACCGAGACCCCGATGGCACGTCCGGCCCGCTCCTGCCAAACGGGAAGCTGGACGCCGGCACCGGTCTGAAGTCGGGGCCGTTCTTCCCGAAACCGCTGACCGTGGATGTGCAGAGCGGTCTGGAATGGTTCGCCCAGGGAGGAGTTGACTACTACGTCAACGAGAAATTCTCATTCTACGTGGACGCCAAGTACGTCTGGAACACCTCCACCGTGGACATCCGTGTCGACGATGCCCACCAGGTGCGATTCGGGGTTACGGACCCGGGACGGCTCTTGCTCGCTTGCGTGGGCGGCAACGAGTTCTGCAACGGCCCAAGCCAGGATCAAGGGCAGTGGAAGCTGTGGGAAGACGAGATGGACCTCCCCGGCAAGGACATTCACACCCTGTGCTCGATTGCCAATGGCTCCGACCGTAACTGCAAGGGTGATGGTCTGCTGGAAACCGAAGACATCGTGTTTAACCAGAATCTGGATCTCAACGCCGGCCTAGAGCACATCAACGAGGACAGCGGCATTCTCTACGGGCTGCTGCCGGGGCAGGGTCCGCTGGACTACGGTGAGGCGATCCAGGTTCCGTGCCCGGCCTGCGTGAACGGCAAGCTCGACACCGAGGACGCCAACGGGAATGGCACCTTCGATCGCTACCTGCTTTACGGTTACGATGTGTGCACCACCCAGGCAGGTGCGGGCAATCCGCTGTGCAACGGCGTCACCTGGACGCCGGACACCCCGGTGCACTCGGTCTGGCCAGGCGGATGCGCGCAGTCGCCCGACCCAACGGCGAATGCTAACAGCGTGCACGAGAACGGCTGTCCAGCCTTTCCAGTCCAGAGTGGGGGTGGGACCCCGAGCACGCTTGGGTCAACGGCCGTGGATGATCCGCCGGACGTTTATCTGATCCAAGGCGGCGCCGTCAAGCTGGGTGGATTCGCTCTCGGTATCGGATTCAAGTTCACCTTTTAGGGGATTTCTGCTATAGTCCGGCTGTCATGAGATAAGTTTCCCGGCGAAGATAGCGGAGGGGTCACACCCGTTCCCATTCCGAACACGGAAGTTAAGCCCTCCAGCGCCGATGGTACTGCGCTGGCAACGGCGTGGAAGAGTAGGACATCGCCGGGATAACATCGAAAAGCCCGCGGGCAAGCCCCGCGGGCTTTTCCTTCATACGGCCTATTGCAGAGCGTCATGTTAGAATGACGGCTCGCGCGAGGAGACGGGGGTTTCGATGTCCGGACATTCGAAATGGCACACGATCAAGCACAAGAAGGGCGCTGCGGACGCCAAGCGCGGCCGGTTGTTCACGAAGATCATCAAGGAAATCACCGTCGCGGCGCGGTTGGGGGGCAAGGACCCCGACAGCAACCCTCGACTGCGGACGGTGATCGCAGCGGCCAAGGCAGCCAACATGCCCAAGGACAACATCGACAAGGCGATCAAGAAGGGGACCGGGGAGCTGCCGGGCGTCAGCTATGAAGAAGTCGCCTACGAGGGATACGGCCCCGGTGGCGTGGCGATTCTGGTGCACGCCATGACCGACAACCGGAACCGCACTTTGCCAGAGATCCGCCATCTATTCTCCAAGTACGGGGGCAATCTCGGCGAGAGCAACTGCGTTTCCTGGATGTTCGAGAAGAAGGGCTACATCGTCATACCGAAGGGGAAGGGCAGCGAGGAGGAATTGCTCGAAATCGTGCTCGACTCCGGGGGCGACGATGTGCGCGACGATGGCGAGAACTGGGAGATCCTGACGCCGCCGGAGAGGCTCGAGGCGGTGCGGGAGGCGTTGACCGCCAAAGGCGTCGCGACGACTTCGGCGGAGGTGTCGATGGTCCCCAAGAACACCGTCAAGCTGGAGGGCAAGAAGACGCAGCAGGTGCTCTCCATGATGGAGGCCCTCGAGGATCACGAGGACGTCCAGAACGTCTACGCCAACTTCGACATCGACGAGGCCGATCTCTCCGAGCAGCAGGCGGCGTCCTGAACGATGCTCATCCTGGGGATCGATCCCGGCTCGCGGGTCACGGGATACGGCATGGTGGAGAGCCGGGTCGGCAGCTTGCGGGCCGTGGACTTTGGCACGATCGTCCCGCCTCCGGGACTGGATCTGATCGACCGATTGCCGCACATCGCCGCCGCTCTCGACCGCCTGGCGGAGCGGGCGAATCCCGACGTCGCGGCCATCGAGGACCTGTTTCACGCCCGCAACAGCCGGGTTGCCCTGCAACTCGCCCAGGTCCGTGGGGTCGCGCTCCTGTCGCTCCTGCGCGCGGGGCTGCCGGTCCATGAGTACGCGCCTCGCCTGGTCAAGAAGGCGGTCACCGGGTACGGCGCGGCCGATAAGGAGCAGGTCAGCCGCATGGTGCGGATGCTCCTGCATCTCGAAGGCTCCCTGCCCGCCGGTGATGCCTCCGATGCCCTGGCGGTCGCCATCTGCCATGCGCACTCCTCGACGTCATTGCAGCAAACCCGGCTGGCTGCCCGGATCTGACGCCAGTTCGATTCGCGCGAGCCGATCGAAGTCGGGCACCGGCCTCGAGTCGGAGCGCCAGCGGGCTCGGAGGCTCCCGCCGCTGTGAGCCGACGACTGAAACGAATCTGCCTCCTGGGGCTGCCTGCCGCCCTGCTCCTCGCCGCCGTGCTGGTGCCCGTTCGAGGCGGTACTGTGGCCGTTCGGTCGTGGCGGCGGGGAGGGACGCCCGAAATCCTCAAGCCGGGCCTCGCCCTGCGGTTGCCTTTCGTTGAACGGATCGACGTTTTCCCCGGTGGAATTGTGGCGGTGGAGGGACGGACACAGGCAGCCTCACGCGAGGGCAGCGTCGTCGCCCTGCCGTACACGGCGCGGGCGCGTCCAGCGCCCCAGTCCCTGCTCGAGATGGCCAAGGCCGGGGGTGAGGGCGGCGCGAGGGCGGCGCTGGCAACTGCCGTCGACGAGCAACTGCGGCAGGCCGCCGCAATGGTCGGCACCTACGATCTGGCCTCCGGGACCTCCGCCGACATTCTCGCATCGGCCACCCGATCGGCCCTCGAGGACCGCTTCGGTGCGGGGCTGGAACTTCGACTCGGGCCGCCGGTGGCGCCTCCCGATGTGCTGGCGTCGTTCGCGCGCGAAGCGATTTTCGGACGGCGCGCGGACACGGGCCTGCGCGTGCTCCTGTTTGGAATCGACGGTGCCGATTGGGACATCATCGATCCGCTCATCGCACGCGGACAGCTCCCGAACCTGGCGCGCCTCAAGCGGCAGGGCGCCTGGGGCAAGCTGAAGTCGAGCGTGCCGACCCTGTCGCCGCTCCTGTGGACGACGATCGCCACCGGCAAGGCTCCGGACCGTCACGGGATCGACGACTTTCTGGTCGCCGATCCGGTCACCGGGCAGCGCGTGCCGATCAACTCGACCTTTCGCAAGACGCGCGCCCTGTGGAATATCGTCAGCGAAGCGGGCATGCGCTCCGATACGATCGCCTGGTGGGCCACCTGGCCTGCCGAATCGGTCACCGGCCACCTGATCTCGGATCGCATCGCCTATTCCACTTTCGACCTCGCAGGCCCGGCCGCCGGCCGGGGGGCCGTTTACCCGCCCGATTACGCCCCCACTGTCGAACGGCTGCGGGTGACCCCGGAAAACGTCACCCTCGAGATTGTGGGCCGCTTCATTCGCGTTGGCCGTCAGGAGCTGGTGGCCGCCCGCAAACCTGGAGGAGCGGGCTCAGAGCGGCGCGAGTCGATCGGTGTCCTGACTCGGGTGCTCGCATCGACGGAGACGTACCGGCGCGTCGCCCTCGACCTGCTGCGGAGCGAGCGGGGCGGCGAGGCGCCGCGCCTGTTCGCGGTCTATTTCCAGGGAGTGGATGAGGTGAATCACCGCTTCGCGCACTGCGCCCCGCCCCGCATGAGCCTCTGCTCGGAGAACGACTACCGCAGCTTTCAAGGCACGATCGAGGCGTTCTACCGCTATCAGGATGAGATCCTCGGGGACATCCTGCGTGCGGCGCCCGGAACCACCGTGCTGGTTGTCTCCGACCACGGCTTTGCCACGGGGCGCCGCCGACCTGACGATGTCAAGCCGTTCATCGAAGGGAAACCTGGACTGTGGCACGAGTTGACCGGCATCTTCCTCGCCGCCGGGCCCGGAATCGGCCGTGGTGAGATCCCCACCGTCACGCTGTACGACATCGCCCCGACCGTCCTGCATCTCCTCGGTCTGCCGCTGGCCGAGGACATGCCGGGCAAGATCCCGCAATCCCTGCTGGACGAGGCATTTGCCGCGCGCACCCCGATCGAGAAGGTGCCGTCCTACGAGGGGCTCGGTCCGCGAACCCCCGCGGCGGGCGCCACCGAGATTGCCGAGGAGGGGAAGGCTGCCGAGCAGGAGATGGTGGAGCAGCTGCGGTCGCTGGGCTACATCGGAGGCGAATCATCGCGTCCGCCGGACGACAAGGGGGCGGGCATCGGCGTGACACCGGCGGGCGGAGGTGTCCCGACCCTCCTTTATCACACCAATCTCGGCACGGTCCTGCTGGGGAAGCGGCAATATGACCGCGCCGAGTCCGAGTTCCTGATGGCTCTGCGCTTCGACCGGGAGTCACCGCAGGCACTCTCCGGTCTGGCGATTCTGTACGAGGCGAAGGGGGAGCCCGAGAAGGCCCTGGACATCCTGCGCCGACTGGTCGCCCTGGACGCAGGGACCGATCGAGGCGCGCTCATCAAGCTGGCCGAGATCTTCATCCAGCTGGGCCGGCCGGAAGACGGCGTGCTCTATCTCGAGGCGCTCAAGCTCCCGCCGGAGGCACGTGACAAGTCGAGGGTCGGCCTGCGGATCGCCCAGGGCATGCTGCTAGCCGCCTCCGGCCGGCAGCGCGAGGCCGAAACCGCGCTCCTCGAAGCGCTGCGCCTCGAGCCGACCTCGACGCACGCCATGCAGGAATTGTTCAGCTTGTACGACGCACAGGGGCGCGCCGCCGCCCTCGAGTCGCGCCTGCGGCAGTCACTCGCCCGCGATCCCCGCCTGCCGATGTACCATAACTGGCTTGGCCTCGCCCTGAAGCGAAAAGGGGACCTGGATGGAGCCCGGGCGGAATTCGAGCGCGCTCTGGAGCTCGCTCCCGACCTGGTGGGGACGATGGCGAACCTCGGCTCCCTCGATCTCCAGGCCGGTAAGGTCCGCGAGGCGGCAGCGCTCCTGCAGCGGGCGGTGGAAAAGGACCCGACCAATATCGAATCCAGGACCAATTTGATCGTCGCGCTCGGCATGAATCGCGATCTCGAGGGGGCCAGGGCGCAGGTGGAGGAGGCGGCGGGACTCGGACTGCGGTCGCCGCTCTTCCACAATGCCATGGCCTACGCGCTGCACGTCAATGGGCGGGACGAGGAGGCTCTCGCCTCCCTTCGCGATGCGCTCCGCATCGACCCCCGCCAGCCCGATGCGCTGCGCCTGCAGGCCGAGATCGAATCGGCGCGCCGCTCGATGGACCCGTACCGGTGATCGGCCCGCAGCAGTGAGACGATGATCGCCCGCCTGAAGGGAACATTGGTCGAGAAAGGGGTCGCCGGCTGCGTCGTGGATGTCGGGGGCGTCGGTTACCATGTGAACGTGCCATTGACGACCCTGGAGAGCCTCGGCGAGCCGGGGGATGCGGTCACGCTGCATGTCCACACGCACGTGCGTGAGGACGCGCTCCTGCTCTTCGGCTTCGGCACCCGCCGGGAAAAGGAGCTGTTCGTCCGGCTGATCGGCGTCAGCGGCATCGGTCCGAAGACCGCCCTGGCGCTGCTGTCGGGGCTCGGCGCGGAGGACCTGATCCAGGCCGTGCGCGACCGCGACGCCGGCAGACTGGCCTCGATCCCCGGGATCGGACGGAAGACGGCGGAACGCATCCTGGTCGACCTCGCCGACCGCCTCGCGGCGATCGAGGCGGCCGGCACGGCGGGCGACCCTCCCGGCAGGCCGCCCGGCGCGGCCGGCCTGCGGCAGGATCTCATTTCGGCACTGGTCAACCTCGGATACAATGCCAGGGCCGCCTCCGGTGCGGCCGACCTGACGCTGAAGAGCCCCGGCGGCAAGGCGCCCAGGTTTGAAGCGCTCTTGCGAGAAACCTTGAAGATCCTGTCCCGCTGAACGACCGCACGGTCGTGGGGGCGCGCCCGTGAGCCACGAGCCCGACCGAGAACCCGCCGCTCGACGGTCGCGTCGGCGTGCCGTCGGGGCACCGATTCCCGGGCCGGGAGTCCCGCTCGTGGAAGCGGTGAGCGGGGTCGGAGAGCCGCCGGCGGTCGCCGGGCGGGATGCCGGTGACCGGCTGCTGGACCCCTCCCAGGGACCGGACGAGGGCAGCCAGGACCTCAGCCTGCGGCCGCGCACGCTGGCTGATTACGTCGGTCAGGAACGGGTCAAGTCCAACCTGAAGGTATTCATCCGGGCGGCGATCGAGCGGCGCGAGGCGCTGGACCACGTGCTGCTCTACGGGCCACCGGGTCTCGGCAAGACCACCATCGCCCACATTCTGGCAAACGAGTTACAGGCACCGCTCCGCAGCACCTCCGGGCCGGCGATCGAGCGCGCCGGCGACCTGGCCGCCATCCTGACCAACCTCGAGGTCGGCTCGCTGCTGTTCATCGACGAGATTCATCGTCTGCAGCCGGTCCTCGAGGAGATCCTCTACCAGGCGATGGAGGACTATCAGATCGACATCGTCATCGGCCAGGGTCCGGCCGCACGGACCGTCAAGATCGAGCTGCCCCGTTTCACGCTGGTCGGGGCGACGACGCGGATCGGCCTGCTCACCGGCCCGCTGCGGGACCGTTTCGGCATCGTCCACCACCTCGACTTCTACCCGGTGGAGGATCTGGTCCATATCGTCCGCCGCGCCGCCCGCATTCTCGGGATCAGCGTCGACCAGACCGGCGCCGAGGAGATCGGCCGCCGCTCGCGGGGTACGCCGCGCGTTGCCAACCGCCTCCTGCGCCGGGTGCGTGACTTCGCGCAGGTGGGGGCCGATGGAGGAATTGACGGAATTGTGGCCGCCCGCTACCTCGAGCGTCTCGAGGTGGATCGCTTCGGCCTCGACCGCCTCGATCGCCGCATCCTGATGACCATCCACGAAAAGTTCGACGA
>JAGYID010000224.1 GCA_018606725.1 Acidobacteriota bacterium
ACCTCTCCGACCACCCGGGCGACGGGCTCTGCGGCCCGCGCCCCGAAGATCCCCAGTGTCCCGTGCGTCCCGCTCCAGTCTTCGACCTGGACCCGTTCGCGGAAGGTGTAGCGATCGATCCAGGCGGCCAGCGGCGCGGCCCTTCCCTCGCCGGTCAGGGCCAGCAAGCGGTTCTCCAGCCGGTGCAGGCAGACGAGGTCGAGGATCCGCCCCTTGGCCGTCGTGAACACGGTCGCCGCCCCCTCCCCTGCCCGCAGCCCCTTCAGGGCGTTGGTGCTGAGGCGATGCAGGAGATCCAGAGCGTCTTCCCCCGTGATCGACAGCCGGCCGAGCGCCGACCGGTCGACGAGGATCGCCGCACCATGCGCCGCCTCCCAGGCGGGCCCGGCGCTGCCACCGCCCGACGCCCGCGGGCCGGTCATGCGGAGAATTCGACGGCAGGACGCCGCGGGATGATGCCGGCCTCGGCGCCCCGTTGCAGGAAGGTCGCGATCGCATCGCGCCCCTTGTCACCGTAATCGATCGTGTAGTCGTTGACGTACATGCCGACGAAGCGGTCGGCGAGCGGCCGGCCCAGACCGCGGCCGAACTCCATGGCGTAGGTCAGTGCGTCCTGCCGGTGCTCCAGCCCGAAGGCGATGGTCGCCCGCATGATCGCCGTGAGGTCGCGAATCGTCGCCGTACCGAGGTCGCGTCGGATGGCGTTGCCGCCGAGCGGCAGTGGCAGGCCGGTCGCCTGCCGCCACCAGACGCCCAGATCGAGGATCTTGCGGACGCCCGCCGCCCCGTAGGTCAGCTGCCCTTCGTGGATCAGCAGCCCCGCCTGATGCTCGCCCCGGGCGACCGCGTCGAGGATGCGGTCGAACGGCATCACCTCGGTCCTGACATCTCCCAGCGCCAGCCGCAGCGCCAGCGTCGCCGATGTGAGAGCGCCGGGGACGGCGATGGTCATGGTGCGCAGATCGTCCGGGGCCACCTCGTCCCGGCTGACGACGATCGGGCCGTAGCCGTCCCCCATGCTGGCTCCGCAGGGCATCAGCAGATAGCGGTCGGCGAGGTAGGCGTAGGCGTGAATCGACACCGCGCTGACCTCGATGTCGCCGGCGAGCGCCATCCGGTTCAGGCCCTCGATGTCGGTCAGCACCTGCTGGATGGCGTAGCCGGGCGTCGCGACCCGGCCGGAAGCCAGTCCGTAGAACATGAACGCGTCGTCCGGGTCGGGGCTGTGTCCGATCCGGATGCGGCGCGGCTCGATCGAACCGCTCATCGCTCCGTCCTCCGCGGCGCTGGCGCCGCCGTTCTCGGGTGAGTCGTCATTATAGACCGCCGCCGTGGCGTTCCCGCCGGGCCGCCGCCATCACCAGCAGGCCGCCGGCAAGCGCCACCCAGGCGGCGCGGGCGAACAGCGCCCGGGCGCCGAGCCGCTCGAACCACAGGCCGCTCAGGACCATGCCGGCGATGCTGCCCGCGCCATAGGTCACCGAGCCGTAGATCGCCTGACCGCTGGCGCGCAGGTTCTCGCCGAATCGCCGGTGCACGTAGGACACCGCCGCGACATGGAAGGCGGCATAGGTCGCTGCGTGCAGCGACTGCGCCAGCACCATCGCCGCCGGGGCGGCCGTGACGGCGCAGATCAGCCAGCGCCCGCAGGCGCACAGGAAGGCCCCCGCCATGGTCGGCAGCGGCCCGAAGCGCGCCAGGACCGAGGGCATGCGCAGCATGGCAACGACTTCGCAGGCGACCGCCAGACCCCACAGCGCGCCGATCGCCGCCGGGCCGTAGCCGACCCGCTCGAGGTGGATGGAGTAGAAGACATAGTACGGTCCGTGCGACGCCTGCATCAGCAGGCAGGCGAGCAGGAACAACAGAGTCGAGGGCTGCCTCAACACCTTCGCCAACCCTCCGGGCTCCCCTCGAACTGTGGCGCGCGGCCGGTCGTCGGGCAGCAGCACGCCGGCCAGCACATTCAGCCCGAGCAGCGCGAGGATGATCGGCAGGACGATCGCCTCGCCACGCCGCGTCACCAGCGGGCCGGAGCCGAGCACCAATGCGATGAAGGCGATCGACCCCCACAGCCGCATCCGGCCATAGGGCGGCCCGCCGGCTTCGGAGATCTCCATCGCCGTCGCCTCCACCAGCGGCAAAGCCGGGGCCCGCGCCGCCGCATAAGCCGCCACGATCCAGGCGACCGCCGCGAAGGTCCGCGCCCCCGGCAGCAGCGCGAACACCGCCAGCGCCAAGAGGCTCGACAGCACGACGGGGGCGCGGCGGCGGCCCAGGCGATCGGCGATCACGGCCCCGAGAGGTCCGACCAGCGCCGTCGACAGCGGCAGCAGGGCGCTGACGATGCCGATCTGCAGCCCGCCGAATCCGAGATCCTTGAGGTACAGATTGAAGTACGGCAGGTAGACCCCGAGCACGCCGAAGTTGGTCAGGTAGAAAAGACTGAGCGCCACGGGGCCGCGAACGCGCATGGGCGGCGAGGATAGAGGGGGCCCCCGCATCTGTCAACGCGGCGGAGTGTGCCGTCTCCCCCTGGGTCCTGGAGCGGCGGCCACTGCCTCGCGGGGCACGCTGCGCGCCGCCCGGATCGGCTGGAGAACGCCGACGGGCGGTGCTCGCTCGCGCTCCGCACGGCGGGCTCGGCTACAAAG